>CP139022.1 GCA_034044135.1 Flammeovirgaceae bacterium SG7u.111 | reverse complement strand
CATCCACACCAACAATACCAGCAGCAGAATAACTACCATTCAAAGATGTCGATCTATAAATTTGGAAACTTGTTTCATTATCCGAATTATCTATCCAAGTAAGGTCTATTTGATCATATGAAATAGCTGTTGCCCCAATTTCAGTAGGAGTAGAAGGAGGATTGTCTGGAAAGTCAAAGCCTGCCCGGAAAGCATTATCTGGAATTCTTTGTCTTGATGTAACTCCGTGTGCCGTATTTTTCCAATAAACCTCCATTCTTCTACCACTTCCTCCCCCTTGAAAATATGTAATTACGATTGGGTAATCACCTGGCACGTCGAAGTTATATGTACCAGATCTATACCTAGAACCATGGACACCATCATTGTCGACAACAAGGTTTGCTTCATCATACTCTCCTATATATAATTTACTTCCATCATCCGAACGGGTTTCAAATGTGTAAGCACCTGCTATGGGAATATTGATAAACCCTTCCCATATGAAAGCAATATCCGAGTTTCTATCTCTTAAATCAATATCTACGTTAGCAGTCGTACCTTCTTTTACAGAAGTAAGAGCATTGAAATCAGGAAGAACACTCCAAGTTCCTTCATAATATTTATAATTTAGAAATGGATCTAATGCAGCAACCACTACTTGATTACTTTGAACAGACTCATTACCTGTCACATCACGTGCTACTACAGAGAAGTTATATACTTTCCCAGCAATTAAGTTGTAGACAGTTACTTGTGTATCATCAACCACTAATGCTTTTTGCCCATTCTGATACACATCATACCTGTATACCCCTACATTGTCACTTGAAGCCTTCCACTTCAATGTCACTTGTGTTGAGCTTACGGACTCCGCATAAAGATCACTAGGGGCAGTAGGGTCTTCGCTATCAACTTGTGTTTGGGTAGAGACCTCTTCTGAAACAGGAGCAGCTCCCTCTTCATTAATTGGTCTTAGAATATAAAAATATTCTGTATTGGGAGAAAGCTCCGTATCTAGGTATGAAAGCTCATCTGCACCCGTTACATGAATAAGTGTAAAGCCAGTTCCCTGTTCTAAACTCCTATATATTTCAAAACCTGTTTCGTTATAAGTAGCATTTGGGTTATCACTCCAATTTAGCTGAATTTCTGTTTTGGAAATAGCATATGCAACCAAACCATTTAATTCATCTGGAGCTCCAATGCCCGCAGCATCTACTACTTTAAATGGAGAAGAAAAATTACTGGAACATCCAAACTTTTCAGTAACTCGTGCTATATATTCACTTGGTTCCGAAACAACAAGTGTCCTTGATGTACCCAAAACCGTCCCATTACCTGCTTTTTGCCATTCATAAGACTCATACCCTTCTGGCAGTTCAAGCGTGACAGTTGTGCTGCCATCGGCAGATGGTAACACTTTACTCATTCCTTCGCTCACCATAATAGGAGGGGTTATGGTAACAGCTTTCTCCCCTACAATCATCGGTTTAGGTGACCAATACGACCATTCATTGCCTCTTTTGATACGTACATCGTATGTACCATATTCCGTTACTTGAATCGTGTTGCCTGTTTCACCTGCCAACAAAACGCCATCTTTTCTCCATTCGTAGCCATCAAAACCAGCTGTTACCCCAACCATAATATTCACAGGGTCTCCTGGGCAAAACTCGTGTTGGCCATACAACACCCATGGGTTCACTTTATTTGATTCAAGCATATAAGGAAAGAATTCATCTTCAGCATATACTGTTGACATAATACCATGCCCTTTACCTAAATAAAGCTTGTAGGTAATGTCCCCTCCAGCAGCTTCCACTTGCGATACAAGTGCTTCCGTTTGGTAAGGGTAAGGTCCCTTATCTTTCTCACCTTGGAACACCCAAATAGGTGTAAATTTATAATCTTCTATTTTACTGGCTGTTCCTGGAGATATACCACTTATAGGCAAAGCAGAAGAAAATAACGTTGGGTGCTCTGCAATGAAGTCCCATACAGAAACGGCTCCGCCAGACCTTCCATTGAGCGAGATTCTATTGATATCGATATTAAGCTCGTCATCAAATATGGTTACCAGTTCTGATAATGCTTGAAAGATCGGTAAGGAGAATTTGGAAATTGCTTGTGGGGAAATAACAAACCCATCATACTTACCATTATTTATAGCACTTTCAAATGCATCTGCGCCTGCGTTATTCAGGTGGCGGTCATTGAGATATATCGTACCATCCTTAAAACCATATCCATGCAAAATAAATATCATAGGATATTCTTCTGCTCTTGACGGGTCGTAGTTATTGGGGAACCTCAGTCTAAAAGGCACTCCTTTGTAGATATACGACTTCCATTGATCTGAATCCCAATTTACCTCAGGAGTAACCACCCATTTGCCTATTTGACCATAGGCTGGTTGGATAGGGGGAGCAATAGAATCGTATTCTACAATAGGATCATTTGGATCCAAAATTTGACCTAAAGCCACATGAAAGCTTAGAAAGAATGTAGTAGCTATAAGTAAATGAGTAAAAGTTTTTTTCATATTGATATGAAAAATTTAAGATTTGAAAGACTGTATTAATACCTCCCTTTGGCGCGCACCATGAAGATATACCCCTATGATAGAATATCGTACAAAAGCTTGGTAAGTAACTAAAGTTATGATAGTTGTTAACAGAAGAATTATCCCAAATTTGAAGTGGTCAAAATAGTTCAGCTTCAACAGAAGTACTTGTAAACCAACAACAATTGGCAAATGGATGAGATATACCCAATAAGATGCATCAGAAAAATATCGCATGAGTTTTTGCTCTTTTTCAAAAGCAGTCATAAAGAAACCTAGCATTCCAAATATCAATAGATTTGTTTGTATCGCTATGCTTCCCTTTAGCAAGGCAATACTAAGAGTACTTGCGCTTGCTACATCATGCGTGTTGACCAAATAAAAATTCAAAAAACTGAAGCAAGTACCTATAAGTAAGTAATACTTATAGACTGAATTACACACATGTAAAGAATCTATATTTCTTTGCATTGCATACCCTATATAATAGAATGTGCCATAATACAGCATCAAATTCCACCTGATTTTTATACCTGTCCACGGTTCTATCTTTACTTCTAGAAAGAGAAACTGTATGACAAAAAGGGCTATAGATAGCAGTATTATGTTGAGGGTACTGGGAAAAAAAGCCGAACTAAATACCTTTCCATTAAACCCTGTTTTGTCTAAAATCCATTTCAAACCTAGATAGGCACTATAGAAAATAATAAGATAGTACAAAAACCATAAATGGATAAGGCCATTCCAATTAACTGCAGCTCTCAGGGCTAAACTTGCCGATTCTTTTAACGATTCACCATTTGAAATAAAGTAGTTATAAAAATGAAATGGAAAAGCGGTGAAGGGGACTATCAAAACCAAGCCCACCAGAAAAGGAATTAAAATCCTCTTAACCCTATGCTTTAAAAAAGCTTTATGTCCTATTTTTAAATAAAGAAAGCGTGTAAAAAAACCAGCGATTAAAAAGAACAAAGGCATTCTAAAAGAATGTATCCATTGATATACAAAGTCATACAACATACTAGAAGAAGAGCTGTCTTGAGGCCAGCCACTTCTTGGATATAGCTGATAAGACATCGCAGCATGTAGTACAACCCCCAAAAACATAGTTATAGCCCGCAAAGCATCCATACTATGGAGTCTATAATTAAGTTTTTTCTGCATAACTATTCTGTTAGTAGACGAAAGATGAGTCTTATTTTAAGTAAATAAAGCCCACCTTTCGTCTTCATCTGGAGAAGAAGTTAAATTAATTTTTTATCAGTTTGAAAACTTGGGTACCTAGTTCGTATCCACTAACTTCTAGCAAATACATACCTTTATTTAGCCCTATATCAGTCAGATCAATATCCACATTATGAACACCCTTCTCCAGTATCAGATATGGATGTTTGTACACCACACGCCCGCTCAGATCCAAGACTTTGATTTTCAATTCATCCTTTCCTTTCAAATCTACATCTACCGAAAAGGTGTTTGTAAAAGGATTAGGATAAATGCCTGAAATCTCACTGCCAATAAACTCTTCGGTAAGTTGGAAACTATTAGCAACACGTGCACTGGCACCACCTTGAGGCTTTACATAACTCTGGACTATTAATCCATTTATATACCCAAACATAGAACCTGGAGAAGTAGCAACTGTAATCAACACCTCACCATTGTCATTAGGACTAATACCGTTTATCTGAGTGGTATTCTGTGTATTTTTAGCAGCGTTTAATGTCGCTGTCCTCCCATCTATTATATAATCTGTACTCCTATTTCCGTCCCCATCTCTACTTGCGAAAAATATAAAATTATATCCATAAGATAGATTCATCCCTTTCACCAAGAATTGGGCTGTTTTACCCGGATCCATCCAGTAAGAGCTTCTCATTACGTTGTCTGGCACTACTCCAGAGTTATTTCCCGTATTCATCCCGAATGGATTCATACCATCAAACCCAAATGAGAATTCGTCATAATCAAGGCTACTCTCTACAATAGTAATAGACATTCCTGTATTGTTACCATCATCATTTTTCAAGCCTGATAGTACAGTTCCCGGGAATGGATCTGTATTCATATTATTCCATGGAGCTCCAGCAGGGTTGTCGACATTGAAGTTAACAGAAAGTGTGAATGCTATCGTTGAACCTCCTACTACTGATGTAAAGCTTGACTCACCAAAAGTATTGATAGCCCTTACTTTATAATAGAAAGTGCTGTTTTCTGGAACATTATCAACAAATGACTTCACATTAGCTGAAGTAGTATGATACAAGCTAAACCCTCCTTCTGAAACAGAAGACTTCCAAATTTCGAAGCCAGTCTCGTTGTCAGAGTTATCTGCCCAGCTGATTGTTAAATCAGTCTTTGAAGTTCCTGCAACAATTAGTTGATCTGGCGATAATGGCAAACCGTCATCTTCATAAGCTTGTATGATTAAAGCATTGATATAACCATAGCTAGCTCCAGAGGCCTTTTGTGCATTGATAGTAACCTCGCCAGAAGCATCTGGTGAAACCCCGTTGATCTGTACAGTATTATCGCCGTTATAAGATGCATTTAAAGAAACCGTCTCTCCATTTATTGTATAGTTGGTGGTACGGTTACCTCCTCCATCTCTACTTGCAAAGAAGATGAAGTTATACTTGTTAGCATCAGTGAGACCAGAAATTCTAATTCTCTTATTATTTCCAGTACTTTCCCAATAAGCTGATTGTATTACATTATCTGGATAAATACCAGAATCATTACCTGTATTTATACCTAAAGTATTCGATCCTGACCAAGCATCCATCATTCTTAGAGAAATACCTGTTCCTGTATTCGTCTCATCCTTTAGGTCACTAATTGTTCTGTTTGCTGTTGGAGCAGCCGCTGTATTATTCCAAGGGGATGGTGCATTTAAGCCCTCATTGAAGTTTACATAGATGGTGGTTAAATCTCCACTTGTTACCACAATCTCGATCTCTTGTTGTGCCGTGCCACCGTTCTGGTCCGAGGCCGTTGCGATGGCCATATAGCTGCCCTCGTCGCCAGGCTGTGGCGACAGCGAAAGCGTGCCGTTCCCAGAGCCCTGGTCCTCGAACACCGCAAATGCAGGAAGGCCGGTGGCGGACAATGAGACCTCGTCGCCGGGGTCGCCGTCTGTGGCGATGACGGCCACCTGAAGCGCCTCCCCGCTCTTCAGCCCGACGGTCCCGACAGGGGACAATACCGGCGGGGCGTTGGGCGTCCCCACTGATACCGTCCCGCTATAGGCAGACCCCCCATATGCGTTCACCCCACGTACCTTGTAATAATACACCGTGCTGCCCGATACCGCGTTGTCAACATAGACGGAGGCATCCGCATCGGCCGTCGAGAGCAGGGCATATGGGCCGCCCTCAGACGTGGAGCGCCATACCTCGTAGCCCGTCTCGTTGTAGGCCGCGTCAAGCCAGGACAGCCCCACGGATGGGCCTGCCCCCAGCGAGGCGGAAAGATCGCGCGGGGCGGCGGGGGGCGTGCCGTCGTCCAGGGAGCCCTTCACCACCAGCGCGTTCAGGTAGCTGTACGCGGAGCCGGAACCTTTCGATACCGTCACCGTGAGCTCCCCCGAGGCGTCCGCGGACAGCCCCGAGATCGATACCGTCTCCGTGCTGTTCTTGGAGGCGTTCAGCGACACCGTCTCCCCCCCAACGCTGTAGTCCGTCGTACGGTTCGTCTGCCCGCCCTCGTCACGGCTGCCGAAGAACACCAGCTCGTACACGTAGCCCGACGGCAGGCCCGTGAGCGTGAAGCTCTCGGATGCCCGGCTAGACCAGTAGGACGTGCGCATCACGTCCGAAGGGTACACCCCTGAGCCGGAGACCGAGCCCAGCGTGTTCACCCCGAAGTCCGACGTGCGGAGGCCTACCGTGGTGGGGGCGCCGCCCGCGTCCAGGAAAGGCCCGAAGGACGAACCGCTCGCAGGGTCATCGTGCGTGTTGTTCCAAGGCCAGCCCGCATCGTACGAAGGTCCGTTCAGGTTCACGTAGACCTCTAGCCCTACAGAGATATCCTCCACCTCCAGGGTGAAAGCCTCTGCAGATATTGCACCTTCGGAATCTGTTACGCTTATTTGAATAGGGTATGAACCAACATCAGAAAGCCCTGGGTTAAAAGTTATCTTTGCTGTACCATCTGTATCCGACTCGAAAACACCAAAAGCAGGAAGACCAGATACCGTCCACACAAGGTCCGATACCCCGTTCTGGTCTGTGGCGGAGAACGATACTTCCAAAGCCTCTTGCTCTTTCATCATTACGTCAGAAATAGCAGCAACGACAGGTACATAATTATCATTTACCAATAGTGAAAAAGCTTCGCTCGCTACCCCTCCTTCATTATCTATCAACTCCACTACGATGTTTTGATAGTTTCCTTGTTGAGCATCAGCAGGTGTAAAAGTAATTTGCCCTGTTCCATCTCCATAGTCTACCAAAGAGGCAAAAGATGGAAGATTTTGTACATTATAACTTAAAGAATTACCATCGATATCTTCTCCAAAAAGAGTTATTTCCAGAGAAGTTCCAAATCGCATTGTTTGATCGATAATACCAGTCAGCGAAGGTACTGTATTGAGAGTTTTACTCACTACTTCACCAGACTCTGCAGTACCTCCTACATTTACCGCAACAACTTTATAGTAATAAGATACTCCTGTAAATAACCCTTCGTCTGTATACGAAGTCGCATCGGCATCCAGCGTCTCGAAAAGCAAATAATTTGTGTTATTTCCATTTGATCTGTACACTTCAAAGCCCTGCTCATTGTTGCTATTATCCGCCCAATCTATCTTAATAGAAGAATTGGTAAGCGGAGTCGCTACTAATCCACTTGGTGCTGCTGGCGCAGGAGGAAGCGTAGCCGTGGTTGCATTGATATCTGGATCTCTTAAAACTTCATCTGGAATAAGACCCTTGCTTATTCCAGGGCCTTCATAACGAACCTCAAGGCCATAACCTCCCCCACCTTGGCGCCAAGTTACTTTTATTGGATAATTTCCTGCCACAAGGTTAATAGTGCCTCCACGCTCTGTCATTCCTTGGTTGTAATCATTAAATACTACTTGAGTACCATTAATGAACAGCTCACTTCCGTCATCTGATCTTGTATAGAACTTATAATCCCCAGTGGCTGGTAAACTTATTGTCCCCTCCCACTTAAAAGCAATATTAGAATCCCTTTCTCTTGAACTAAGGTCAAAGTCATCAGAAACGCCAGTCTTAATAGGTGTAGCAGTCTCTAATTGATCGAGGTTACTAAAGTTTTGCTCATAATAAGAATAGTCGAGCCCTCTTTTAATTTCATCTGAGAAACCTGATTCCCCATATTGGCCAATCGCCATTACTTTATAAAAATAAGTCGTTTCAGCATCTAGCCCTAGGTCACTATAACTAGTTTCATCTACTCCAACTATAGCCACAGGATAAAATGGTCCGACAGGATTATCAGCCCTATAAAGCTGGAATCCTGTTTCATTATTGCTATTATCAGACCAAGTAAGGTCGATTTGCTCATAAGAGATAGATGTTGCTGCTAATTGAGTTGGAACTTCAGGAGGAAGTCCTGGCATTATAAAGTCAGAGCCAAATGCTTCATTTGGCATCTTTTCCCTTGCCAAACCTTGGTCACTCGACCAATATACTTCCATTACTTGTCCACCACCTTTTTCAAAGAAAGATACAGCTATAGGATAAGCTCCAGCAGAAGCAAAGGTATAAGAAGCACTTTTGGATACTGTGCCGTGCAGCCCGTCATTATTAACTAATAGATTAGCTTCGTCATATTCTCCTATATAAAGCTTGCTTCCATCATCCGAACGGGTTTCAAATGTATAAGTACCGGCTATGGGAATATTGACAAACCCTTCCCATAAAACAGCGAAGTTATCATCCTGTTGCCGTATACTTATATCTATATTATCTGCACGTCCTGATGCATCTGGGGTCAATGCGTTAAAATCAGGCAATGAATTCCAACTACCCTCATAATATTTATAGGTTAGGCCAGAGAAAATAGCTGCAGCTGTCACTTGGTTACTTGCAGCAGACTCATTACCTGTAATATCTCTTGCTTTTACATAAAAGGTATATACCTGTTCTTCCACAAGGTTATAAATGGTTGTTGATGTTCCTTCTGTTACTACAGCTTTTACACCATTCTGGTACACATCATATCGACCAATTCCAACATTATCAGTAGATGCATCCCATGCCAAACTCACCGAATTATTAGTGGTGGATACAACCTTAAGGTTTAATGGAGCTGCTGGGTTTTCTTTATCCACTTGGGTACGAGCATTTACCTCTGTAGATTCTGGACCTGCAGCCTTGTCATTAACAGGACGGACGATATAAAAGTATTCTGTATTAGGGGCTAGGTCTTCATCTAAATAGGTAAGCTCATCTGCATCAGTAATAGCAACAAGTTGATAAGGACCTCCTGCTTCATCACCTCTATATACTTCAAAACCTGTCTCATTATAAGTAGCATTTGGATTATCGCTCCAATTCAACTGAATAGTGGTTTTAGACGGTGCATAGGCAAGCAATCCATTTACAGCATCAGGTCCATTGCTTCCATTTGCATTCACCACTGAAAAAGGATCTGAAAAACTACTAGAACATCCATTCAATTCGGTTACAGACGCAATGTATTCGCCAGGTTCAGTTACAGTCAACATTCGTGATGAACCTATCACTGAATTGTTACCAACTTTTTTCCATTGGTAAGTAACATAGCCATCAGGTAGCTCTAATGTTACTCCATTATTGCCATCTGGTGCAGGGATGACTTTGCTTGCAAGCCCTTCTATCTGAATAGGAGGCGTAACGGTAGGTTCTTTAATTTTAATTTCAACAGGGGTTGGTGACCAATAAGACCAATCACTCCCCCTTTTGATGCGTACGTCATAAACACCATAATCAGACACACTAACAGTATTTCCATTAGCTCCTGAAATAACATTACCATTTTTCCTCCACTGATATCCATCAAAGCCTGCTGTAACACCTATAGTCACATTAACTTGATCACCGGGACAAAACTCACTTTTTCCAAAAAGCACCCATGGATTTACTTTATTTGCCCTGTTCATAAAAGGAAAGAAGTCCGATTCACTGTAAGCACGATTCCAAGTACCATGACCAACACCCTCGTAAATAGTATAAGCAACATCTGCACCTAGCCCTTTCAATAAATTTACCTGAGAAATAGTCCTTTCAGGAGGAGGATTGCTATCTTCACTACCTTGAAAAATCCACATTGGAGTGAATTTTAGCTTGTTGAGTATATTGGTCTGGTAGGAGCTAGAAGCACTCATTGGAAGTACTGCCGCTGCTATCCTCGGATAATTGATCACCATTTCCCATACACCAATACCACCAGATGATAAACCATGGACGTAAACCTTGTTCAGGTCTATATTTATCTCCGTTGGCATTTTATTAGTAATCAAATCATTGATCACTCCATACAAGTAGCTGTTCCACCAGCCCGAAGTGTTCTGTCCAAACAAAAGAAAGCCATCGTAGGTACCGTTTTCTATAGCGTTCTTATGCTTTTCAGCACCATGGATCAACTGTCGTTCATTATCTGTAATATCCCCAGCCTCTCCACGGCCATGAAACATTACGATTATCGGGTATTTTTCAGCACGATTTGGATCGTAGTTTTTTGGAAACATCAACCTAAACGGCATCCCTTTATAAATATAGGGCTTGAAGGGTTCATTGTCCCACCTTACAACGCTCTTAGCAATCCACTTACCTATCTGACCAAAGGCAGGTTGGGAAGGAACAGGGTCGCCCTCTTCCCATCTAACTACAGGATCATTTGGATCAAGGACTTGACTGTAAGAATACGTTGATAATAAGAAAGATTGCAGGCAGAAAAACAGTAGAAGTACTTTTTTCATGGTTTTAGAGTGGTAGTTATTTTTTTATTGAACTAGTATATTGTTACATACTCAAGAAGAAACACCTTATAATAACCAAGGTTCACTTTTAATAATAGAGTGAAAATAAGGCATTTAGAGCTTAACAAAAACTCAAATATATAATCATTATCTTTTGTTAACAATTGTTTAAAGACGAAATATCCTAATAACATACATCTGTATACATATGTATGTTTAACTTTGAAACAGAAGAATATACAACTATTAGGATTACCCAAAATCACCAACACTGTCTTATTACCATTACTTACTCAAATTGTTACTGGTCAGTAATATTTATAGCCTGTGGAACTCATAAAACTTCTACGCCCAAAACAATGGGTGAAAAACTCTTTTTTATTCATACCTCTTTTTTTTGCTGGCGAGCTATTCCAGATACAAAAACTCATGAGCCTAGCGGGGGGGGTCTTATCTTTTAGCCTCATTGCTAGTTGCGTGTACATCATCAACGACTATAGAGATATAGAAGCCGATAAAAAGCACCCAAAAAAGAGTGAACGGCCTTTAGCTTCTGGTTCTGTATCTAAAAAACAAGCACTCATTGTTTTAGCAATATGCCTTTTATGTGGTTTCGGGCTCGCATTCATGCTCAAGCCAAAGTTTTTATTCATATTGTCTATATACTTTGCACTCAACCTTGGCTATTCTTTTGGGCTAAAAAATATATCTATTCTGGATGTTATCATCGTGTCAATAGGGTTTGTACTAAGAGTAAAAAGTGGAGGTGTATTGAGCGAGGTAGCTGTTTCTGAATGGCTTACTCTTATGGTATTTCTATTAGCCTTAATCATGGCTTTTGCCAAAAGGCGCGATGATGTGTTGCTCAAGTTAGATTCTGGTAGAGAAATGAGGAAGGTGGTAAAAGGGTATAACTTAGAGTTCATGAATGTTACACTGGCAATGCTATCGGCTATTACTATCGTAGCCTACTTGTTGTATTCTCTTGCTGCAAATACTTTCGAAAAATGGGGCACACACAGGCTGTATTATACCTGTTTGTTTGTTATAGCAGGGATACTTAGGTATTTACAGATTACTTTTGTAGAGAATAATACGGGTTCTCCAACCGCCATTCTCTATAAAGACCGCTTTATACAAGCTTGTCTTTTTTTATGGATTGTAAGTTTCTACTTCATCATCTACTATCCGGAAATTAAAATTTTTGGCGAATGAAAAAACAAGTAACCAACTGGGGCAGCTACCCTATCGTAAGAGCAGAGGAAAAATCTTTCTCCCAAAAAGACGAATTGCCAAGCTTTTTAGAAGGTAGGTCTGACATTATTACTAGAGGGCTTGGAAGATGCTACGGCGACGCTTCCCTAGGTAACAATATCATCTCTACCCTCAGGTATGATAAGGTGATTTCTTTTGATAGCCAAACTGGGCAGATAGAATGTGAAGCGGGGGTAAGCCTTGCCGATATATTGGAATTTAGTGTGCCTAATGGCTGGTTTTTACCCGTGACCCCAGGAACAAAATTCGTGACTGTAGGAGGTGCGATAGCTTCCGATGTACACGGAAAGAATCACCATGTGGAAGGCTGTTTCTCCAGCCATGTGAGCGAGATGGATATATTACTTGCCAATGGAGCTATAGCTACTTGTGGTCCAAAGCTTAATACAGAACTTTTTGAAGCTACTTGTGGAGGCATGGGGTTAACCGGGGTAATCCTTACTGCTAAGTTCCAACTCAAAAAAATAGAATCTGCATATATTTCACAAAAACAGATCAAAGCGAGGAATCTTGAAGAGATCATAGACCTTTTCCAGCAATATAAAGATGCTACCTATTCCATGGCTTGGATAGATTGCCTCAAAGGTGGTAAACAGTTTGGACGAAGTATTATGATGGCGGGCGAACATGCAACGGCAAAAGAAGTTGGGGGGAAAGACCCGTTGGCCCTCCCAAACAAGATGAAGCTTGCCATCCCATTCAATTTCCCTGGCTTCGTCCTAAACCAACTCTCTATAAAGGCTTTTAACTTCCTTTATTACCATAAAAATACGAAACCGCTTATAGAAAACATGATCCCTTACGAACCGTTTTTCTATCCGCTAGATGCCATATCTGATTGGAACAGAATGTATGGAAAAAAAGGATTTGTTCAATACCAATTCGTATTGCCTCTGGAAACCAGCCACAAAGGGCTGATCGATATCTTGACAAGGATAGGCAAAAAAGGAATGGGGTCATTTTTGGCCGTGCTCAAGCTTTTTGGCAAACAGGACAGTCTGATATCCTTCCCTATGGAAGGCTTTACACTGGCCTTGGACTTTCCTATAAAAAAAGGCTTATTTGAGTTCTTGGACGAACTGGACAAAGTCGTGCTCGACTACGGAGGAAGGCTCTACCTTACCAAAGATGCCCGAATGAATCCTGAAGTATTTTGGGAATCCTATCCAAATATCGATCGGTTTGTGGAGATAGTCAACCGATACAACCCTGGGCACAAGTTCTCTTCCATGCAGTCGAAAAGGTTAATAGAGCCAAAATTGGGCAAGCGTCCTGTAATTGCCTGACACAAGTTTCCTTGTGATCACATATATATTTCATTTTTGAACCACTACCTCGAAAAAAATGCCGACCGTACTCATACTTGGTGCCACCTCAGACATGGCCGTGGCCATTGCCCGAAAATTTGCGTCTGAAAAATACGATATCCAACTTGCTGGGAGAAACCCTGAAAAGCTAATACCCCTTAAAGGCGACCTCGAGGCTCGTTTTGGAATAAAAGCAGAGGCTTTTGCCTTCGATGCTTGTGACTATACTGGGCACCAAGCCTTTTATGATAAACTACCCACAAAACCCGAAATAAGCATCTGTGTGTTTGGATATATGGTAGAGGAAGAGCTTGCCAACGAAAATTGGTTAGAAGCAGAAAAAATGATAGCTACCAACTATACGGGAGCTGCATCTATCCTCAACGTCATTGCCAACGATTATGAAAACAAAGGAACAGGCTCTATTGCCGGAATCAGTTCCGTTGCCGGAGAAAGAGGCCGCCAGAGCAAGCTTTTTTATGGAAGTGCCAAAGCTGGGTTTTCCGCTTTTTTGGCAGGACTTCGCAATAGGGGCGCAAAAAAAGGGGTACACGTAATGAGCGTGAAGCCAGGATTTGTCTATACAAAAATGACCGCCGAACTGGAACTCCCCGCACCACTCACCGCACAACCCAAAGAGGTGGCTGAGGCCGTTTTCAAAGGGCTGAAAAAAAAGAAAAATACGGTGTATGTAAAATGGATGTGGCGATGGATCATGCTCATTATCAAAAATATACCTGAGCCTATCTTCAAGAAAATGAATTTGTAGTTTTTAGTATATATTTTACATTTCACCTGATATCACAAATGAAAATAGATATTAGGTGAAATACTGTTTGTCCTTAAGAATAGCTCCAAACTAACCTAATTGTCACAGACTAATTTAACTTCTCCATGAATCGTTTGAAGCTCGTATTATTCTTTGGGTTTATCATTTCCTTTCAGCTAAGCATAGCGCAAGAACCAGCTGTCCCCCACTCTATCATACCTTTATTCTCAGCAAATACTGACTCTACCAATATTCCATTGATTTCAGGTCTTGACGGAAAAGGTTATTTCTTTAGGTTTTTCACAAATAAAAAAGGTACTGTAGTAGGGCGGCTCCCCGCAAAAAAGAACTGGTTTCCAGTCGAATGGCTCGATACCTACGAGCAAATTGATAGCCTTAGGTTCAAGTTATTGAAGAATTCCTTGGGAAAGAATGATAGGTTCCAATACCTTCTAAGTACCGAAATCATCCCAACAAATGTATTTAAGTTCGAAGGAATTTTTGTATCTCAATTTGAAAACAAGACATGGAAAAAACCAGAAAAACTTTCCATCAAAAAACTAAATTATTCCAAAGTCCATAGTTTTTATATGTCAAGTGGGTTAGATGTCCTCATATTTAGCATGACCAATAAGATTTCAGTGGGCAAAGAAGATTTATTCGTAAGTGAATTTGATGGAGAAAACTGGTCTACGCCACTCCATTTGGGAGTCAGCATTAATTCAGTCAGGCGCGAAATATGTCCTTTTCTCTCAGAGGATAAAAAACAACTGTTTTTTTCATCTGAAAATAACAATGGAACAATGGATATTTTTGTTGCTAAAAAGCTTTATGATTCGTGGAAGGTATGGAGTAAACCTGAAAAATTAATAGGAGAAATAAATACCGACAACGATGAATTTTATTTTTGTATCGGAGACGATAACGAGTGTTTTTACATCAGTAACTTTGGAAATGCCACTGATATATACAAAGCATCCTTTTCTTCAAAAACAACCTACTCTTCAAGTAAATCATATAACCTCATTCCTTCAGAAGAGATCAAAAGCCTTCTTGAATCTGATATAAATTTATCTCTAAACTTTCAAGAAAACTCTTATGAGCTCACAGATCATAGCAAGGAAATTTTGTGGTATATAGCCAACAAAACAATAGCTAGAAAAAATATTAAACTATTGCTGAAAGGCGGCAAAGCGAATAGCGAGTCAGATGATTACTTACCCATGGGAAGAGCTATCAATGCTACTTCATACTTATCATCTCTTGGTTTTGACAGAGATCGAATCATCACTGAATATTCAGACAAAAAAGAGAGTAAGCTCTATATTTCCTTTGTAAGAGAGTAACCATTCATTGCATAAAAAGCTTTTGATTACTTAAAAAAACCAAGGTTATAGTTCTTTTCAAACTGCCTTGCGGTATACCCTCCCAAAGAGTCTTTAATTCTACCATCCCTCTTATCCATTTTGATGGCATTTATCAGTTTCCATACCCCTGTTTCGGGCTTTACCCCTACTCTATCCATAATTCGCTCTATTTGCCAGTTATCCAGCTCTAATTCGTGCAAGCGCTCTTTTAAGCGCTCTTCTTTCTCTAGGGTTTCAGCATCGACAGTCGCTCCTGCTTTATTCTGACCAAGTGTTGCTTGTGAGCTTTTATGTAATTCTAGTTGCTGGGAAGGAGTTTCTTCTTTTCGATAGATATAAAAAATAATTCCAGTGACAGTTCGCTTGACCTTTATCTCCTTGAACTCGAACGATAAATCGGTATGCTTTTCTAGTTCTTTTTGAGCAGGCAACAATACTCGTTTTTTAAAATCATAAAACCGTGGATAGAGCTCATCTTCAATACCTAAAAGCTCTCTCAAGTCCGAAAGACTAATGCGCCTCTCCCCTATTTTCAAATATTGTTTCAATAATTCATATACCCGTATGCTATAGGTGCTTCGCAGCCTTATCACATACCTCAACGGATATTGCGTAAAGTTTTTCTTTATCTCAAACAAAAAAGGGGTTATCAGGGAATCGAACGTATATTTTACCACGCCAGATTTTTCCACCAAAGAAACTGTTCCCAACCAGTTGGCTATAGTTAGCTCACCAGCCGTGTGAATGCTAATTGGCTTACTTTTCAAAAGCATGATAATGTCTGTAAAACAAGAGTAGGCGTCTCCCCACTTAATTCCTGAATCTTTCAACACTTGCATTATTTCATCAACATGAGTTTCATAGATGTGTTCAGATTTTTTTTCAGGACTCAATTTAGATATCAGGAATAACAATACTTTTTGCTCACGAGTGCTCATCTTGTACTTGGCCTCTATCAAGCTATTTGCCTTCACTACAGCAGGCTGCCGCTTCCTTACTCTATCAATGATACTTACCTCCATACATCGAATTTAAAATAAATAAAGAATAAATCATAAGTTTTTCTCATAAAAAAAGAATATAATATGGTTTTCAACCCGAAACTGTCGTTTTTCAACCCGAAACCGTCGTTGTTTCTGTTTAAAAGTGTTTTTAGCTTTGTCTACCCGTAATAGTCGTCATATCCCATAACTGTCGTTGTTTTGTCCCATAACTGTCGTTCTATCATCCCGAAACTGTCGCCTTAAAAACCGAAGGAGTCGTTCCAAGTCCCGAAACTGTCGTCATAAGCATAAATAACTATTTGTTTATCAGTAAATTATGACTACCTAAAAGATTAAAATATTATAAAAATTAAAAATACAGAAAAGGATCTGACCTTCTTTTAACAAGTTAAATACAAAAGAACAACCCGAAACTGTCGTTTTTAAACAAACTTGTTAAAAGAAATATTTAAATAAAAAATAGTATTAATCGGTGAAGCCCCGAAACTGTCGTTGTTAGTGCTTTTGCTACCATTCTCTATAAATGTCTTCCCGCAATTGTCGTTTTTAGCCCGAAGTTGTCGTCTTTAAACTCATTCAGTCAAAAAATTTCTTAGGGAGACTATTTTTTTAAAATTTTGCACCAAAAATAGGACGTTTTTTTTACATCTGTCTTATATTTATGTCAAAAATATGATTTATGCTACTCAGTAACGATATCGTTGTAGATTTTTTGAAGCGAAACCAAGCTATTTCGCTATCTGTTTTAGAGAAAGAATCAGCACTTCCCGCAGGGTTGTTGGGAAAAGTGCTAAGAGGAGATAGGAAACTGAACAAAGAACATCTAAAAAATTTGAGGCCAACGCTCCATAAGTATGGATATAGGGAAGATGCTAGTGCAGGAAATGTAAAAGTGATCAGCATTGTAAACCATAAAGGGGGAGTGGGAAAGACTACTACTACCATAAACTTAGGAAAAGCTTTCCATATGATGGGCAAGAAAGTATTGGTGGTGGATATGGACTCGCAAGGAAACCTTTCACAAGGATTGGGGGTTGACGAGCCTGAAAAACAAGTGGTAGATGCTTTGTTAAAAGATAGTCCGTTGCCCATAGTTCAGATAGAAGAGGGGTTTGATCTAGCGCCAAGCGATTTGGAATTGGCAGAAGCAGACCTGGAGTTGGTTCAGATGATAGGGGGCTTCAATAGGTTGAAAAAAGTATTGAGACCAGTAAAAGATAATTACGATTATATCCTGATAGATTGTCCCCCTTCTCTAAACATTATTACTTCGGGTGCTATGGTAGCTTCCAATAGCTGTTTGGTAACATTGCAACCAGAAATAGCAGCTATTAAGGGGTTGGACAAAATACTGACCAGAATAGAACGGATTCAGGAAGAAATTAATCCAGAGCTCAAAGTAGAAGGTATCGTATTTACCTTAGTAAGCAAGCGCTTGGTGGTGCACCAAAGCAACATGGATTATGTGAAAGAAACCTTGCCAGGGTTTAAGGTCTTTAATACGATTATTCGTGAAAATGTAGCTTTGACAGAAGCCCAATCTGCCCAGCAAGATGTGTTTTCGTATATCCCTAACTCCAATGGGGCGAAAGATTATATGGCTTTGGCGAAGGAAATACTTTCATCTGACAAGTAACAAAATAAGATTATGGCTAAGAAAAGAGATTTATTTAAAACCTTGAACAAAGGTGTGCTAAAGGAGGATAAAGGCATAATCAAGACGACGGGCATCAAGCAAAATATTACGATTTTGCCTGAGTTATTGCATCTTATCCCACCTTTGCGAGCGGATGAATTTGAAGCATTGGAGCAAAATATTCTCAAAAATGGTTGTCGGGATGCATTACTGGTTTGGGAGAAAGATGAGGAGTATGTTCTCATAGATGGGCATAACAGACATGGGATTTGTACTAAGCATGGGCTTGATTTCAATATCAAGTTGCTGCATTTTTCCACTATGGAAGAAGTGCGGGAATACATGATAGACAACCAGTTGGGACGTAGGAACCTTACTCCAGAACAAGCATCTTACTTGCGAGGCTTGAAGTACAATAATGAAAAAAAGGAGAAGGGAAAATATGAACGGGCAGAGCAAAAAGGTCAAAATGTCCCTTTTGATTCGGGGACAACTTCGGGAAAGCTGGCAAAGGAGTTTAATGTAAGTGAAAAAACGATTAAACGCGATGCACTTTATGCGGAAGGTCTAGAAAAAATAGGAGAGGCACACGCGGCACTTAAGCAAGATATATTAGCTGGAAAAGTGAAAGTGAAGAAGGGGGATATTCAAGCAATGGCGAAGTTGGATAGGGTAGGAGAGATCAATTCCGTGGAAGATATTCTGACTGCATCGTCTTCCAAAACGGCTGCCGTTGAGACTTCGACACCTCCAGCAAATTTGAATTTTGAGAAGCAGAAGAAAAAAGCAATTAGGTATTTGAATAAAATGGGGATAGGGGAGGATAACCAAAAACTTTATGAAAAACTCCTGAAAGAGCTAGAAAAGTTAAAAAAAGAGTACATAGGGGCATAAAGGTCAAAATGTCCCTTATAAAAGATAGCTTATGAAAACTGATAAGATCCAAAGACTGAAGGACGATTTTGAGGAAATAGTTCGAGTGATAGATGAGGTGGAGTTTTGGTTTGCCCGTGACCTATACAAGGTACTCGGCTACGATAGGTGGGAGAATTTTCCTAAGCTAATAGAGCGGGCTCGTGAAGCTGCTGAGAATGCTGGGGAAACGGCAGGCGATCATTTTCGTGGCGTCACGAAAATGATCGAATTGGGTAAAGGAGGACAGCGGGAAATAGCAGATGTGATGCTTACCCGTTACGCTTGTTACTTGATTGCCCAAAATGGAGATGCACGCAAAGAAGAAGTGGCGTTTGCCCAAAGTTATTTTGCTATCCAGACGCGGAAACAAGAACTGATAGAGGAGAGGATCAAGCTTAACGAGCGACTTCAGGCACGAAAAAAACTAACCAGATCGGAGAAGGAGCTGAGCCAATTGATCTATGAACGAGGGGTAGATAGCCGAGGGTTTGGAAGGATACGGAGTAGGGGAGACAAGGTGCTCTTTGGGGGAAATACTACAGAGCAGATGAAGCTGAAATTTGATATTCCAAAAAACCGACCTCTTGCCGATTTTCTACCAACAGTAACTATTGCTGCAAAATATTTAGCTACGGAAGTCACTAATTTTAATGTACGATCGAAAGACCTCCAAGGAGAAGAAAATATTACAAAAGAACATGTGAGCAGTAATAAAGACTTGAGGGAATACCTGATAAAGCGAGGCATAGTTCCAGAAGAACTGCCCCCTGAGGAGGACATCAAAAAGCTGGAGCGCAGGGTCAAAAGTGCCGATAAAAAGCTTTTGAAAGACGAAAAAAAGAAACAAAGTTGAGGCTATGGGGTTGATAATTGTTTCCTGTCTGATCTCACCCAAACAGCAGACTGCTTTCCTCTGATAAACTTGAAAAAACCGGCAAATACAGATAAGTTCATAAAGGTGAAATAATAGGGGATGTAAAGTAACTTTACTTTTATATTCTTTTTAGCAAGTATCCAACCGAGGAGTGAACTAGCATAAAATCCAAGTTGGGCAATAATGATAGCTTGGTAAACAATTCCTGCTTTCCAAAGGAATGGGCAGATAAGAAACAGTACCAACAAACTCAGTGGGCTTAGCGTCCAGCGCAGAACTCTGTGGGAAATATATAAAAACGTGAGTGCAGGGTGTTTGAAAAAATTGAGGAGCGGAAGTAGGCGGGACATGGATTGAAAACCTCCGGCACAGATCCTTACTTTCCTTTTTTGCTCGTCTTTTATAGAACTGGAAGGTGTTTCCATTGCATAAGCCTTTGGCTCATAAATAACCCGATATCCTTTCAGGTTGATACGCAGTGAAATCATGAAATCATCCAGAATAGTATCTTCTTCTATCGGCTCATAGAGGTCGGTTCTTACTGAAAAGAGCTCACCTGCAGCTCCAACTATTGAGTACAGTTTCGAATCCAATTTTTTGAGCATGGACTCATATTTCCAATAGATTCCTTCCGAGCCAGCGGCACCATCTTCACTTTCTGCTATCACCTTTTTTTCACCGCTTACTCCGCCAATTTCAGGGTTGGCATAGTGTTTCGAAATTTCTACGATGGCATGTTCGTTCAGCAGTGTATTTGCATCGCAAAAAATAGCGACAGGTGTTTTTACATGTTGCATTGCTCGGTTGACAGCAGCCGATTTTCCAGCTCTTTTGTCACTATGTAGCAAAATAAACTGTGGATATTTTTTTATTATTTGTTGAGTGTTATCGGTAGAACCATCGGTAATAAATATTATTTGTAGTTTGTCTTTGGGATAGGAGAGGGCTAAGGTATTTTGGGCTTTTTTTTCAATGAAACGTTCTTCATTATAAGCAGGTATAATTAAGGTTACCTCAGGAAGGTCAGCGTCAGCAATGCTTATAGATGGGGATGGCTTTTTCTTTAAAAGAATAAAAAAATAGGTGATAAAACTGTATCCAATATAATTGTATGTGACAATGAAAAGACAGCACCAAAAAACTATTTCTAAAAGCATATGATTTTATTTGGCTTCAATAATGGAGTTTAAAATTAATAATTTAACAGTTAAAATGGAGTAGAGGATAGTGTTAAATAAGATGATTAATCTTTCTATTTAACATAAGATAAATTATAAAACAATATGTTTTATTTATAGTAAGAAAGTTTTACTGTCGAAATAATCCATTTTTGATTAACTAGCACACTTAACAGCTCTGTACTTAGGGATTTATATGGTATATTCTAGTGGCTTAGAATACGTTAAAATAGCGGTTATTTAAATTGTTATAATTCTGTTAATATAATTTAACAAATAGAAGCACCCCCCTTCCCAGTAAATTGTTTTAAATTACCTCTGGTTTTAGCTTTTGTAGACTACAATTACGGTAATTTATATAACAGATATCGTATATGGATATATTTTATATTGTAAAATTATTATATCGCAGGAGGATATTGTGGATAGGGGTTCCTTTGATCACGGGGGTCATAGCCTTTTTTTTTACCCTTAACCTAGAGAGAACATACCGGTCTTCTGCCCAACTAGCCACTGGATATACTATCACAGATCAGGTTAAGCTCAATGAAGAGCGGTTTAATTTATATGAAATCAATGTAAAATTTGATAACCTGATAGAGACTATCAACTCTCCAATGGTAATTGGCTTGCTGTCTTATAGGTTATTGATTCATGATCTAAAAACAGAGAAGAGTTTTCGAGAATTAACCCCAAAAAAGAAGGCGGAGAACAAGGTTTTAGCTGGTAAGAATTTTAAGGTATTAGCCGATACGATCGAACGGAAGTTGCAAAATATGGAGATGTTGAGTCTCTTTTCCGAAGATGATAAGGTACTACTCGAACTAATGGAAGCCTATGGTTATGGAAGCCGTTCTTTACGAAAAATGTTACGCGTATCGAGAGTAAGGTATACAGACTATGTTTCCATTACATCTTTTTCTGATAACCCAGAGCTATCTGCTTTTTTGGTAAATACCTTGTGCGAAGAGTTTTTGAGATATTATAATTCACTCCGAACACAAAGAAGTTCTGAATCTGTGAAAACATTTGCCCAACTGGTAGAGCAAAAAAAGAAGGAATTAGACTTGAAATCTGAAGCTCTTAGAGAGTTTAAAGCATCAAGCCAAGTGTTTGACATTAACTTGGAGAGTACGAGTAAAATTGAACGGATAAAAGAGCTTGAAACAACTCTAGAAGAAGAAAAAAAGAACCTGAGGGGCTTAGAATATTCTCTAAAATCAGTCAATGCGAGATTGGAGTCTTTTGGGAGTGGTAGTGATATTTTAGGGAGTGACCAGAATTCCGAAATTATAGAAATAAGGAATCGGATAAATGTATTGAATGAAAGATATATCTTGGAAGGCTCTCAAAATAGCACATTACGAGATTCTATTGTTGTATTAAGAAGAGAGCTACAAAAAAAGATTACATCAACAGATACATCATCAGAAGGGTCTGACATGAGTGCTGATGAGCTCAAAAATAGACGTAGAGAGTTAGAGACTCAAATAGCGATTGCGAGGCAGGATGTACAAGAGGTCGAGTCCAACCTGAGGGCAATGAGAAGTACTTTTGGTACTTATGCTTCTAAAGAAGCGCGTATTGCGACCCTAGAAAGAGATGTAACATTGGCAAGTGAAGATTATTTAAATGCCCAGAATAAGTATAATGAGTCTTTAGATGTATTACTTGCCACAACAAGCTCTATTAAGCAAGTGTTGTATGGACAGCCTCCACAAGAACCTGAACCGTCTAAGCGGTTAATGACTGTGGCATTATCTGGTGCAACTAGTTTTGTGCTATGTATACTAGGAATCTTGTTGTTGGATTTTATTGATACGTCTATTAAGACACCTTCGTATTTTGGCAAAAGTGTTCCATTGAAGCTTATCGCTGTAATTAACCGTCTTAATATTAAGAAAACTCAAGGGTTTGAGGATGTTTTCTCCAAATCACTAGAGGGGCAAAACCAGAGCATGGCGTTATTTGTAGAGTCGGTAAGGAAGCTGAGGTATGAAATAGAGGCTACTGATAAGAAGGTTATTTTATTTGTGAGTAGTAGGAAGGGTGAAGGCAAAACGTCCTTGGTACATTCGCTTGCTTATATGTTTAGTAGAAGCAGGAAAAAGGTATTGGTTGTTGATACTAATTTCTCTAATAATGACTTGACTGTGGCGCTGGGGGCAAAACCGGTATTGGAAACAATGATGGAAAAAGGGGATATACAAGCCATGAAAAAGGGCATAATTGCCTCAATAATAAAAGGTATTGACGTATTAGGTTGCGAAGGTGGGAATTACTCCCCATCAGAAGTGTTTCCAGATAATGTTTTTGGAGAAGGAATCAAGGAACTTAAAAAGGAGTATGATTATATTTTGCTAGAGGCAGCGCCCATTAGTGATTACTCGGATGCAAAAGAATTGATAGATTCTGTAGAAGGAGTAATCGGTATATTCTCTTCTAGAACAAGTATTAGACAGAGTGATAAAGAAACAATCAGCTTTTTATCTAAACTAGACATAGACAAAAAGCTGATTGGGGTTGTACTCAATAGTGTAGAAAAGGAAAACCTAGAACACTAATTTGTCTTGATTATCTTTTTTGTGACAAACTTATCACCAAAGGATATCTTCAAGACATACAGGCCTTCTGGTAGTTGGTAAAGGTCGAAATACTTGTTGATTACCTTTCGTGTTTTGTCAATATGATATGCTTTGACAAATGCACCACTGCTATTGAGTATGGTTATATCTACCTTACCAAGGTAGTCATTGCCCAGCTCCAAGGACAAATCGTTTATGAAAGGGTTGGGGTAAGCCAAGATGTCTGTGTCGTTGTCTATCCTTTCGAGCCCTGTCAATACCATATATCCTTTACCCGATACATTCACTACTTTCTCACTAGGAGATGCATTGGAAAAAATAACAATACTTTTGAAATAAGAAACAGTATCTGAAGGGATAAACTTTACCTCTATTTCCTTTTGCTCCCCAGCGCCTAATGTACCCGAATGCCAGTTGCTATAAAATGGGGCAGGAGTAATAATAGAGTCTATGCTCAGGCTGTTCTCTCCTACATTTGCAATAGTGAATTTGGCGCTACTACTATCGCCAAATAATACATCTCCAAACTCTAAAAGTTGTTTATCAACTTTTATCAGCCTAACTACTTCAGTTTCTTTTTTTGTAGAACCGATATCTCCTATACTAAAGAAACTTTGCATTTCTCCAGTATTAGATATTGCTGCTTTTACAAAATAATAGTACTCTGTATCCGCTACAAGGCTTGAGTCAATAAAGGATGATTGGTCAAATAACCAGCTCGATATAAGTTGTGCAGAAGTCGTATCGCTAGAATTACTCCGGTAAATAGCATAATATAGCTTTTTTCCTGAAAACTCAGGCTTGTCCCAGCTTACCTCTATTTTATCGGTAAAACTGGTATCACTTGCAGTAACTTTTGTTGGGATGGGCGTAGCTTCTGTTGGTGGAGGTATTACTATTTGGCTGTCTATGGTAACGGTAAAAGACTGCGTGTCTACGGCTCCGGAATCATCCGTTACAGTGAGAGAAAACTCAAAATCGCCAACTTTAAGCTCTTTTATTATAAGTTTTTCTTTTGTAGGATTGGTAAGGCTTAAGGTATAAGAGCCCGATGCTTGCTCCCATAAGTAGGAGGATATCTCTCCATCAGGATCATATGAGGCGCTGCCATCAATTATTAATGAATCAGCTGGTAGTGTAATGTTATAATTATCATCTAGAACGACTACTGGTTTTTCATTAGTTTTTTTTTTCACAAACTCATACGGACCTATATCAAATGCCCCTCCTTGCGGTCGTGTATTATTATTAAAGTCGAAGGTAACGCCATATGCCGCAGTATTAGTTCCTTTGTCCTCCACTAATGTTTTGAGCTCGGAACTATCGCTTGCTATAAGGTTTGTTTGCTTTTTATCACCTCCTTGTATATCTACATTCGCTATATTATTAATGATCCGACTAGTTCCCTGATTATTAGCCCCCATAATGGTATATCGAGCATTTGAATGGGCAAAGACCATATTATTGATAAAATTGAAACCATTATCATGGATTTTTGCTCCATTTCCTATATAAATTCCATCGTTTACATGATTGCTTGAAGAAGCTACATTTCGGTAAATGTTGTTGTAAAAATTAGCGGAAGTACCTCCTATTAGTGTACCAGGACCTGTGCCATTTTCTATCAGGTTATTGTAAATATGGCTTTGACCATTGTCGTTTGTCGGATATGCCAAGGCAACTTGTAAGCCTGTTTGCTGGTAAAGCTCATCTTGAGTACCATAGTTGTTGATATGGTTATTGTAGATCCTGACATCTCCATAAGCACTTCCTAACTGAATACCATCCCACCCAGCATTTTCTATAATATTGTTATAGATATGAATATCCTTAATTAGATGTCCAAAAATGGTTTCCCCGTTGCAGTCTATACCTGTGTTGGAAAATGTATATCCAAAGTAAAACCCTTCACCGCCAGAGTCGTGTATGTAGCAGTCATGTACTTTTACATTCTGCATTTCAAAGTTTCTCCTCCAAGTTTCAGGGTTATTGCATTTTGGATCTTCCTTGATCATTATCCCGGCAAAACCAGCATTGGCACTTTCAATATGATCCACTTCAAAATGAGTGGATGTGCCTCCAATTCCCAAGTTTATAGCATCTTTACCAGTTCCGGCTATTTTAATTCCATATTTAAAATTGGAATCCCCAGTACCTGTTAGCCTGAAATACCTTGCTTTGAGGATAAAACCATAATGGAATGTTCCATCGCCGATAACCACTTGACCTCCACAGTTTTTGATGGTAATGGGATCTTCTTCACTTCCCTCAAAATTCCACATTTGTATAAATTTGTAATTACCTGCTTGTATACAAATGACATCACCAGGCTGAATATCCATAGTAGAGCCGTCAATATAGATTTGATCTGTTGATTCGCCTAATACATGGTCACACCCACAATCGCCATCCGCATTGAATACATCCACTACAATTTCATCCGTGCCTATTTTTCCCTTATCATCCGTTACTTCAAGCTCAAATACATATTTTCCCGGTACTAAACCCGTTACTTCAGTTTGTGCTTTATCGGGACTTTCAATAGTAAAATCGGCAGGGCCAGATTTTTTGCTCCACTTATAACTTTCTATGCTTCCATCCGAATCGGAAGAAGTGCCACCGTTCAATGTGACTGCTGCAGCTGGGGCGACAATAGAAATATCATTTCCTGCTTTTGCCACAGGGGCTTCGTTTTCGGTAGAGGTTACGGTCACAGTAACCTCGTCCGTATCTGTTTTCCCTTTATCATCCGTCACTTCAAGCTCGAATACGTATACACCCAGCACTAAGCCTGTTACCTCAGTTTGTGCTTTATCGGGGCTAGCAATGGTAAAATCGGCAGGACCAGATTTTTTGCTCCACTTGTAACTTTCTATGCTTCCATCCGAATCGGAAGAAGTACCACCATTCAATGTGACTGCTGCTACTGGGGCAACAATAGAGATATCATTTCCTGCTTTTGCCACAGGAGCTTGATTTGTGTCGGAAGTAGCATTAATTGTTACATTGTCTTTGGCTTTTTTCCCTAAGTCATCTGTTACTTCAAGTTCAAATTTGTAGGTTCCTTCTGTCAAACTACTGAGTGTCAATACAGGCTCATTTACACCTTTTACAGAACTCACACCAGTTTCTATTTCCATGGCAGCCAAATAACCATATGAAGAACCACTAGCTTTATCAATACTGATTACGACTTCACCAGATGCATTTGGAGATACTTCTGTAATACTGATAGTTTGGTCTTTATTACTAGCAGCGTTTAGAGACACGGTTTCGCTACCTATAGTATAGGTAGTGGCTCTATTGTCTGTAACACCAGACCTGCTCCCAAAAAAAGTGAAGTTATATAACTGACCAACTTCGAGGTTGGCTACACGAAGCTTTACGGGATTGTCATTTAGCC
This sequence comes from Flammeovirgaceae bacterium SG7u.111, assembly GCA_034044135.1. Lineage (NCBI taxonomy): Bacteria > Pseudomonadati > Bacteroidota > Cytophagia > Cytophagales > Flammeovirgaceae > Flammeovirgaceae bacterium SG7u.111. Next base: position 26,802 of record CP139022.1, on the reverse strand, counting down.
AATAGTTGGTTTTCATGACGTTGTCAGGATAAACGCCTGAATCATTGCCGGTTGTTACCCCGAGTGTATTTACATCCCACCATCCCTCAAACATCTGGAGGCTGATATTGGTAGTAGCACCACTTTCCGCTACAAGGTTGCTCATGGTTTGGTTACGAAAAGCATTTGGGGTATTGTTCCAAGGAGTCCCAAGGGTTTCATCCGCATTGGTGAAGTTGATAAGCACTTTAACTCCACTACTGGGCCCACCTGTTTGCTTCCATTGGTATGCGGAGATACTCCCGTCAGAATCATAGCTTTGTGCACCACTGATTTTCACAGTATCTTTTGGTAAGACTACCGTCCTGCTTAGCCCAGCATCTGCAATAGGAGCGACATTGGGTTTGGTAACCGTTATGTCTATCTCGTCAGATTCTGTGATACTATTGGCAGTGACAGATAATTTGAAAGTATATGTTCCTTCTTCTAAGGATTGTGCAACAAGAGTAGCTGTATTTGTTCCGCTTAGTGCGGCGGTAGTTGGTCCATTTACTTGCTCCCATGTGTACGTCTCGCTTCCTGGTTCAGGTACAGAAATATTAGCTTGTATATGTACGCTGTCTTTAGGTTGCTCAATACTTCTATTGCTTCCGGTGCCTACGTAAACTTTATTTTTATTGTATGATAGCAGCCATTCGTAAACATTTGGGTTGTGGAACTGATGGTCTGGTTGGTAGGCTCTGTCCCATGCATTATGAGCAATTCCTGGGTAAAGGGTAAGGAGCGCAAGAGGATCTGGGTTGCATGCATTGATTGAATTTACCCAGTTTTTAGATGCATTAGGTGAAACAGTTCCGTCGTTTTCTCCATGAAAAGCCCATACAGGAAGATTAGCTGATCCTATTTTGCAAGCATTTGCAGCAGTATATCCTTGAGTTGTACCACAAATTGCCGCTATAGCGGCAATTTCTTCAGGGTAGTTTACTGCAAAGTTCCAAGTACCACCTCCTCCAAGGCTAAGCCCTGTGATATAAATTCTATTTTCATCTATTCTGTAGATGTTTTTTACGTGGTCAAATACTTCTTTTACATAATTAGTGGGCCAGTTTCCATAATTACCTTTGAGTTGTGGTGAAATAACAATAAAACTGAATGTTTCTCCATCGACTTCGAAGGTCATCTTGTTTCCATTCTTAATATGTTTCGGAGGTCCATGGGTAGCAACCTTTGTTATGTCGCTGCCTTTTTCTCCAAGGCCATGTAAAAAGATCATCACGGGATAATCTTCACCAGAAGTCGCATAATCCTCGGGTAAGTATTCGAGGTAAGAAGTTCCACCAGAAGTTTGCTTGGTAGTCTGGTTGGCCACGTCTTGGGCCATCAAGTTGTTTGTGTTTAGCAACAAAATAACTAAACCAATGTAACAATACACGGTAGGTATTTTCATAGGAAATAAGTATTTTGTATACATAATTTTTATTAAAGTGTTAGACATATGATTGGAGTTGTTGATATCGATATATATTATATTTTTACTGTGATGTCAACAGGCCCTGGAAGCAAACACATAGCGTTAGTAATCAATTATCCTGCAGACATAAGTCAGAGGGTAGTTATCTTCTTAAAATTGTGAGTAAAGTTGTATTGGAAAGGTTGGTATTAATGCAATCATGACATGCAGCTTTATAACTAATATATGATCAATTTCCGTGCTGTTGTTGTTAATAATTCTTAAAATTAACCATTTAAAATGTTAAAAAACATACATGTCAAAATACAGGTAAAATTTCTATCTGTATTGTTATATTATTGCTTCTTGCCACTTTTGGCCTTTTCTCAAGATGTAGATTACAACAAAATAATACTTCCCGATGAAATAGATTCAGTAGGGATTCAAGAGCACCTTGTGAGGTTGGCTTGGAAAAACAACCCTGGTAATTCTATTTTGGAGAAGCAAAGGCAAATGAAGGTGTACCAAGAAAAAATGCAAAAAAGCAAATGGTTGAACCAAGTTAAAATACAAGGAAACCTCAATGAGGCTACTATAAATCCTCCTGAAAATTTCAACAATAATGTGTTCTACCCTAGGTACAACTTTAGTGTCATGATTCCTTTGGGAATTTTTACCGAACAAAAATATGGTAACCAAATAGCTAAAATTGAAACAGAAATAGCAGCCGAAAACATAAAGCTACAAAAGTTACAAGTAAGGGCCTTGGTTATAGAGCAGTATCAACGGTTCAATATGTATAGAAATCAGTATAAACTAATTCAACAACTGGTAGAAGACGAGTATTCAAAGCATCTGATAGTTGAGCAGAAGTTTAAGAATGGAGAAGTAAGTTTAGATGATTATAGCGAGTCGCTAAAGACTTATAACAACGAACTTCTAAAAAGGTATTCATCCGAAGCAGATTTTCAAATAGCAAAAGCCCAACTAGAAATGCTGATAGGCATTCCACTAGAAGAGGCGTACTAACAATGATAAAAACAAGTAAAAAAAGTATATTGGGATATGTTTTATTACTAGGAAGTATCACGGTTTTAGTGAGTACCATCATTCCTCCTTCCCACTTTTGGCCAGCATATTTTCTCTCTTTACTCATTTTACCAGTAATTGGAGTGAATATATTACTGTTCACCTATTACTTACTGAGAACAAGGTGGTTAAAGTTTATACTAACTAGTGTTTTTTTGTTGTTTTGTTATCCTTTTGTGCTTTCTACCTATGTGGTTAACTCAGCAGATGATGAAGAGCTTGATTCATATAAGTTCAAGGTATTAAGTTATAATGCCAGTTTTTTTAATGTAGGTCCTATTTTTACAAAAAGTTATTATAGCCCAGATCTCCAACAAAGGGGGATACTGCTTAAAGATTGGTTGAGTAAAAACGACGCTGATATTAAGTGTATCCAAGAGTTTTATAATGATGAGAATTCTGATATTTTTAATTCCATAGAAGCCATTACTAAGCGTGGAGGCTATGATTATTTCTTTTTGTCAAAACCTGCTCATAAGAACGGAGTAAAAAGAGGAATGGTGATTTTTTCTAAGTTTCCTATCGTAAATTCTGGTGAGCTTTTTATGAGTAATAACTTATATAATGCATCTGCTTATGCCGATGTGGTAGTCCATTCAGATACTATCCGTATTATTAATACTCATCTACAATCCATGAATCTTAAAGAAGGATCCGCTAGTGCCATCAGAGATAAACTCAGCAGAATTAAGCATGGGGCAATAAGAAGGGAAGATCAACTTAGCCTGATCACGGAGTTTATCAATTCTTCACCTTATGAAGTTGTGTTATGCGGAGACTTCAACGAAATACCTTACACATACTCGTATCTATATATAAAAGATAGAATTGATAATTCTTTTGAAGAAGCGGGAAATGGCTTTGGGTTTACCTATAATGGGAGATCATTATTTTTTCTAAGGATCGATCATCAGTTTCATACCAAGAATTTGAAGCCTACAAAGTTTATTACCTATTCCGATAACTACCTTTCCGCTCATTTTCCTATAGAATGTGAGTATAAGTTACTGAACAAAGAACAGCTCCTCCGAGCGAAAAATTAATTCTTAAGGTAAACCTCAACGACACCAGGTTCATTACGGCGAGGGGCTGTAAACCTGTTGGCTAATTTGTAATGTTCCTTTAGACATTCTTGTACTTTAGGAGGGTAAAAATTGTTTAGCTCAGGAATCTCCTCAAACAAAACCATGTCATATTCCCCGTTTATAATGGTTTGGCAGAGGTATTCAATTTCCCTATCGAACAATCCTACACCTTGGTGGTACCAAAGAGGTTGTTGACTGCTTTTGGGTAGGTCGTATCCTATGGTATGTGCCAAAGGAGTAAGTTCTGACATATTGAGAACCTTAAGATGTTCTCCTTTTTCTTTTACTATTTCTAAGTTCAGTATGTCGATGATTCCTTGCTTGGTTTCTTGGGGCATTTTCATTCCTTTGAAAGCAGCCCATTCGGGAGTGGAAACCCATGGCTGGTTACTTGCTCCCCCCTCTCCTTTTTTTATGTACGAATTCTTTGATACAATCTTAGTGTTCTCTTTTTTCTTGAAAGGGGTGACTTTTGCATAAAAAGGTTGAATAAGTCGCCAATGCGGAGAGCTCCACCACATAAGCAAGCAAAGACTATAGACTATAAGGTTGGGAAAGCGGTCAACGTTGAGCTTAGGTCCTATGAAATGAATGATGTATGCAAATGCAAAGCTATGGAAAAATATATGCCCATTGGCAGGTACGTAGCTGGTAACTTGGAACACAAGGGCCTCCCCTACTATGGCGAATGAAAACAAAGCAAAAAGGAACTTCTGCTTGTCGGCAAGAAAAGTTTTGAAGCTTGTGATTTGGGTAATGAGGATCATAATCATTAGCCCTAGGTAAAATTTTTCCCAAAACGACTTGGCTAAAAAGTCCTCAATTATATCTGCAGCAGATACCCTTGAGTAATGCGGGGGCTGCCCATAGTTGAACCAATAGCCAAAATCGAAGCCTTTAAATATCAATATAGTTGAGGTAAGCAAAATGGCAAAAACTCCTATGTAGTATATAGGAAACATAAAGTTCCTTTCGATAATAGAAGTATAAGCTACAATAGCAAGACAAATTATAAAACCCATTCCTCCTCCATCTTGCTTTGTAAAAAAACAAATGAAGGCAAACACAGCCCCGATTATCAAATACAAAAGCTTTTTTGATTTCTTATCGCTAAAAGCAAACCTGACTATGAAAGCCAAGGAAATGATTTCATACACAATTACCGAATGGTTGTACCAGGGCCAATAATTGAACATCACATAAGAAATGCCAAAGATTATGAGGGCAAGGGCTCTTTCGCCAAAGCTTAGCTTGAATAATTTGAGTATATCTCTAAAAGCAAAAGCCGCTACTATATTTATAAATACTTGGGCTTTTATGAGAGTAATGAGATAAGGACCAAATAGTTTGAAAAACAGAGCAGGTATTACCCAGTACACAACACCCATAGGCAAGCCAAAATCTCTATAAGGCAATTGCCCTTCGTATAGTCTAAAAGCTCCTTCCCACGAAAGGTAGATGTTTACCCTATAAGGCATTTCAGGGAAAACAAGAGGGATAGCTGCAAACCCAATAATGAGTAAAAGCTCAATTGATGTCTTGAAAGTAGTGTTTTTAGTAGAAAGGGTTTCCATTTCTATTGGTAAATCATGTGAATAATAAAGCTGATAATATTGATAACTATAGCATAGCTAACGGTAAACCTAATAAGCCATGTTGGTATTTTTGCAAGGCTATGTACAATCAAAAGAAATAAGATAGGCATAAAATCTAGAGCAAACCTATTGGTATTTACTTGGTGAAACCCGTTGTTATGGTACAGTAGTAGACCTGTAAGAATAATGATGATTGCCACAACGGTAGAAATTACATATCCTTTTTTCCAGTTAGTTCTGAAGGCAAATAACACAAAAGGGCTGGCGCTGATCAAAGATGAGCCAAAAAGATCCATCCCTTTTATATTCAATAGCCCTTCTCCTGTAAAATGGATGTTATGCCCTTTGATGAACATAGTGTAAAAATTAAACAAAAAGTATTTTAGGCTAAATACACCATACTCCTCCACTCTCGCTTTCATTGGTTCTATATATGCGATGTATTCATATCCTGTATTCATAAAATCACCGAATCTTGTATAGTTGTACCAGAAATATATGAATAGAAACATACAGGACGAGAGGGCAAAACTAATTGGGTTTGTGAAGTTGGGCTTTTCCTTTTTTATTTCTTTTTCAATAAGGATATACAAAAATAAAATTCCGGTAAATACGCTCATTTGCCTCGATAAGAAGGCTCCCCCTAAACATATGCCGATAATCCAGCCTCTCCTTTTGCCAAATAGCTCGCTCATGCCTAACAAAATCATGGTAATACAGGAAATATGAGCGAACCCATATACATGATGTGAGGTGATAAGCACAAACCAGTATCCTGTACCAAAAAAGAAAGCTAGTATCATCCAGAGTCGGTTTTCTCCAGAAATATTGAGTCGCTTCAGAATGGTATAAAAAATAAAAAAGTTAACACAGGTAAGCAGCATACAGACCAATACAGGGTTGATGCTCTCTGCACCAAACACAGCTGCAAACGGCAATAAAAAAATAGCTGGAAAGGGTGGGTATGGAAGATAATACTTTCCTTCAAAATGGATAAGATCAAGATAGTGATACCCTTCAATTTGAGGCAGGTACAATTTTCCATCCAATAATGCTTGGGTAAATAGAACGTAGGCATTTACATTACCATGATTATTGAAAATAGCGGGAATATGTGCGACAAAAAAAAGAATGCTCAGCAGCCAAATATGATAAATATTGATATTCTTAAGGTTGATCAAATTCCGTATCATTGTGAAGGTTGGGGTTCAATCGAATCAGGTTTCTTATCAAAGTCAATAAGTTTGACTATACAAGCTAGTAATATCATATAGAATAGCCTATTGGTAAAAGAAAGCGCATATTGGGCGTATTGGGCTACTATAATGGTGAAAATAACTGTTGCAAAGCTAAGGTAATAAGTCTTTATTTTTGGGTCGTAGGACCTATAATATCCTTTAATTGTTGTTCGCATATTTACATAAGCTACTAGTAGCATTAGGAAAAGTCCTATCCACCCTAGTTCCATAGCTGTTTGTAAGTAAGCACTGTCGGGTGGAAATCCTGCTAAGTAGTGGTTAGGGTTGAAAATTTTTCCTGGAACACCGCTGGTCGCTACCCCTCCCCCAAAAGGATGTTCGTAAATATAAGGTTGGATAAAAGCCCTATTCACATCTCGGACATTCAGCGATGCATCTTCTGAAAACTTAAAGGTAGAGCGAATTCGGTTAATCGTTCGGTTTCCATAGAAAGGTCCGTAAAGAATCACTGCCATTACTACTGTAAAAAACGATGCAATGATCAATGTTCTTTTATGCGTAATTGTCATTAGAGCAAATATCACAATTCCAATAGGTACGATTGCATATGCGGTACGGGTACCAGAAAATGCCATGGCGATAAACATGATAAGTGAACTAATAAATAGTCCTATTTTGATTCTGGTTTTAAATGGACCCATAGATAATACCATGAAAAGCAGGCCTGAGATAGCCATAAAGATACCAAAAGAAGTAGGGTCGTTGAAAAAGGAAAACTTCCGAAACCTCCCACCAATAAACACTAGCTTCAAGGCTTTTTCATTTGAATTATAATACCTCAGCTCATAGTTTGTTATTCCTGCAAACTCTTGGTAAAAAGCATAGAATGCAGTTATGAGGGCAACTACCAACCAAAAAACAATAAACTTTTTGAGAAATTTGATATTGTTTAAGTTGTATATAGCAATGAAGTATACAGCTAAAAAAACAGGTATTCGTCTTGCTACACCAAAATACCCTTGATGAGAGTGCATGTTTGTGTTAAAAAATTGCAGCATCATATACAGGGTAAATATAATCTGGACGAAAGTGACAGGATGCATAATGGTTTTAGTGTTCCACCTCTTTTCCCGTAACTGCATACTTATACAACCAATGAAGTTGATCATGATCAATACATCGACCAATACCCCAAAAGGGATAGGTCTTAGCAAATACTTATGGATAGGGTTGCCAACGATAGACACAATAATTGCCAAAGTGAGAGCAAAAAAACTATCTACAAAAGCTAATATAAGTACCAAGCACCCCACAAGGCCTCCTATAATGAATAACCCAAATGTAGATGGGGTTTTGGTGATGATGAAAGTGGTCAATATCGACATCACCAATAACAGGATAAATCCAGTAGTAGATTGAAGCTTTTTTTGATACAGCTCGTCTAATAACCAACCTTTTAGCTTTTCGATTTTTCCTGCTCCAATCAACATTAATTATCTAGAAGAATATGATTTTCAAAAACAAGAGTAATATAATAAAAACAGAGAATGTTGTAACGGTTATTTCCAAAATTCTATCGTTAGAAAACTTATTATCGCTCATATGAAAATACATTGTTTTAAAAAAGGAACCATTCCTTATTTTTTTAATGATAACAGCTATTTTACCTTTATGAAGAGCTCCATAAGTAGCATGCACACTTTCTTCAAAGATATATATTAATAAAAAAATAATAGGCTTACTATTGATATAATATGCATATAACATATCTTTGATTAAACCTTTTCCATATAATAGCCTGCACTTTATTATATCACCTTCTCAATATTTACTATAAAACTCTACTGCATTTACCAGTCAAGCCAGTATGTAATATGCTAAATATCAAGTAGTTTTTACAAAAAGTATCGTGTATGTTTTTCTTTGACAAGAAATACTTGTTTCTCTTTGCTATTCTAATGGTGGCAAAGGCAACTCTGGCTGGCATTTGTGCAAGTGTGAGTAGTGGTGTATGGGGCAACCAAAACACTTGGAATTGTGATGGACAACCAGCTGTGCCAAAAGCTGGAGATGCCATAGTAATTAACCAAGGACATGTAGTGGTTGTCAATTCTTTGGTTGATTATTACGAAAGCCTTTCGGCTGACAACCTTCCAATGGGGATTGTAATAAAAGGGATTCTTCAGTTTAGATTAGGTAGAGGTGGAGCAACTAATATGTCAAGGTTGAGGTTACCTGAAAACTCATTCTTGAAAGTAGAAGATACAGGAGATATCTTGTTCATAAATGATGGAGGAACGGCTTGGGATGAAAAGCTCTATCAAGATATTTATATTGGTAAGTTGTCTTCTTATCATATGGGGTTGTTTGGAGATATACAAGGGCCAGCTTTAATAGGCGATGACCTAGCGATTTTACCTGTAGAGTTGGTAGATTTTGATGTTGCCAGTAACCAGCAGATATCGGACATTCATTGGGCTACAGCAAGTGAATGGAATTTCTCACATTTCGAATTAGAAAGATCTAGCAACGGAGTTGATTTCATAAAAATCGCAAAAATCTTATCCAAAGGGGCGGATGGAGGGGGGGATAACTACGCTTACAGTGATTTCAACTCCGAAAGCGGAAGTGTTTATTACCGGCTGAAAATTATTAACCAAGATGGAAGTTTCAGTTATTCGAAAGTAATTTCAATCGCAAACAGCTTCAAAAACGAAGGGTTGGTCACCTTTCCAAATCCTGCTCCAAATGGTCAGTTTTCTATTTACTTCTCAGAAGCTGTCAACAAAGAAGTAGATGTCTATATTTTTGATGCAATGGGAAGAGAGGTTTTGGCTGAAACAATAGTGTTTGGCAAAAGTACTTTCCCTATTTCATTTTCCAGAGAATTGGAAGCAGGCTTTTATACTATTCGGGTAAGGTTGGATGGTCATACTTTCACCAAACAGATGATTTTCAATTAGCCTTTGATTGCTTCGCCGATGTTAATTTGCCTTTTAATAGCTTCCATTTGGGCGGTTCATAAAGAAAATCCATGTGCAACTTTTCTGTGATTTTATAGAGAAGTATTGGAACCAATACTCCAAGAATTATCACGGCTATGGCTGAATAAGTAGCAACGCTTTCACCAAATACTTTAAGTAAAATAGCTCTTGATGTACCAGTTACTATCAAGTGCATCACATAAATATATAAGGAATAACTTCCAATACGCCGTAGCCAAGGAAGTGTATTTTTCTTATCTAATAAAAAGGAAATGTGTAAGACGAGCATAGCGCCTACAATAGCTATCGGCAAAAACAAGAAGCGATCTATTCCGGTAAGATCCGTGAACCAAACAAGTCCTTTGTGATGTGTGTACCAGTACCATTGGCCTGCGAGCACTATAGGCAATAGGATCAGCAGTAACTTAGGGGATGTCAATAACCCTTCTGATTTTTCGTCAAGCAATAGCTTTGACAATAGAATACCTGTTACCAAAAAGACAGAGTAGAATAGGATATCATTTATGCAGAAAAGGTCGGTTTTGATATAAAATGAAGAGAAGTACAAGCCTAAGCTCAGGGCAAACAAGGTTATCTTGTTCATTCCTACAAAAGACTTGAGCACCGCATAAGCCATTACTACGGCAAATAGTGTGTACAAAAACCAAAAAGGATCGATTAGCCTAGGGTAATAAAAAAGATATAAAATATCCGAAAGCTCTTTTTGGCTGTTGGTATAGTTAGAGGCTACTATCTGAATTAAAACCTGGATAATTCCCCAAACGAAAAAAGGATAGATAATGCTATTTGCTTTGTATTTCAAGAACTCAGAAAATCCTCGCCGCTGGAGGCTTCTTTCTATAAAAACTCCCGAAAGCATAAAAAAAAGTGGCATCCGGAGGTTATAAATCATCTCTTGAAAGTCAAACAAAAAGTGATGGATTTCTACTTTTGAAGAGAGGAACCCGACAACTGCGTGTTTGTACACCACAAGAATAATGGCAATCCCCCTAGCATAATCTATCCAACCAAGCCGTTGCTTTCTCGAATTGTTTTTTTCTTTTTTCATATAAGCTTTACCACAACAAGTTTTTTGAATTTCAGAAAATGTTTTTCGTAATAATGGAAGGATATATATGAAAGTATTACGGACGAAGCAAGAATAGACAGAGAGGTTAATATATTTGAAGTAATTCCATTTGCGCCCAATGCAGTATATATTTCATTAAAAAACAATTTGTCAAGAACTGAATGATATACATAAAGCCCGTAAGAGTATTTCCCTAAAAAAAGGAGTGGTGGATTGGAAAAAAAGGCAGGTGCTTTCCCGTTTTTTTGCAAAGAGATAGCTATTAGTGCTGCAAAGAAAAAGCCTATTACGGTAAAACCTATGCTTTGCATTATGGGGTTTGTTAACAATAGCGGGTTATGCCCCCCATTTGCTTTTATGATGATCAAAATAGATATGAAAAGCACTCCTGTAACTAGCAGGAACTTACTGATATATTTTTCTATAAATTCTTTGTTGTATCTGATGTAAATCACCAATAAAGCTCCTATGGCCAAGCTGTCAAAGCGGGCTAAGGTATTAATATATGGTGCAACCCATGACAATTGATTGAATATCAATAGGTTTCTTATGAGTATGGCAAGTATAACAATCGCGATACAGCAGGTTTTTATCTGTTTATGTGATAAAAAATATACTACAAAAGGCCACAAAAGATAAAATTGCTCTTCTACGGCCAGTGACCAAAGGTGAGATATGGCATTACCTGTAGGCCAATTTTGGTCGAATGACGCTAGCCAGTTCTGTAGATAAAACCAATAATATACTTGATGTTCGGTAAGATAGTCGTAGTCTGTTATAGACTGACTCAAAGAGGTGAACGGGACGATAATCATAAAGAAAACTAAAAAGCCATAGTATAGCGGAAATATCCGAAGAGCTCTTCGGATAATAAAACTCTGGTAGTAATTTGGACTATCTTTGGTGTTTAGCAATATACCCGTTATTAAAAAACCAGAAAGTACAAAAAACAGATCAACTCCAATCCATCCAATTTTTGTTATTGGTATGTAATCAAATAGATGGAATATCAGTACAAGTAAAATGGCTAAGCCTCTAATCCCATCAAGTACTGGGATATGTTTCTTCTGGGAGTAATCTATTTGCATATTGAATCTATTAAAATTAGTGACAAACCTCTTGAAACTCGTTAAGCACTGTTTCAAACAATTCCTTTTGACCCATTTCGCTTAAATGCCCATGGTCAATATAATTGTTATAATTGCTAGTAAAATCTTTAAATTTTGGAGTATTAAAGTCGATTGTTTTCATTTTTGATTTCTCAAAAACACTCTGGATCGAGTGTTGAAAGTTGGCATAGTTTTGTTTATTTTTATTGTAAATTCCTTCTGGAATTGGATGAAAATACCCCATACATCTAACATTGTTTTTTTTGAGAAATAAGAGTATTGTTTCCAAAGAAGTTAATGCCTTTGGGCCAACCTTGATCTCTTCATCTTGGTGTAAAGCCGCCTCTTCTTCTATTTTCTTTTTGACATCGGCAACCTTTAAAAAGCTATAATAATTGTTGAACCCATACTGGTCTATGTCGTTTTTCGAGATTTTATTCTTAACAGAAGTCCCGTCTAATAACATCAATAAATAAGATCTATATAAATCCAGAGAACCTAACACTATCATATAATTATTTTTTTCTTGAGAGTCTAGCTCCTTATATGAATCAGTCAGGTATGGGTGGAGGCATATGATAATGTTCTGCCCTCCTTTTTCCACAAAGTTTTTTACGATGGGTACTAATTCATTGATTTTAGCACCCATCATACTTGCATTATAAATGGAAAGCTCTTCATCCGAAAAATAAGACACATTGATATTATCAGAGAGAGAGGGGCCTATTAAAATGGTATTGTAATTTGTAGGAATATAATTTTTAGAAAGAAGCAATTTACTTTTCCTTTCATTATAATACACTTTTTTACTCTCCCCTTTCACACTGGCATAAAGACCGTAGATATCAATGGTATAATTAATAGCAAACACCAGCAACAAAGAACCCAGAGTTGTTATCAAAAACCAATAAAAGAACGAAACATTACTGAGCTTCATAGATTTGTTTTTAGAAGTCAAAGTATAGAAACTCTTGTTTCACTACCGAATTCATGTATGTGATATTCAGTACTACAAGAGCAATCATTATAAGTAAAAACCACACCGTAGGCTTAAATTTTTCACTCCATTGGAATGTGTTTGGCATAAAAAGAAGTACGCAGCCAATTAGCCAAACAGGTATATCGTAAAGTGAAGCAATTAAACTGAAAGATGTAGCCGAAGTCTCCCCATAGCCTCCCATTTTAGATAAAATATCTAAGGCATCGCCCCATGATGTTGCCCTAAAAAACACCCAGGCCATATTTACAAAAAGGAAGGTGATAACTACGCTTATGACTTTCGGCAACTTCAAGTTCCACCCACTATAAAGCCGATGTACTACTAAAGCAAGCCCATGAAGAGCACCCCAAACCATAAAGTTCCATCCTGCTCCATGCCATATCCCTCCAATCACGAAGGTCAAAAACAAATTAACATAAGTTCTTGCCCCCCCTCTCCTATTTCCTCCCAAAGGTATATAGACATACTCGCGAAGAAAGCTCCCCAACGTTATATGCCACCGTCTCCAAAACTCTTGAATATTTTTTGACTTATAAGGAGACCAAAAGTTTAGAGGGATATGGATGTTAAAAAGAAGCCCGAGGCCAATAGCCATATCAGAGTACCCGCTGAAATCAAAATATAGCTGGATAGAATAGGCAAAAGAGGTTATCCAAGCTTCTGAGCTACTGAGCAGAGAAGTATTGGCGTATCCATTATTGGCAATTACTCCAAAAGTATCTGCAATAACCAACTTTTTAGTAAGCCCTAATATAAATATAAATAAGCCTTTATTAATGTTTTCAGGCTTTATACTGTATGTAGACACCTCCCTAAATTGAGGCATCATTTCGGTGTGGTGCACTATTGGACCAGCTATCAGCTGAGGGAAGAACGAGACAAATACACCATAGTTTATAAAGTTGTATTTCTCTATTTTATACTTGTAGTTATCTACCAGAAATGCAATTTGCTGAAAGGTAAAAAAGCTGATACCCAAAGGAAGGGCTAAGTGCAATAAGGGATAATCCTGCTCAAGAAAGAGGTTTACATTGCTGATAAAAAAATCTGCGTATTTATAGTAAAACAAGAGGCCCACATTGGTGACCACTCCCACGATAAGCAAGGTTTTTCGTGGGTAAGTCTGGGAAGTTTTCAAAATACCCTTACCCACAAAAAAATTAAATACTATTGAACCTATTATAAGTAAAACATAAGCAGGGTTCCACCATCCGTAAAAGAAAATTGATGCGAGTAACAGCCATACTCTAGATAGGCCATGTCTAAATTTTGAAAGCCAGAAATAAAGCGTCAGGGTTATTGGTAGAAAGAGTACAACAAATTCGATGGAGTTAAAAAGCATACTTCACTATCTAAAAATTCCTTCAGTCTATTTCTACGTGCTCATAAATTTTGGAAACAGAGTTTTCCCATGTATGTTCATTGGCAAACTGCTTCCGTTTGTTTTCTAATGAATCATTATTATCCTCCAGTGCCTTTGCCACATAATCAGCAAAATCTTGATAGCCGTTTGCTAAGTATACATGTTTTTCAAAAGGAAGCATCGCAAGTGTTTTTATTGCTACCACAGGCTTCCCTGCAGCTAAATATTCATCTACCTTCCTAGGATAATTCCCTATGGTCATCTCATTGACTATTTGTGGGTTAATGCATACATCACATGCATTGATATACATCGGTACCTGCTCGGGAGAGACCTTTCCTACAAAAAACACATTCGCCAACCCGTGTAGCGAACTTTCCTTGAACCTCCTATCCTCTGGTCCTACAAAAACAAAACTCCACTCTGGGTTTTCAGTCGCAACTTTTTCCAATAAGGATACATCTATCCTTTCTGAAGTGATATTGCCAATATAGCCGATGATTGGGGTTGTCATATGTTCCAGCAAACCACTTTTCTCAGGAATATTCAGAAAAATATTCTGATCAAACCCTTGTCCTATGTAGTAAGACTTAGGATTATACTTCTTCGCATACTCAGATAAATAAACTGAATTGGCTAGTACAAAATCTGCCGATTTTATTATTCTTTTTTCTAGCCTTTTACCATGCTTTTGGAAGTAAGATTGAGTGAGAAGGTTGTCTCTTATGTAATAGATAAGACTTTTATATGGGTAATACTTAGCATAAAAACTACCACGCAAAAAATCATTATCAATGAAAAGTGTGGGCTCTTGCAAGCCTAATTGATTTACCACTTCTTCTATTTCCTTTGCCCAAGCTTTCCCATTTCTACTTGCTATAAAGTCATACAGTTTGCTGCTTTTCAACCAATTGATAGAGTCAAAAATAGTCTTTGGCGTATACACCCAAAAAGTAGATGAAACCTCTGTAAGCACGCCCCTTCTTGTATATCCTTTCTTGCCTAATTTACTCTGTAAAATAGTTTTCCTATCATAGGCTCTATTTACATAAAGCACCCTACATTTTTTTGAGAATTCTTGAGCGATATCCTTACAATTACTTCCGATACCGATATCCCAAGATTGTAAACCTGTAACAATTATATCCCTCATATGGCTTTTAGATAGAAGTTAAATCATTTGGCTCCTTTAGATAAAGCCTCCTTTAGTGATCCTTTTCTGAAAAGATAAGAGTAAAAAACACCTGCTAGCTTCAGTGCATTCCAAGTACTCACTCCAAATTCTCTTTTCAACAATGTCTGTGTGATTATTAGCGCTAGCACTAATGTAGTGAGCAAACCATAAGCAGCTCCTATGAGCCCAAATATTTTCACCAAAATATATACAATTACTAGGTTGAAAACAGCCAGGATTAAATTAACTATAAAGTTTGTCTTTGGCTTGCCACTCGCATCCATCACTGTCCCAAATTGCTTTTGAAATGGCAATAGTAAACTATAGATCACAGCAATTCTCAATACCGGGACGGCATCTAAATATTTTTCCCCTGCAATTATCCGTATGATCAAGTCAGGAAAAATGAAAATAAACAAGCACATGGGTGCAAGTACGGCCAATATCCCCCCAGTAGTCTGCTCATAAAGTTTAGCAACTTCCCTTGGGTCTGTTGCAGATTTTTGAACACTTTTAGGGAAAAGGGCTTCTGCTACTGCCTTGGAAGGCATATCCAGCAAATTTGATATCCTAACCGAGGTGTTATAAAGTGCAACAGCTTGGGTAGAAACTAAAGAAGCCAACAAAAAGTGGTCTACTGTGCGAAGTGCTTGTGAACTTACATTTGTAGCCAATACAAATCTCCCATATTTCCATTGTTCTGCTATCCAGCTGGCAGATAGCTCAAACTTCTTCAGCAAAAACTTCTTTGCCGAAACCGTTCCAACTACCACAGCAATAGCTACCGCACTTGTTTGGAGTAAGGCTAATCGATAAAGCGAAGTGTCTCGAAAAACAAATACCGACAATACGATAAAGAAAAAGTAAATACCTTGCTTCACAAAATATATCAAGAAAATACCTCTAAAATGAAGGTTGGCTTGCTGGATGTATTCAGTATGGGAAAAAAGTATTGAAATTATAGCAGTAATAACATATACATGAAGCATCTCTGCCAATTGAGGGCTTTCCCAATAAACACTCAAGGGCTTTGCGCATAGCAAAATCAGTGAAACAAAAAGCAGTGTATAGATTAAGCTCAACACCAGGGCCGTACTTTGTATTCGTGAGTTATCCTCTTTGGGAGAAATATTGATAAACCTGATCAGTGCATTCTTTATCAGCCCATCTCTAGTCACCTCAAAAATAGTGATGATGGTAAAAAACAGAGCGTACGCCCCCATTTCGTCTTTGCTGAGAGCCCTCACCAATATCAAGAAAGAACCAATACCTACTAGCATGACCGATAGCCGCTGGGCAAGTGTAAAAAACACAGAATTGATCCAGTAAGAGAGGTTTTTCTTAGCAATTTTTGGCATATATTATTTTTTTACCCAAACGGTATTGAATCCACAGGTGAAATAATGTGGCAGTAGATCTGCTGTTTTGCAATCGAACTCCTGTAATTTAAATGACCTTTTAATGAAGAATGAGAAAGGAAAGACATCTCCTACAAAATTGGCTTTTCCGAAAACCAATAGCTCAAACCCTTTTTCCTTTGATAGGTTCTTCAAGTTTTTTTTAGTGAAAAAATGGATATGTGTAAGATCATCAGCATCGGACTGGTCCGTTTTACCATCATAACCCAGCATTTCTTTCACTTTCCCCACCATGTCCCAGGCAAATGGTGCTTTAGATTGCATCCATTGCATCGGTTTTGTGATAAATATTTCCCTTGGTCCTCTTCCATTGGGAACAGTCACTATCAAAATACCGTTCTCGGCAATGAGTTCTCTCAGTGTTTCCAACATACTTCCCGGCTCGTACAGATGTTCCAACACCTCGCTGCAGATCACCACATCGTATTTCTTGTTTTGAATGGTCAAAGCCTCGGCATCTGCTACCTCAAAAGATACATTTGGGAGTGTATTATTAGCAATAGCCTTTCCGATAGCCTTATCGCTGATATCGACCCCTTTCACATTATATCCTAACTGACCTAGTTGCATACTGATCAGTCCATTACCACATCCGACATCTAGTACTTTTCGATTGCCTGAAGTATAGAGTTCGATTGCCTTAGTTATAAAATTCAACCTTTTAATATCTACAGCTTTAGAATAGCTGATTTTCGATGGTATTAACTCTTCTGTCATATCGAAACTTCGTCATAAATATTCAAAACTTCTTTTGCTGTATTCGCCCAATTGAATTCACTAACCCTTTCAAGCCCTCTTTCTTTCTTTTCTTCACATAGTTTACTACTTCCTAAGTAAGAGGAAATACAATCAGCTATTTGAAAATGATCAAACGGGTCTGAAAGCAAAGCAGCCCCTCCAGCTATTTCTGGCATAGAGGAGGTAGAGGAAGTAACTACTGGAGTCCCACAAGCCATTCCTTCCAGAATGGGCATCCCAAAACTTTCCCTTAGCGATGGATATACAAAAACAGTAGCTAGGTTATATATATATGGGATTTCACTGAAGGGCACATAGTCCACTATTTTGATAGAGGACTTGACTTCAACTGCATTAATAGACTTAAGCAAGTCATCAATATGTTGCTCGGTGCAGTCGGTTATTACCAATGAAATATCGTTGTGTTTCGAATCTTTTCTTATTTCGGCAAAAGCCTTTAAGATCCCAATCGTATTCTTCTTTGGAGCCGTATTCCCAAAATGCAAAATAAACTTCTCTGGCAAAGCGTATTTTTGCTTTGCTGCTTGCAAGGTTTGATCATCGTATATTTTAAATGAGGGGTTTATAGCATTATATACTACCTTTACTTTTTTTGGATCAATATTTAGCGCCTCAGATATTTGTTCTTTTTCAAAGTGGGATACCGTCAGTATATAAGAGCAATTATCCACTACTTTAGGCACTACAAACCTGCGATATAAATTTCCGAAGTTTTGATAGCTACTTCCCGAAAATGATACCGATTCAAGGTATATGATATCATGCAGCGTAAGAACAAGTTTATTCTTCAGAAATAGAGGAGCTGTATTTGCTGTGCAATGGAGCAAGTCTATATCATATGTTTTCAATGCTTTCCTCAGTGAAACCTGTTCCCACATAGGATAAGATGTCGAAGGAAGCTCCACAAGTTTGCACGATTCGGTAGAAGAAATACATACATCTTCATCCTCTTTTACAAAGACAACAAGCTCATGTTTACTACCCAGTTTTTGTAGTTCTCGTATGGTTTCCAACGCTACGACTTCCATGCCGTGCTTCCGCTTTCTAAATAGCCTTTGTGCTTCTATTCCTATTCTCATGCGCTCATGGTTTTATGGTGTGTCAAATTCCACCAAACCCCTTTCCATAGACTTTTTAGATGGCCAAAATATCTTTTTAATAAAAATACACCTGTATTTTTAGGCAAGGTGATGAAACAGAAAAAAGCATAAAAAAGAAGCAAGTTTTTTTTATCAGAATTCCGCCTCATAAAAAGTATTCTATTTCGGGTATGGTAATATGTTTTTAGTGGGGTGTTTTTTCCAGTTGACATCGACTCTTTGTGATAAACAATGGCATTACCTTGGCACATAATCTTGTAGCCCGCCTTCTTTATTTGCTCGGACCAGTCCCATTCCTCATAATAAAGGAAATAAAGCTCTGGCATCAACCCTACATTTTCTATGACTCTTCGGCTTATCATCATGGTACAGCCATGTGCCCCATGTGTTTCTGCTAGGTAATTATATTGTCCTAAATCTTTTTCCAATCCACCAACCGCCGTTGTTCTTCCTGTAATAGGATGTATTGGGTTAAACCCAGCATACTGAATAGTGTCGGGGTTGTGGAAAAACAATATTTTTGGGCTAACCGCACCTACCATTTCATTTTCGAAAGGCTCTAGTAGCTTTTCAAACAAGGTTTCGGTAATCTCTGTGTCATTATTGATAAGCAGTATGTATTCCCCCTTAGCTATTTTAATCCCTGAGTTATTCCCTCCTGCAAAACCAAGGTTGTCATCGTTTACAAGAACCCTCACATCAGGATATGACTCATGGATGATTTCTGTAGGATTCACTTCTGAATCGTTGTCGACAACTATTATTTCAAAATTTGTATAATTTGAGCATTTCAAAGACCCTAAAAACTCGAGCGTAGGCTCAACTTGGTTATAGTTGATCGTGACGATAGAAATAAGGGGGCGGTATGTAGAAATATCTCGACTCATAATACCGCACTATTATCCACCTCTGTATTTGTATGAGCTGTATGAATAAATTTTTTGTTCGCCCCTTTTATTTTCAATAAAGAGAGGAGCATGATCAGGAATGCTTGGGGAAGTTTCAGCAAGGCACCCAACGTCTTTTTGTTGTACATCCTTTGGGGGAGAGAAATCAACAATGAAACTCCGTAAGTAAGCAATAATCCCCACCACAATAGCGCAACATCTAACGGGGCGAATAGACTGTAGACAAAAGTAAGCCCACATAAAGCTCCTAGGGTAAGAACTCTAGAGAGGAAGATATTAACTAAAATAGCTAAATTAAAATAGCTTATATTACCCTTAAGAAGCTCTGTGAAGCCAGGAGAGAAATGTTTTTTGAGATAAATGAATTGGGTAGAAAGCCATCGCCTTCTCTGCTTACCAAAGGTCGAGGCTTTTTCTATTTTCTCATCGTAGGCTATCGCATCCTCCATATACAAGATATGGTGTCCTTTCTTAATCACGCTCAACTGTAGCTCTTTATCAAAACCTCCTACTGCCTTTATCTTACCTAATTCTTTTTTGAGTAAAGCATAATCGAAAGCCATCCCAGAGCCTATTAAGGCAGAAGAAAGCCCTAATGCATTTGCTCCTCTTCGGAAAATATGATTATTGATTGCTTCGCTGGCTCCATCTAATATAGCAAAAGATGTATTGAGATTTTTGGCAACTCTGCAACCTTGAATAACCGAGTATCCGTTTTGATAGGCATTATTTATTTTAGACAAGAAACTCTTTTCTAAAATATTATCGGCATCACTAATCACGACCACATCATACTGCCCCTCAAAAAAAGCCAAAGTATAGTTCAACGATTTGGCTTTTGTGCTTTCTTCCCAAGCTACTTCCACCACTTTGAGCGGTAGTTTATTTAGCTTCTCAACTGTTTCTTTTTGAAAGGAATCAGCTATAACAATCACATCATACTGCTCTGCGGGATAATCAGAAACAAGTAGCTGCTTTGCGATTGAGGGCATTATAGCATCTTCCTTATAAGCAGGAACGAATACAGCTATTTTCGCATATTTATCACTTTTGCCTACAAATTTCTTGTAGGTTATTTTACCTGCTAAGGCAAAGAAAAGTACATAAATAGTAGCTGCAGAAAAATAAATAAGAAGTAAAGAAGTAATCAATGCCATTGCAACAAAGTTTAATAAGTACCGAGCAAAGTTAATTTTTTAGAAAGGTACTTTAAACATCTTCTTTCTGGAGCATTGCAGGAATTGTCTTCGTCATAATCCACAAGTCCATTTTCAAGGACTTATTTTTAGCATAAAACTTATCTAGCTTTATCCTTTCCCTTGCCGACATATCCCCTCTTCCTCTCTTTTTAACTTGCCATAAGCCAGTGATTCCTGCTGGAGCTAAAAATCGTTCTGCGTATTCGTCTTGGGTAAGTTGTTCTGCTTCGTACAGAGGAAGCGGGCGATTTCCTACCAAAGACATATCTCCTTTCAAAACATTAATCAACTGAGGAATTTCATCTAGACTCGTTTTTCTCAAAAAGGCACCTACTTTAGTAATACGAGGATCGCTTTTGAACTTAAAGAAGACAGCATTTTCATCGCTATATTGGTTATGTTTTTTAGCCAATTCTTGCACCTTTTTATCAGCATCGGCTACCATAGTCCTGAACTTGTACAAGGGAAATATTTTATAATCAAACCCAGCCCTAGGTGCTATATAAAAAACACTTCCTTTAGATTCTAATCTTATTATAGCCGCTATTATTATGAAAAATGGGCTGAACGCGAGAAGAGCCATTGAAGATAACATGATGTCAATAACTCGTTTAATAGTAAAGGTATTTCGAGGATATGTCCCAACTTCATCAACTTTGACAAGGAGCTCCTGCTGAAGCTTTTTTAGTTTTTTTATCGATTCAATCCTATACAACACATCTTCAATATCATCTGACTCAAAAAACAGGTCATCTGCCTTTAATCTGCTTGCTTTCTCAACTGACGAAGTTTTCTCTTCTCTTGAAAAAAACAAGATGGGAGTGTCTTGGATACGAGGAGTAGAATTTACAAAGCTTACTATTTGATCAAGTTCACTCTCGGGAAGGTCTGTGTCACAAATAATTGCGTATGGCAATGTGTAATAATTCTCAATTCGAAGGTTTAGCCAATTTAGTGTTTTATTTGCAGACTCCAAAGCTAAGCCTGGATAATCGAGCCTAGTACAAATCCCTATGGGACTCTTCCCAACATACAATAGCACTTTGTCAAGGTTTACTTGGCTCAACCCGCCACTTAGAATAGCGTTTTTTGCAAATAAATCTTGCCCTGTTGACACGAAAGGGCTCAAACGGTCAGAGGTGTAATTATTTCTCATGGTAGTATAGCAGAAGTTAATTTTACAAACAACCTATTACCTGATGAACTTTATGTCTCAAGACTGTTGGCTCAAAAGGTTTTAGGAGGTAGTCAATACACCCAAGGCTAGTAAACTTTTCTTGGGCGCTCTTTTCATTATTCGCTGTTAATATTATCACAGGAATTCTCCTGTATAATCCACTTTTTTTCAAATTAGTAATCAACTCTTCGCCACTTAACACAGGCATATTCAAATCGGTCAGTATCAAATGAGGATAATTCCCTGTGGAAAGCCAGTGTATGGCATTTAAACCATTACTTGCCACAACAACTTCATATTGTTTTGCTAATATTTTCTTAAGTAATAAAGCCATTGGGGGGTCGTCTTCCACAACCAGTATTCTATGTTTCATACACTTTTATTTAAAATATCCCTTAAAAAGTACATTATTATTTAATAAGCACATTTTGATATTTTGCAAAAATAAGACGATGGACAGTGATAGTGTAAAAAGGTTATTTACTGAAGGATAGTTATTGTAACAACGTAAATATAATTATATAATTTATTTTTTATGTTGCTGTAATGATAAAATAAAGTTAATATCTTCTAACAAGACCAATAAGTTTATTAACAACAATAATACAGCATTTAATTGTTTTTTTCCTTGTTATATACTTATAAAGCAAAAAAACCTTTTTTTTAATATAAAAAATTCAAATAATACAATCATTTGCAATAACATCGCTACAATGCTAACCTCTCTTATTGGGAGAGGTTAGCCCAGAAATTAACCACTTGACAACTATTCTTTTATCAATTTATAACTTTGCTTTCCGTACTTATCTCCACTGACCTCCAACAAATAGAAGCCACTATTCATTGAAGTAATTTCTGGCAAGTTTAGCTGTACCTTATCTTTTCCATTCACTTCCATTCCTGCTTCTGAGTAAACCACTCTTCCACTCAAGTCCCTTAGTACTACACTAACTTTTTCTTCACCAGTCAGCTTAAACTCCAAGTTTAAAGAGCCGCTAAAAGGGTTAGGATATACCTCAACAAATTCATTTCTAACACTAGCTTTTTGTAAAGCAGATGCTTTCCTCAGGTTAGCTGATGAAGTTTCAACAGCCTGAATGATGAGCCCATTGATATAAGCAAATGATGCATTGGTACCTAAGTTTATATCGATGCCTATCTCTCCATCACCATTTGGAGAAACCCCATTCAAACTTGCTGTATTTTCTGTATTGTATGATGCGTTGAGCGAAACAGATTCACTTCCTACAGTATATACACTGGTCCTGTCTCCACCACCATTTCTACTTGCAAAAAAGACGAGATTGTACTCGAAAAAACCACTAAGCCCAGACAGAGTTAGCTGCCCCGTATTCCCAAAATCTAACCAATATGAACTTCTCATCACATTATCTGGCACAATTCCAGAATCATCGCCTGTAATCATTCCATATGGATTAACCCCATCAAAATTGCTAGTGATTTCTAGATTGATTCCCGTAGGGTTTCCTTCATCATTTTGCAAGTCAGAGTAGTAATCACCTAATAATGGGAACGCACTCGTATTATTCCAAGGAGCTCCTTCAGGATCAGTTTCATTGAAATTCACGTATACAGCAAATACCAAAGTCCTTCCTTCTGCTACATTGCTAAAGCTTGATTCACCAACAATATTTATTGCCTTCACCTTATAGAAATACCCTGACCCAATTGCCAATAAAGAATCTCCATAATAAGAAGTAATACCAGCGCCCACGGTAGCTATTTGGGAATAAGTACCATTAGGTGTATTTGATCTCCAAATTTCAAAACCTGTTTCATTATCCGAATTGTCTGACCATTTAAGCTCTATTGCAGACTTGGATAATGTGTTTGCTATAAGTTCAGATGGAGCAAATGGAAGTCCGTCATCTTCATAAGCTTGTATGATTAAAGCATTGATATACCCATAACTTGCAGTAGAAGTTTTTTGGGCACTGATAGTAACCTCGCCAGAAGAATCTGGTGAAACCCCATTGATCTGTACAGTATTATTGCTATTATAAGAAGCATTTAAAGAAACCGTCTCCCCATTTACTGTATAGTTGGTGGTACGATCTCCAGCTCCGTTTCTACTTGCGAAGAATATGAAATTGTATTTTTCAGAACTAGAAAGCCCCGATAGTTTTAGTCTTTTTACACCTGTAGTATTATCCCAATAGTATGATTTCATCACATTATCTGGCACTACTCCTGAGCCATCACCAGTGTTCATTCCTTCAAGGTCATTATATCCTGTCCAGCTATCTAGCAGTGTTAAGGTAAAGCCTGTATTACTACCTGAAGCATCAGCTAAATTTGAAATCACAGCTCCTGCAGAAGGAATCACTCCCGAGTTATTCCAAGGAAAACCTTCAGGGCTATTGTTAGTAAAATTAATGTAGGTCGTCGTAATACCACCTGCTACTACCACAATCTCGATCTCTTGTTGTGCCGTGCCACCGTTCTGGTCCGAGGCCGTTGCGATGGCCATATAGCTGCCCTCGTCGCCAGGCTGTGGCGACAGCGAAAGCGTGCCGTTCCCAGAGCCCTGGTCCTCGAACACCGCAAATGCAGGAAGGCCGGTGGCGGACAATGAGACCTCGTCGCCGGGGTCGCCGTCTGTGGCGATGACGGCCACCTGAAGCGCCTCCCCGCTCTTCAGCCCGACGGTCCCGACAGGGGACAATACCGGCGGGGCGTTGGGCGTCCCCACTGATACCGTCCCGCTATAGGCAGACCCCCCATATGCGTTCACCCCACGTACCTTGTAATAATACACCGTGCTGCCCGATACCGCGTTGTCAACATAGACGGAGGCATCCGCATCGGCCGTCGAGAGCAGGGCATATGGGCCGCCCTCAGACGTGGAGCGCCATACCTCGTAGCCCGTCTCGTTGTAGGCCGCGTCAAGCCAGGACAGCCCCACGGATGGGCCTGCCCCCAGCGAGGCGGAAAGATCGCGCGGGGCGGCGGGGGGCGTGCCGTCGTCCAGGGAGCCCTTCACCACCAGCGCGTTCAGGTAGCTGTACGCGGAGCCGGAACCTTTCGATACCGTCACCGTGAGCTCCCCCGAGGCGTCCGCGGACAGCCCCGAGATCGATACCGTCTCCGTGCTGTTCTTGGAGGCGTTCAGCGACACCGTCTCCCCCCCAACGCTGTAGTCCGTCGTACGGTTCGTCTGCCCGCCCTCGTCACGGCTGCCGAAGAACACCAGCTCGTACACGTAGCCCGACGGCAGGCCCGTGAGCGTGAAGCTCTCGGATGCCCGGCTAGACCAGTAGGACGTGCGCATCACGTCCGAAGGGTACACCCCTGAGCCGGAGACCGAGCCCAGCGTGTTCACCCCGAAGTCCGACGTGCGGAGGCCTACCGTGGTGGGGGCGCCGCCCGCGTCCAGGAAAGGCCCGAAGGACGAACCGCTCGCAGGGTCATCGTGCGTGTTGTTCCAAGGCCAGCCCGCATCGTACGAAGGTCCGTTCAGGTTCACGTAGACCTCTAGCCCTACAGAGATATCCTCCACCTCGAGAATAAAGGTTTCGGTATCCATAGCACCATCCGGATCAGTCACATTTACTTCGATAGGATAAGTTCCTACATCGGAAAGCCCTGGTATGAAGGCAAGCATAGCCGTTCCCTCATTTATATTCGAATCGAAAAATCCAAAAGGAGGCAGCTCAGATACCGTCCATACTAGGTCCGATACCCCGTTCTGGTCTGTGGCTGTAAGTGGAATTTCAAGATAGGCTCCTTCAGAAATAGAGACATTAGACAAAGGTGATATTTCAGGCACATAATTATCTCCAACTTCTAGAGAGAATATTTCTCCCTTCACTCCTCCAAAACCATCTGAAATAGTTATTTCTATATTTGGGTATACACCATTATCCGTTGCTGCAGGACTAAAAAGCAATAAAGCTGACCCATCCCCATAATCTGTTAATTCTCCAAAAGAAGGTAAGCCAGTTACAGAATATGTTAGGTCATCTCCATCTATATCTTCTCCAAAAAGGTTTACATACAATTCGGTACTATGCCTCATTGTCTGGTTGCCTATACTGGAAAGTGTTGGCTCATTATTAAGCGTCTTGATAGAAGCTTCTTGAGGATCAGAACTCCCACCTACGTTGAATGCAATAACTTTATAGAAGTATGTTACATTAGCAAAAAGCCCCTCATCGTTATAGGAAGTTGTATTTGCATCCAGTGTTTCCAACAAAATATAATTATTGTTATTGCCTACTGAACGATGAATCTCAAAACCTGTTTCGTTATCACTCACATCTCCCCAAGCCAATGAAATAGTTGTAGAAGATATTGCTGTTGCAGTAAAATTAGCAGGGCTATTAGGTGCTGGAGGAAGTGCCAAAGTTGTCGCATATGGCTTTGCCTCATTTTCTCCAGCTACTAATTTTTGAATTTCTTCCGTACCTAAAGCTTTTCTATATATCCTCACATCATCCAATAAGCCTTGGTAAAAACTTCCATTATCCCCAAAAGCATTTGATGAACCATTAGTAGCACCTAAACCCGCAGCATTACTATGTGCACTCACATCTGAATAGCCAGTGTTCGGGTTGACGGCCTCTTCCTCACCATCTAAATACAAGCTTAACCTACCGTTGTTAAAAACAGCAGCCACGTGAACCCAAGTGTCCAAAGCTACTGTATAACCAATTGTTTTTTGGTTGCTACCATCTCTCACAGCAAGCTCTACTTGGTTGTTTTCTAAACGAATGGCAAGCCCGTTAGTAGTTCCACCCTCATCATAGATAACTTTCTTTCCTGTAATGGAAGCTGGTTTCATCCAAAAGCTCACTGTTCTTTCGGTGAACTCATCGTGAAATTCACCAGAACCACTACCTAATGAAAACCGGTCATCTGAACCATCAAAAGTTAAAGATGCTATTCCTTCCTTAGCATCACTAGCATTAAATACAGGAGATCCTACCGCCGTAGCTTCCAACCCATTATTTGCGTCATTTGAAAAATTATTTTCAAATCTCAATTGCATTTTTGTAGTAGGCAAAAACGGTTGAAATCCAGATACTCCATAATCATTTAATGACTGAACCTTATAGTAATAGGTGGTAGATGCATCCAATCCACTATCATTGAAACTTGTGG
>CP139021.1:87500-380000 GCA_034044135.1 Flammeovirgaceae bacterium SG7u.111 | reverse complement strand
CAAAACTTTTCGCAAGTTTTTTTTTGGCTTTTTTCCCGCCGGGACAAGAAAGAAAACCATGCCAGAAAACGATACCTCCCGCCCTACGTCCAAGCGGGGTGCAAAAGTGGATAACTTTTGCCTAATATGCAAACCTTATATCAAATTTATTTTCCAGAACGGGAAAGGACCCCGTTCGCCGACGCCCACCTGCCGTAAGCGTCCGCAAAAATAAGAAAACATTCCCCAATTAAACAACAACATGCCCCCCTTTTATGGGAAATAACACACAACATGCTGAAACACAATTAGAAAAAATTAACCCGGTAGGATGTAATGGGCAAAAAAATCCCCCAAACCAAATGCTTAGGGGATTAAAAGCGACAAGAACTCTTGCCCTTTACCTTATAATAGTCTCGGCTCTATCTGGACCTGTAGACACAATTTTAACAGGGACTGATACAACTTCCTCTATATATTTTATATACTCTTTCAACTCGATAGGCAAGTCCTCATAGCTATTCACCTTGGTAATGTCAGTCTGCCACCCTTTAAAGGTTTTGTAAACTGGCTCCACAACTTCATTTTCCAAATCATAAGGAACCCTATCTACTACTGATCCATCGGCAAGCTTATAATGGGTACAAACCTTAACTTCTTCAAAATCGTTGAGCACATCAGCTTTCATCATGTAAAGCTCTGATGTACCACTCAGAACAGTTGCATACTTCAACACAGGAAGATCTAACCAACCGCAACGCCTAGGACGCCCAGTTGTAGCACCAAACTCTCTTCCTATCTTGCCCATCAACTCACCATCTTTATCAAAAAGCTCAGTAGGGAACGGGCCAGAGCCAACCCTTGTACAATATGCCTTGAAAATACCAAAAACACCTGTAACCTTAGATGGCGCAACACCTAAACCAGAACATGCTCCAGCTCCAGATGTATTTGAACTCGTTACGAACGGATATGAACCAAAATCAATATCAAGCATAGCTCCTTGAGCCCCTTCTGCCAACACTTTTTTTCCACTTGTAAACCTGTCATTCAAGAAATACTCACTATCTATCAGGTTCAAGCCTCTCATTACTTCTAGAGACTCAAAAAATTCGGCTTCATTTTCTGCCAAATCATATTCAAACTCTAAACTATCTAGCAAAAACTTATGCCATGAAGTCACTTCTTCGTACCTCTTTTTGAGAATAGCATCACTGATATCCCCAACTCTTAATCCCGTTCTTGCAATTTTATCTTGATATACAGGACCAATACCCTTCAGAGTAGAGCCTATTTTCTTATCACCTTTTCTCTTTTCTAATGCTGCATCCAATAATCTGTGAGTAGGTAAAATGAGGTGGGCTTTTCTAGATACAAACAAGTTTTTGTTCACATCATGATTGTATCCTTTAATCTGATCAATCTCTTTTCTCAATGTAATAGGATCCAACACAACTCCATTTCCAATTACATTTTCGATATTTTCATGGAAAATACCTGAAGGTATCTGATGCAACACATGCTTCCTCCCTTCAAACTCTAATGTGTGACCTGCATTAGGACCTCCTTGAAACCTTGCCACTACATCATATTTGGGGGAAAGATAATCTACTACTTTTCCTTTACCTTCATCTCCCCACTGTAACCCTAACAAAATGTCCATTGTGAATTGACTTAATTTATTTATGATTCAATCAAAAAATTATTTTTTCATTACTTGGAGTAGCCCTTCATTGTAATTATCAACAAAATGACATATCTGATCCAGTTTTGTTATCTCTATAAGCCGATAAACATTTTTTGGGGGCTTAATCATAATGATTCTACCCCCTATTTCATTGAAGCGGTTAAAGATACGAATTATATAGCTCAAGCCCGTACTATTCATATGTTGGATAGAAGAAAGATCTAGCACGCACTTCATATATTTTTTTACTATATGCTCATCTACTACCTCCAACACTTGCCTTTCTTCATTCAAGCCAAGCAAATCTCCTTCTAAGCCAATACTCAATACTCCACCAGCCGTATCATATGCAAACAAGAAATCCATTCTATCCTATTTGAGTTTTAAAACTAGATTTATCTGAAGGGCACAAAAAGGGAATACCGAATAGCTAAGCATAGCTCAACATGACATAAAAGGTTAGCTATTCCAAATATCCCACGATGCTTCAGCCTGTAAATGCAACATTTCTAGCCCATTTTTAACATAAGCACCATACGCTTTAGCCTTTTTCATAAAAAGAGTTTCTTCTGGGTTATAAACTAAATCATAGAAATAATGTCCTTCGCCCGCTGCGTCATAGGGCAGGTTTGGACAAACTTCTATGTTGGGGCTCATCCCTAAAGGTGTCGTGTTTATAACCAACTTATTCTTTTCCAAAAGAACCCGGTCAACATCGTTATAACTTAAGACTTCGCCCTCCCCTTTTCGGGACACCAAATTCCAGTCGATAGCTAAGTCGTCTAAAACAGCACGAACCGCCTTAGAAGCTCCTCCTGTTCCCAATATCAAAGCCGAATTAATTTTAGTGCCTTTCAAAAAGTCAACAAGAGATTCCTTAAACCCTATATAATCTGAATTATACCCTACTAACCTCCCACCTTCTACCTTCAGCACATTTACAGCCCCTATTTTTTTAGCTGCCTCGCTCATGTCATCTAAGTACTGAATCACTTGCTGTTTGTAAGGAATAGTCACATTCAACCCTTTCAGCCCTGCATTACTTTTAAGGACTTCTGGCAACAAGTCAATATCCTCAATTGAAAAAAGTTCATAAGATGCATCTTGAATAGATTCTTTTACAAACTTTTCAGAAAAATACTTTTTCGAAAATGAATGTGACAACGGATAGCCTATTAACCCAAACTTCTTCATTAGACTCAATTATATTACACTTTATAATTATCAGCCTTCTTTTTAAGCACTGACTTATATATATTACAAAACTAACCTACTAATATCTCAGCAAAGTCTCCTTGCAAGTATTTTTTGGCAGTTTCTATAACATCTTCAGAAGTAATCTTATTTATTTTAGATACATAAGTATCATAATACCTATCATTAAGTTGGTTAAAATAGATGGTTTTAAAATATTCTGCTACTGCGACAGGAGTATTAATAGACTTGATATAATTTCCAGCCATATAGTTTTTAACCGTATGCAATTCATCAGGCGTCACTAGCTCTGTGGTCAGTCTTTCTATTTCCAAATAGATCTGCTCTAAAGCTTCCCCAAGCCTTTCCTTTTTCACGTCAGTGCCAACAACAAAATAGCCTTCGTGCTGCATATAGATAAGACTAGAGTAAATGCCATATGTCAGCCCTCTTTTTTCCCTTATATTTTTCATGAGCCTCGACCCAAAATATCCTCCCAATATTTCATTGAGCACCTCCATTTTAATAGAATCAGGGTGATTCTTCTTTAAGAGCACTTTCCCAATGCGAATTGACGACTGGGAAGCGTCTTCTTTTTCAAGGTAAAGTTTGGAGGATGGGCTTTCTGCCCTAGGGATGGGCTTATCTTGCTCAGCAGGGTTCACGTTTGCACTCCCAAGCTCTTGGTTAAAAAGCTTAATTTGTTCATCGGTAATTTCCCCTGCTATTATTATCTCATAAGACTGCCCTAAAATAAGGTCTTGATAATGCGAAATAGTCGACTCCCTGCTGAAGCCATCCACCAACTCTGGGGTAATTGGGTATCCATATGGGTGAGATTTCCCAAAAAGATACTCCCTAAAAAGCATTGCAGCTTTGTAACTGTTCTTCTCCATGTTGATCTTAAGCTGCTGACCAAACCGCTGCTGGAGTAAACTGAATTCATTTTGAGGGAAAGAAGCATTTTGCAAGCAATCTTTCACAATGGAGAGCACTAGTGGCAAATGTTTGGAAAGCGTATACACTTCTACGGTCAAATAATCCATTCCCGCATTCACTTCCCAGTAAGCTCCCACTTGGTCAAAAGCACGGTTAATATCTTCGGCACTTTTGGTGGGAGTACCTTCAAATAGCAACCTAGAAACAAAAGAGGTCGCTCCTTGAATTCTTTCTTGCCATCTACCCGCCTTAAAAAGGATCTGAATATTGAAGATCGGCTGTGTGCCTATATTGATTACATATAGAGGTATTCCATTGTCTAGCAATACCTTTTTAGGTTTTTGCAAAACAAAATCTTGGATGGGATTATATATTGGAGGCCTTTGCCTATTAAGTTTTGTCATAAAAAAAGGGAAATAAAATTTCCCCCAATTTTAGGCAATTAAATCTTATACCACTAATAAATAAGCTCTCTGGAATAAATATTCGGTTTATTAGCAGACCTATTCCTTCAAAAAAGTCTTTAAAAGAACTGTATTGAAAGATTAAGCTCTTAGTTAACGCTACCTGTATTTGAAGCAGTAGCTTTATCATTGAAGTTCAAGAAAAGAGTAAATCTCAATGTATCTTGTAATGGATGATTTTGAGCTGTAGTAATTAAGTACGAGAAATCTATCCCAAATACTTGATAGCGTAACCCAACTCCAACTGTAAAATACTGTCTATCACCTTTATTTTCACTTTCATAATAATAACCTGCTCTGGCAGCTACCAAATCATTGTACCAATACTCTAGCCCTGTTCCAATCATAAATTCCTGTAGCTCCTCAGAAGCTCCGCCTGGAGCATCGCCAAAAGACTGGAACATACCTGTGACCCATCCCGTATCAGATGCATCTGAACCATTGATCAAATTACCATCCTCGTCATACTCAGCTGGTGAAGGAACTAGCAACTTATTAAAATCCAGAGCAAAAGTCAATTTATTATAAGGATCCAGTTCTGAAGTAAGCGCGGTTCCTAATCGTAAGTTTGTAGGAATAAAATCCTTTTGGTTTTCCGAAGAATAGGAGATTTTAGGTCCCATGTTCGAGATATTTGCCCCAAAAGCAAGGTCTGAATCAAGCCCACCCATCATAAAATCAGTTGTATAAAAAGCAGAAATATCAACGGCAACAGAGTTAGCCGCCCTTGTATCAGTATTGGTAGAACTATTAGTGATATTACCTGATAAATTCGAATAAATATACCTACCTGAAACAGCCATGCTAAATTTCTTGCTGAGTTTCATGGCATAAGAAGCATCAAAAGCAAATTCCCTAGGGTTAAAATCTTGGATAATTTGTTTGTTCGCATCAGTAAATTGCATGCTACCCAAATCAAAATAGCGCATACTAGCTGCAATAGCTGAAGTTTTTGATAATTTCTTATAACCTGTCAAATAAGACAAAGACATATCTCCAACAATTCGCTGTAACCAAGGCGAATAAGATAAAGAAACAGCCATATCCCTTTCGGCAAAGGCAAGTTTAGCAGGGTTCCAATGGGTAGCAGTAGCATCTGGGCTTGTTGCCGCACCCACATCACCCATGCCCGAGCTGCGAGCATCAGGAGCTATAGCTAAAAAAGGTACTGCTGTAGTAATTGGTCGGCTGTCATTAGTTTGCCCACCAATAGGGGTTTCTGTAGGAGAATCCTGTTGAGCGAACAGCTGGATTGGCAGTAGAGCCAATAAGATGAAATAAAGCCTATTGAACATAAATGTAATGTTTGTGTTTGAAAATATTTTACACCGAAGACAGGTGAAGCTTAATTTTTTGATTAGTTAGAAAAACAGTAATTGATAATTCTTACTTTAATTACAAATCGTCTATCCTCAACTTAATCCTCTAGGTGTTATTAGTAATTTTATTCCCAAATAGGCATCATTTTGATTATCAATAAAATTAACGAATAATTAAAAGCTTTGCCGATTTTGAAGCAGTTTCATTCGTTTCCAGATCGTAAAGATACAATTTATAGAAATATATACCACTGCTTAACGGTGCTCCATACTGATTTGTACCATCCCATTCTATTTTATTAACATACATCTGTCCATCAGAGCTTGGAAGCTCTAATTTAGTAACAAACGAGCCATTTGAGTTATATATCATAATACTAGCTGCCATTTCCTCACCAATCCTGTTATGAATAAATTCAAAACTGGTTTTAACAAAAAAAGGATTTGGCACAGTCAATAGTTCATATATTTGAAGTTTTTCCGAAGTCCTTACCTTAAATTCTACCGTTGCTTCGGAAGCATTGTTGTGAGTATCCCATGCAGTAACGGTGATCGAATGGTCACCTTCCTCAAGATCATATAAGGGAAAACTCAAGGACCCTTTCCTAAAATCATCTAAGCTAGTGGCATAAAAATCATTTAAGTTGAAGACATCACCATCTACATCTAGCACAGCCTCTATATTATGTCCAAGCCCATGTCCACTTGTATTTATACCGCTCTCATCAAAAAGCTCTAGGTATAGGTTAGTATTTGCAGGAACCACATTCCCATTCCTAAAGGTAGAATCCTCAAGGTATAATACCATTTCGGGAGCTTCTGTGTCAGAAATAAAATCCTTGCTACTCCCTCCTATAGTTAAATTCTCACTATAACCTCCAGCATCTGCCAGCCCATTCACCGACTGTGCATACAAACTAACTTTCCCTTCACCAAACTGGTAATCAATATCTTTTGGTACAACAAACTCAAAAGCAAACTTCCCATTTGCTATTGTTGCCTTACCTTGGTACAACAAATTTTCCCTATTGTAATATGTCATCACAGTAGAAGGCCCTTCATCCCCCAGAGTTTTAAGCTTTTTTAGTTTATCAAACACTTTCACATTTAAAACCCCGTCATAATTGGCTACAATACCTCCCAAGTCCCTTACCTCACCTTCCAGCTTTACAGACTGCAATGCTTTCAATGTATCGTTACCTGAGACTTCTTCTCCATTAATATGTGTCAACACCACATCGTCTTTAGGGTAGGAAAGCCTCAACGACGGATCTCCCAGCAAAGCAAAATTACGATTGTTCACCCCTACAATACTGGCATTTTTAGTTTGCCTAATGATATCTCCAAGCCTTGGGTACTCCCCATTGTTATCTTTTTCAAATACAGTCTTGTAAAAAGCTTCGTTTACCGAGTCATTTGAGCTTGAAAACACAGGTCTTGTAGTAGTTACCAACCCAATCGCTCCTCCTTTTGGGTTTAGAATAGCATATTCAGCCCCTGAGACAGTCAACGGGTTGTCATACCTTCCAAACTCACAAGTTGCCGTCATCATAAGAGGTAACTTGTTGATGTTTGTCCAAGATTGAATTTGAGAAGCTGTCAAAATATCTTCAGATGCCCAACGTATTTCAGAGCCATGCCCTGTATAGTTCAAAATCAACACTCCATTATCAATATGTCTATCAATTTTTTCCTTAACAATAGGTGAGCGCTTACCATTTGGAGTAGATTCTTGCACAAAGGCATCTATAAACAATCTTTCTACATTAAAGAGTTTATGGGAGCTTTCTATCAAATCAGCTAGACTGTTTGCTCCTCTTTGATGGGTATTTGAGTCTTCGTCATCTGCCACTAAGACAACTCTATTTCTCCAGTCGCCAAAAATTTCCTCTCCTCCATCATCATAATTGTACAGTTTATCTACAACCGCTTTAGCCTCTATCAAATTACGGGCGGGAATCCTTCCAATTCCCACTTCCATTAGGTGGGGAATTTCACTAGAGTTTTCGAGCCACTCCCCTTCTTCTTCATCCATAAACCCAAAATAATCGTCAGATGAAAAACTATTGATAGGATGTAAAGATTCATACGACTCATACACAGGTACATTTGCCTGATTATTCCCGCTTATATTTTTATAATCATACGTAGCATCTCCTAAAAGCAACACATACCTAAGCCCTGTTACCTCATCGCTATTCCGCAAATACAGCATCCTAATAAAGTCTCTTAAAGCAGTTACATCCTGCCTTCCTGAAGAAAACTCATTAAAAACTTGAGGTGTGGATGCAATCTCTGCAGTTAAGTTATCTTTTGCCCTTCGCAAAGCAGCTATCCTTTCCGCTTGAGGCAAAAGATCGGGGTGAGAAATGATAAGTAAGTTTGGGGCGGAAAGCCCGTGAAGATTCTGGTTAGGTATTTTTTCAATAAATTCGGGACGAGGAAAATCACTTCCAGAAAAAGCGATATACTCTTTCAAAGTATTAGTGGAATCCGAAAACGAGGCAATATTTCCATTTATACTATAGGGAATAGAAACTGGCTTTGTCTTTTTCGTGATATCCCAAACCTCCATGCCTTCTTCTGCTCCGGCTATCTGAAAACTAGACAGTGATTCAGCACTTTGAGGGATCGATCTAAAAATAACCTCATTTTCGTATAACTGAAGGTTCCGCCAAGCATTTACCAACACATAATCCAACATACCCAAGCCAGATGCCCCATTATCGTCAAAAGCAATCTTGAAAGCCAACTGTCCATCAGCCTCCAGCCCATTTGCAATTAGAGCGCTTTTTTTCTGTACCAATCGCCCCTTAAAACCATATTGAGTTTCAGGAAGAGCCTGTACGCCTATAGAATCATAAAAGCTTCCGTTCAAAGAAAAATCAAACTTCGATGGGGAGGTGTTTTCAGCCATTACCCTCGATTCAATCTCAAGCTCTGAACCATCAATAATACCAGGCATATTTAGGGAAATAGAATGCTCTTTTACAAGCTCAAATATTTCACCAAACCATAATCTACCTGAACCTGCGGTGCTTGATTCTCTGGCAAGTTGGTTCACCTCTTCTAGCTCATGAAACGTGTAATCCTTAAACTTATCGACGACAATACCGCCTGAAAGAACATTAGTTTTCTCTCCTATTAGAGTGGAAGGTCCCTGACCTATGGCTATGAAATAATAATTGGTATCTGCATATACATTTTTTTCATGACGAATAAACCCAGAAGCCTCATCTACTTTTTTCCCATCAGCTCCTTCAGCATAAAATAAGATGTAATCACTCTCAGAAAAAGCCCCATCTCCTCCTCCAGTTACACTCACAGCATTTTCTTCCAAATCATCGAAACGAAAAGCCGCATTTTCCTGAGGAAGCATGCCTCCTCCGTTTCCATATACCTTCACCTCTGCTGGGTCGATGGATGCCGGGCTCAACCCAAAGCTACTTAGTAAAGCTGCATCTATTTTATAAATACCATTTTCAGTTACGCCAACCTTAAAAACATCTCCAGTAGCTAGTACTGAAGCTGATTTAGGCGATTGTGCCAGTGTAAAATGGCAACTTAGAACAAATGACAGTATATATAATAGTTTTTCCACCATAAACCTTTGTACAAAATATATTCGCTATTCCTCCAAATCTTCCACCCTTACTTTAAGTAAAAGCGAAAACAAGTACTTGAGTTCTAAATAATTTTAGATTCACCTTTACCAAGAGCAAAACTGGTTTGATATTCCCTAAAAACCAAGATTCCTAACGTATACAATATCAATTATAAAGCATACAATTCAATTAGTGAGATTAACTTATGCACAACTGTTTGTTTTTCAGAAGAGAGGTAAGTGTGAATGTTAAGTAGTAATTGCTCGAATACATAAGATTATGAGCAGATTATAGCTTTAGAGAAGAGTTTTTTGAAGCATTAGTTGCAATGAAACAAAAATAAAAAGTAAAAATTCAAAAAATAGTGTTTCTAGATAGGTTTTACTTGCAAATAATTGACATTAATCATACCAATCCTACTATTCCCCTAAAACACAAAGAGCCTAGACTCAGCAAGTCTAGGCTCTCGATTTAACAATTAAACCAAATAATCCTTAAAATTTTACCACTTACAATTCTTTTAAAAATGAATCGAAAGAATCTGTTGTCTTTCAAATTCAATAGTTAAACGACATTTTCTCGTAGAGTTTTATCCTTCAAATAGGCTATTCGCCAGAACTCGATATTTGATCGGTGAACCTTCTATTTATCAAGATAAAACAAATTCGGATTAGGTATCTATGGGAATGTCCCTTACCATATAAAAGACGAGAAATTTGAAATGCAAAAACTCATTGATGAGGACATCCAAACAAATTATTCAAAAAACCAACAGACTAAGGCAGTAGTCACTAATGACTTCTTTATTGAACAAGGCAGAACCTTTCCCCTGCTTTTTATTGGGTGGTGGCAGGTGAGAAAACGAGTTTCAAAAACTAAAACTTTAACTCCAAAAAACACTTATTCATCATCTAAATAATGAATCAGCTCCTTGTTTTTTTGGAAATACAAAGTCGGTTTCCTTCCTATAAAACCATGAAATTCTTTGATGAAATGTGATTGGTCAAAATACCCTCCCATGTGTACAACCTCTTGCCAATCAATGGAGTCGGTATAACTCATCATGCTACAAATCATACTCATCCTTCTCAGCTTTGTATAAAGCTTAGGGCTAACACCTACCATTTCGGTAAATTTCCGCTGATAAGTCCTATTGCTCATGCTGCAATAATCGGCAAGCTGTTTCACCGTAACATTCCCTCGCTCATCTATAAGCTCAAGGGACTTGTCAAATGTTTCGAAAACAGCATTTGATTTCTTATGCTGTATTTCCAAAAAACGGTTAATTATTTTTACTTTTTCCTTAAGGCTCCCTTCACTACATGCAAGTTGCTCATACATCTTGACCATGCTTTCATCCAACACCTCGCTCACATCTCTTCTTTTATCGATAAGGGAAGGCATAGAAAAGCCAAACAACCTATATAAACCAGTTGGTTTGAATACTATCCCAACTAGATCTATCACTCCATTAAACTGCAATATATAGCGCTGTGTCGTTTGTCCTATCACAAAACTTCTTGGTAGGGTAACAGCCCTCCCCCTGTTACTTTGTACCCTATAAGGATCACCAAAGTTAAATACCATACCAGGAAACCCGCTTGGCGGGGATTCTATTTCAAAATTCGTTACAGGGCCCTGACCACTACCCATAAAAAAGTAGCATTCTACAAAAGGCTCTAGCTCTTTTGCAGGATTTTCTTTATGATAATACATTTCACTAGGCTTAAATTGACGCACAGAATCACAACTGCATTCTGGTTGAACGCGGTGAAAAACACGCTAGTAGGGTGGAACAATAGTAGTAGGTGAGCTGCTAATGATCTTGATATTTTCAAAATCTATATTCCTAAGCAACTCTCTTTATTTAGCTGAAATAAATATTTCTAAAAGAAATAAAAAAACAAATAGTAATTACAAACTTAGTAAGCTTTTTTTAAAGTTGTCTAAAGTAAAGTCTTTCGGCTACGAATGGCTGATTTGCCCTATGCTTCTCCAATTTTTCCTTAAATAATCACCATTATTCGCGTCAAAATTGAATCGCCTAGAACAAAACCCTCTCATTCTCGCCATGAAATCCCTACTTTAAACAACTTCATTGACAACGAAAATACGGATACCCCTTCCTAAAAAAAAATATTTGGCTTAAAAACAAAAAAGCCAGAGCGTTGAACCCTGGCTTCACCCAATAGTCTTAAGGATTTATCTATGCTTTAGAAACCATTTCAGCGGCATCTAGGCGAGCTGATACTGCTTCCCAGTTGATTACGTTGAAAAAATTCGCTACATAATCACCTCTTTTGTTTTGGTAATTGAGGTAATATGCATGTTCCCAAACATCTATTCCCAATATAGGCGTACCTGTCTCAGTCACTATTTTAGACATTAAAGGATTGTCTTGGTTAGGCGTAGAAGTTACAGAAAGTTTGCCCTTTCCATCGGTGATAAGCCATGCCCAGCCCGAGCCAAAGCGAGTTTTTGCCGCAGTAGAAAACTCCTCTTTAAACTTATCAAAATCACCAAACTGACCATTTATTGCCTCGGCAAGTTTACCAGTAGGCGCTCCACCGCCACTAGGTGACATCACCGACCAATAAAGGCTGTGGTTATAATGCCCACCCCCATTATTTCTCACACCTGTATCCGCATCGGTCACAGTCGCAAGTATATCGTTAAGAGATTTTCCCTCAAATGTTGCATTGCCTTTGATGGCCGCATTCAGTTTGCGCACATAACCAGCATGATGCTTTCCATGATGGATTTCCATCGTCATCTTATCTATATTGGGCTCAAGCGCTTCGGGAGCAAAAGCCAAAGCGGGCAATTCGAACTCTCCTGCCTGATTTGAAGCCACAGTGAGTAACTTTACCGCATCTTCTTTAGAAGAGCCTTTTTCTGCAGTGGTACATGCGTAAAATGGATTCAATACGGTAGCAGCTGTAATTACGCCACCGGTTTTTAAAAACTGTCTCTTGTTCATTTTTTTTTAGATATAAAAGGTTCGCTCAATGATGAATAAGTCTATGTTAGTTCCGTAAATTTATAACCTGACAGCTTTACCAATGTTTGTTTAATCTAAAATTTCAGCAAAGCTTTGGGCCATCTAGCACCGAACAAACACTTGAAGTTACACATTTTTTATCCCATAAGACAACTACACAAAATGGAAAAAATCAATACATATATCGAACACACTTTATTAAGCCCGGAAATTTCCTCAAAAAAAGTTGAAACCCTTGCCAAAGAAGCAATAACCCATGGTTTTCATGGAATTTGCATTCCTCCTTACTGGGTAAAAAAAGCCAAACGAGAAGTGGAAGGCAGCGAAGTGAAAATTGTCACCGTTATTGGCTTTCCATTGGGCTACCAAATTACATCGGTGAAAGTTGCCGAAATCCAAAAAGCCATAGCAGATGGGGCGGGTGAGATAGACATGGTGCTGAACCTTGGGGCTTTTAGGGAAAATCCGGCAGGTTGGGCAAAGCCCGATGTAGCAGCCTGTGCAAAAGCTTGCCACGAAGCGGAAGTACCTCTAAAAGTCATTTTGGAAACTGCTTATTTGAGCGACGAAGAAATAAAAGCAGCTTGCTTCCTCTGCAAAGAAGCTGGAGCAGACTTTGTAAAAACATCAACAGGATTTGCCCCAGCAGGAGCAAAAGCCGAACACATCAAACTTATGAGAGAATCCGTGGGTGAACAGCTGGGGATAAAAGCTTCGGGTGGCGTAAAAACTTTGTCCGATGCCTTGGCAATGATAGAAGCTGGTGCGGATAGAATTGGAACATCTAGCGGTGTGGCTATCGTGAAAGAAGCAAATTAAGCGTTTCTCGATAATTACTTTCTTCTCACATATTATTAACTTAAAACAGAGACTTTTACTACCTTCAAATCAGCACTACTTTACTTTAGGGCATGTTTGAATTTTATCTCTTTCGATGCAAATGCGCACAGAGCGTTTGTCCGGTTAATGAACCTCGCCTCGAAAGAAGGTTTTCTCGAGAAACATAACCTGAATATTTTCACGTAAAAACCTAAAATTTAAACATGATCTTAATGTTACATTTCATACAAACTATTTTTTCTTTTTTTGGACGAAATAAAGTACCATGCAAAATAAATACATAAAAATGGTAGATGTCCTTATCATAGGGGCAGGGCCAGCAGGCACACTTGCTGCATCTCTTTTAAAGCAAAAAGGCAGAAGTGTTCAAATCATTGAAAAAGCTATTTTCCCACGTTTTTCTATTGGGGAGAGCTTGCTTCCCCGCTGCATGGACCATCTTCAGGAGGCTGGTATGCTTGAGGCTGTTAAAGCCCAAGGTTTCCAACAAAAGTTTGGGGCTAAGTTCAAAAAAGATGACTTGGCATGCGACTTTGACTTTACCGACCAATTTACCGAAAGCTGGAAATGGACTTGGCAAGTACCCCGAGCCGAATTTGACCAAACGCTTGCCACAGAAGCAGAAAAAAAAGGAATCCCTATTTTGTATGAACATACTGTCACAGACATTCAATTCAATGATTCCTCGTCCGTGACCACCATAGAAGATAAGCTTGGAAAACAGACCAAAGTTGCAGCAAAGTTTGTGATAGATGCAAGCGGATTTGGACGGGTTCTTCCCCGGCTACTCCAACTCGACACCCCTTCTGACTTACCTCCACGGTCTTCATTTTTCACCCATGTCATCGACAAATCCCGACCCGAAGGGCAAGAGGGCGAACGCATCGTAATTATTGTTCATGATGTAAATACGTGGATTTGGCTCATTCCCTTTTCCAATGGAAAGACATCGGTAGGCATTGTGGCAAACCCTAGCTTTTTTCAAGAATTTGAAGGAACACAGGAAGAAAGGATGAGGGCAATGATAGACACTGTCCCTTTGGCAAAGGAGCGACTTGCAGGGCTTGACTTCGATTTTGAGCCTATAGAAATTACCGCTTTTGCCAAAAAAACGAAAGCGCTTTATGGTAAAGGCTTTTGCTTAACTGGAAATGCCTCGGAATTTCTCGACCCTATTTTCTCGTCAGGAGTTTCATTTGCTATGGAATCTGGAGTGCTGTCAGCAAAGTTGATAGACAGGGAGCTTGGAGGAGAGGAAGTTGATTGGGAAAGTGAATATGTCAATTACCTTCAGCAAGGGTTGGAAACATTCAAAACCTATATAAATGCTTGGTACGACGGCACGCTGCAAACTATATTTTTCAACCCACAAACTAACCCAACCATCAAAAAACAGATCTGTTCAGTCCTTGCCGGCTATGTCTGGGACCTAAGCAATCCTTATGTAAAAAAACATAAGCGGGCAGTAAAAGTTCTATCCCAGTTTTTAGAAATGGCTTCTACCTAAATTTATTTTTTCTCTGGCTCAGGATTGTTCAAATGACCGTAGAAATATAGCCGGTGGTTCGTTACGGTAAAATCAAATGTTTCTTCTACCAACTTCTGAATAGCTTGGATGCGAGGATCGCAAAACTCAAAAATCTGGTTGGTATCCGTACAGATCACATGGTCATGTTGTTTATAACCATGCGATTTTTCGTAAAGAGAAAGGTTCTTTCCAAACTGATGCTTAATCACCAAATCACATTCCAGCAAAAGGTCTAGCGTATTGTAAACCGTTGCCCTGCTTACCCTATAGTTTTTATTTTTCATATTGATGTACAGCGATTCCACATCAAAATGCCCATCGTTACTGTAAATTTCTTCTAATATGGCAAAGCGCTCAGGGGTTTTCCTAAGTTGTTTTTTTTCAAGGTATTGGGTAAAAATATCCTTTATCTCTGGAAATCTTATATCGTCTTGACTCATTGTCCTATTAATTAAGCGTCTTTTCGCTTTTGGTAGAAAATATTAGTTTGTTAGGCAAACCAAAGTAAGTCCTAACTGGCGAAAATACAATTTATTCATTAGCTATCTAGCAATACAATACTAAACCTCAGGAAGTTCCTCGCCATAATGCCCAACAGATTAGCAATCCTTCCTTAAAATTAAAAACTTCTTCGCATTTACTATGTTTTTT
This sequence comes from Flammeovirgaceae bacterium SG7u.111, assembly GCA_034044135.1. Classification (NCBI taxonomy): domain Bacteria; kingdom Pseudomonadati; phylum Bacteroidota; class Cytophagia; order Cytophagales; family Flammeovirgaceae; species Flammeovirgaceae bacterium SG7u.111. The sequence goes on along the minus strand of CP139021.1, from coordinate 364,793 downwards.
GGAGCAAAAGCCCACAATTTGTTCAAACAATCTACTCTATCCCTAGTTCAGGATTTACCAACTGTTTCTATATTCTCATATTCAACTAGCTTTCAAAAGACACTCATGCAAACCTATGTATCCATTGGGCTAACAGTACTAGCTGTGCTTCCCATTATAGCCACATTGGCCTCTACAGTGAAGCTCCCCCATTGGTGGCTTAGAGTTTTCGATTTTCCAAGGCTTCAGATCACTGTCTCACTTTTTCTTTTCATGGTACTTGGTCTTATTTTTTACAGCTTATCCGAGACATGGCACTTTATAGTGCTTGGAGGGCTGTTTATCAGTTTCTATTTTCAGCTTACCCGAATTGCACCCTATACCCCTTTAGCAAAAAAACAGGTTGTAAGCTCTTTGAAAGGAGCAGATGTAAAAAACACAATCAACATTTTGGTTAGCAATGTCCTTACTTCTAACAAAGAATCTGAAAAACTGATAGCACAGGTAAATAAGCTCAGCCCTCATATCTTGCTTACTTTAGAGTCCGACAAATGGTGGGAAGAAAAATTAGACGTATTGGAAAAAGACTTTCCCTATACAGTAAAAATCCCCTTGGATAACCTATACGGAATGCACCTTTATTCTAATCTGGAACTCAAAAACACTCAAGTAAACTACTTGGTACAAGACGATATCCCCTCCATTTTTGCTAAGGTAGTGTTGAAGTCAGGTGCTGAAATCGATATCTATTGTGTACATCCTCGTCCCCCTGCTCCCTCTGAAAGCTCAACTTCTATTTACCGCGATGCCGAGTTGCTAATAGTGGGACAGAAAGTACAAAAATCAAAAGAACCCACATTGGTCTTTGGCGATCTCAATGATGTAGCCTGGTCCTATACCACCCGACTTTTCCGAAAAGTAAGCGGCTTGCTCGATCCCCGAATAGGAAGAGGAGTGTTCAGTACTTTTCATGCCGACAAGCCTTTACTCAGGTGGCCGCTAGACCATATTTTCCACTCCAAAGATTTCGAGTTGGTCAATATCCAACGGTTAAATAGCATTGGTTCGGACCATTTTCCCTTGTTCGTTTCTCTTTACTTAGATCCAAAAGCCGATGAAAATGTCCACCAAGCTAGTAAAGAAGACAACCAAGAAGCCAAAGAAATTATTCAAAATGGACATGAAGAGGCAAAAAGTTAGCCGAGCTATTACTTTGTTGTAAGCTGGATAGCTCCGCAGTAGTTCAGATCTGAGCGGATATTCAGCGTCCTTTTCCGCTTACCGCTTTTGATCATTATTGCCGCCGTATTAGGAGGTTCATCTCCCAGCGTGTGGGCAAAAAAGATGATTTTATTATCTTCCCCAAGCCTAAATTTCAGCTTTATTTTTTTCTTCCTTTTGCGGAGCATATAATCCTTTAATACCCACTGGTCGTTGAACTTCAGAGAAATCACATCTCCATCTACTTCTTTCAAATCCCACACTTTTATAGTGACCTTCGCTGCTTCTACCTTAAACTTACTCTGTATATTTATCTCCCTACCTTCTAGCGGAGCTATTTCGGGAATTTCTGGATCAACGCTCACTTGCTCATTCACTGCTAGCACTTCTTCTTCTATTTCCAGCGAATCGGTCGATATTACCGATACTTCGTCAATGTACAAATAGCTTTGAGGGTCAATATCGTAATGATAATATCTTTTGGTCAAATTATAATCGCTCAAGAAGTTTCCTATCGTCAGGTATTCGTACGGCTTATCGGCTAACACCACAAAGGAAATCTCTTCCCATTCGGTAGAATGAAACACCTCGCCCATCATATATTGGGGCTTTTCGGGCATAGGCTCGTAGGCAAACTGCTCGGCAGGAACTACGGTAAAAAGAGCACCAAGTCCATTAGTCCCTATATTACCAAAAGTCATTTTGTTTCCGCTGGTCACATGAAACTTCACTTGGTATTTTTTGCCCATCTGCATCGGCTTCAGTAGGCGTACAGAAAAGTACTCGCGGTAGTCTCGCTTTCGTTGCAAGAATGTGATGACCCCGACCGTAGAATTACCCTTATATGGATCAAAATATTCACCATTTCGGATACTCCCATCGTAGCGCTTGGCGGCAAACATGTGGTCTGGCGTGCCAAAAAGTGGAGTATTTTGCCTCATGTTCGCATTGAACCAGTGCTTCACGTTGCTAATGGCCGCTTGCCCCGAAGTTTCTTCATTTATATCTTCAAAACCAGGGTTTGGCACAAGATTTTGGGCAAAAAATGGAGTTGCCAATGCCAAGAGGCAAAGGCCTGTGATAGTCAAAAAGGGGATTCTAAAAATTTGTTTGTTAACATTCATCTTCTTACACAAAATCTCAGCAATTCTAATAAATAATTCGGTTTAATTTTCCTCAAAAATCCTGCTCTGAGGGCGAATAAGCAAAGGACTAAAACTAAAGTGCAGACCATAAGGCATCAATTTCAACTGTTTGCCTTTGTACTCTCCCTTATCGCACTTACCCGTAATGTCCCACACCGAGCCCGTTTGGTCATCTATAAATTTACCATTTTCTTTTTTAAACGTAAGCCTTTTGCCCTCTACCATAGAAGAAAAAACTACAGCCGTTCCTATATCCTTCGAGTCTTTTATGTACTCCTCATCGAGTGGAGAAAGCACATTGTCCTCGTAAAAAATCACCACAAAATTATCATTGGGCGTGTCGTTCAGCACCCCAGCTACGCTCACATAGCTCAGCGGATAGATAAAATATTCCCCCATCGACTGGATACTCAATACCCGCTGCATGGCAGGCAGCCTATCGTTCACCAGCCCCGAATACAAAAAAGGCTTGGGTTTCTTTATATCATCGTAGCGGTAATATGGATTGGTTCCGTAGCGTACCGTTTCATCAATATTATTTGCCATCACCAGCCCATAAGGATAAAGCTCGTAATACCTTTTGTAAGAAAGAATCTTGAAAGGAACAATTTCCATTTTTGCACCAGCAAATTCACCTGCTACGGCATCACCGTCTAGTTGCTGCCACCAAGTTTCGGTTTCATGATCGTACATCACCATGTTCGCATAGCGAAGCACCCCTGTAGTCCCAAAAGAAAGGACTTGGGTTTTATCGTTATGAACCACCTTCCGGTTATATACAGCAATTGAGCCCGAAAGAGGACAAAAAGTGACCGCAACATTTTTCCTTCCCACCCCATCGTTGATGATGTTGTGGTAAATAAGCACACTGACTGGATACGCTTTTTCTATGTGTCCCTCAGTAACCACCAACATAGGCTCATCGGGAGAATAAACTCCTTCAGCTTGTCGCTGATTCCAAAAGTCAGAATTGTAAATTGGGGAAATGGCATTTTTGGGCAAGTAAGCCTTAAAATCTGTTATAGGAACAGTCAGCTTATTGAAGTTCGTCTCCCACGTTTGGTACACTCCCGGAATTTCAAATTGGGCATAGCTATCCCAACTCAAAAAAATAAAACACAGTATGATAAAAAGCCTCTTCATTTATAGTTCAGTTAATTGCAGGTATTTGTTTGTGATAATCTTCTTTTGAAGATGGATAGTTTGTTCGCCACAAACCAAGGACCAAGAGCACCTCCCATCATCAAACCATCGTATCATTTTATCATCCCCTCATTCCCCTTCTATTCTTCCAAGTCTTCGCACCTTCCCTTTTTCCAAATATACACCCCAGCCTTGTTCGCTTTTCCAGTATTGCGATAGGTAACCCCATCGCAACCGCAAACATGATCTGCTTCGTTGCCGACAAATGCTGGAGGTGTTTTGGAAGGATCTTTACAAGGTACTAAGTTATCTAGCTGCTCTATATCCCATGTAGCCTCTAGCAAAGGGACAGTTCGAGTGCATTTGGTGGTCACATAACTAGTTCCTTTCACGTAGGCATACACCAAATAACTTTCCCCTTCATAGAAAATCGCATCGCAAGAAGTATAGCCAGCTTTTACTATCACCCTTCTTCCATATCCATAATCCCCTTTCCAAAGCTGCTCAATTTCAAATATCAACTCATCTCCTTTCCCATCTACTGACTGGTACAACTCCACCACCTTCCCCACAAAAACTGCCGTAGATTCTGCAAACTGCTCTTCTAATGTAGGCGTAATCCTACATTTACAATCCAAATATTCATTGTTTTTAAATGTCCCCTGCTCTACCCTACCGTCGGCATAAACCAGCGTGCCACTCCCGTGCATCTCATCATTTTTCCAATTCCCTACATAAATAGTCCCCGTAGCCCATTCGTGTTTGCCCCAGCCATTGCACTTATCAAACTTCCATTCTCCTTCGTGGAACGACCCATCGGGCAAGGTCAGTTTACCAACCCCATGTTTCACATCGTTCTTAAATTCCCCTTCGTACACCGATCCATCAGCATAAGTCAGCTTGCCTCTACCGTCTTTCTTTCCATTTAGCCAAAGCCCATCGTAGGTATTCCCTTTGTAGGTAAAAGTACCTTTTCCTGTCATGGTTCCATACTTCCACATCCCCTCGTACTTGCTGCCATCGGGCCAGGTGCAAACCCCATACCCATGGCGAACCCCTCGCCTAATTTTCCCTTTATATACCCCTTGTGCTGTCGCCGTTGTATCTTGAGCAATAGTATGTAGCTCAAACCCAAACAAGCATATGAGTAAAGCAACTATCAGTTTTGTCCTTAGCATAATTTGTTTAAATAAATTTTCATCTTCATCAGGCAGTCCATACCACCTTCTTCAAAGAGACCACCTGTTTAATTGAAAAGCCATAACCTTCCCCCACTTCACTTTTGCCATAAATTTAATGGCTATAGGTTACGAAAAAAAAGACTGGGATAATTATAATCAGATTTTAACTCTTTATCAGTACACCTTGCCTTCCGAATTTGTTCAGATATAGGCGAAGCACCGAGTATGATTATTTTTTTAAGGATACTCCGCAAAGATGCCACAGCCTGTGTGTCGGCTCAGAAGCTGTTTTGAAACTAAATTTAAAAATGGTTATAGCTTATTTTGGATGCAGAATGAGGCAAAATCGACAAAGGTAGTGGGGCTATCTGCGGAGATTTTAACGCGGACGGCTAGTCGAAATTATGCGCCGAAAGAAGCTATAATAAATTTGAAGTTATGTTTCCAAAAGCTTCTCAGTGAAGAATTTTATTTTGAACCGGACAGTCGCTTCTGTGTGCATTTGTAGCGAAATAGGTAAAATTTAAACATACTCTCAATATAACATTGGCGACAGTTGAGTCGCTCTAGTAGGGTGTCTCCACAAAAAATCACCAAAACTCCTCCAATCTTACATTCCTTACCTGCCTTGCCCGCACCGCTTGGAGAATAATCTTTGGCAAATGGAAGGATAGACTGAACGGGTGTAGCGTTATCCGCAACGATTGCTGCGTAAACCGCAAAAATTGGAGCGTTATCCGCAAAGTTTTATGACCAAAAGGCGGCAAATGCTTACATATCCGCTTAAAATAGGGCATAAACCGCAACGATCATGTAATAAACCGCAACAATTGACACGTGTTCCGTAAAAAATGGAGCGTCCTCCGCAAAAATCAGGGCGTGACCCGCGGAAGTTGAAGCGTGACCTGCTAGTTCTTCACACTGTTACTTGTAAAACCCAAGAAAGAAGAGGGTCAAGCAAAGCCGATACCCATTTTGATGTACCATTTTCGTCCTAATCGTACAGATAATCCCTAATTTTTCTTCGGATGTACATTATAAACTATTCATACTTTGACTATTCCTTACATATAAGCGGCATAACATAGTTCAATCTATTATTTTTGATTTTCTGCATAGGTAAGGTAAAATAGCGATAACAACCGATTGGCGAACCTCAAGCATGCTATCGTCAAAATGATGGCATTGCTCTTTTATAACCGTAGATTAAGCGTTTAATAAACGCATAACCTTATGGTTGTTTTTGGTCAACAAACCAGTTTTTTGTATATTAAGTAAAGGGAATGGGAAGAAAGCTCCAATTAGTATAAATAATGCGCCTCAGCACCAAAAGGATTGATTTTTTTTGTACAAAAGTCTTTTTTTTTAAGAAGCCTAGTTCTTCTGCACTATATTTAGGGATAAAGACATAATGGAAATATGTGCAATTGCATATATAAACAAGTTGTGCATAATGCGAAAAAAAGCAAGATGATAGAAAAATTTAAGGTTAATATACCTCAATCCGAACTTGACGATTTGAATGAACGAATCGAAAAAGTTAGATGGCCTGATGAAATTGAAAATTCTGATTGGAAATACGGAACAAGTCTATCATACACAAAAGAATTAGCCGATTATTGGTTAAAAGAATTTGATTGGAGAACAATAGAAAAGCAAATAAATTCTTTTCCAAATTTTATCGCAAACATTGATGGTAATAAAATCCATTTTCTTCATATTAAGAGTAAAAATAAAAATGCCATTCCAATCATCATAACTCACGGTTGGCCTGGTTCATTTCTTGAAATGTTCAAAATCATACCATATTTGACAGAATCAGAAGATTTATCTTTTGATTTGGTTATTCCCTCAATAATTGGATTTGGTTTTTCAGGAAAACCAACAGAAAACGGAAGTGATTATGGGTTTAATGCTAAGTTATGGCACAAACTAATGATTAAACTTGGGCACAATAAATATGCACTACAAGGTGGAGATATCGGAGCAGGAATTAGCATAAAAATTGCACAAAAATATCCTGAAAGTATTATCGGATTACATTTGAATTACATATCCGATTCCTATGAACCATATTCTGAAGAAAATACTGCTACCAACATAATTAAATTCCGAAATCTTATTAAAGAATGGAACGGAAAAGAAGGTGCTTATTCTACTATACAAAGCACAAAACCTTTGTCATTAGCTTATGGACTAAACGACTCACCAATTGGACTTTGTGGATGGATAATTGAAAAATTTAATGCTTGGAGTGATAATAACGGACACATAGAAAATAGTTTTACAAAACAAGAACTACTAGCAAATGTATCTCTATATTGGTTTACCCAAACAATACATTCGTCCATTAGAATGTATCACGAGATTAGCATTAATCCAATGAAATTTGGAAAAGATGATTTTATCAATATTCCAGTCGGATTTGCGAAATTCCCAAAAGAAATTCCTGTACCACCGAGAGAGTATATTGAAAATGGATTTAATATTGTCCATTGGGCAGAAATTGAAAAAGGAGGACATTTTGCTGCTTTTGAACAACCAAAATTATTAGCTAATGATATAATAAGGTTTTTCAAGAAACTGAAATAAACCACTATGCACAACAATGGCTATAATTAATACGGGGTTAGGTGCTTAATCCAAAGTTTAGAACTTATAACTAAGTCCGCCAAATCTTTTTGATTTGGCTTTAAAATTAAAAGATAAAACAAAATAAAAAGTTTTGGCTAAGTACTTAATCGAAAGTTCACTACTTTTAATTCCCGTACTAACCATAGCCGAGACGTTGGCATTAATTAGAGAAATGAATAAACTCAAAATTATCTTACTATTTACGATTGTCTTTTTGAGTTGCAAAAGTGAAATCGAAAGTACTAAAATGCAGTTTTTGACCGAAGTAGTCCCTGACAATACCCCGATTGAATTTAAACAAGATTTAATTCCTCAAAACAAACTTATTCATAAAGGAATTTTTAGTCCTGACTTACAAGAATATTACTATACTATTTCTGATAAAAATTTTGAGCTATTTGAAGTTTTCGTAATAGAAAAAAATAAAGAAAAATGGTCTACACCAAAAAAAGCATTCTTTGATAGCAAACATAATGAACATGGAATGAGCTTTTCAGCGAATGGAAATACTCTTTATTTCAGTTCAACAAGACCTGTTAATATTGACGGAGTTGTTCAAACTTGGCATATATGGAAATCTGAAAAGATTAATGGAAAATGGACTGAACCAATTTTTGTAGATATTCCCAATTTGAGAGATAAATTAGTTTCTCATCCTACAATTACTAATTCTGGAACTCTATATTTTCACACAAGTAATTTAGATTACAGCGAAATGGATATTTATCATTCAAAAAAAGTGAATGGAAAATTTGAAAACGCAGAAAAAACTACAATTTCGATGAATTCCAAATCTGGAAAATGCACACCACATGTTTCTCCAAAAGGAGACTATTTAATTTTTGCTTCAATTGGAAACGAACTCGACTTAATGATTAGCTATAATGATGGGAAAGGCGGATGGATAAACACAAAAAAACTTAATGATAAAATTAATAATATGGGACAAGGCAATCCATATATAACACCTAATGATAAGTTTCTTTTTTACACTACAGGAGGGCATTTAGAGAACGATTGGAAAGTGAAATGGGTGAATATAGAATCTGAAATAAAAAATAACTAATGCCAATCGAGTAGGCGCCGTGAGCCATTAGAATTCTAAGTCTTTCACCCTTTGGCACACTCAAAGTTCATGAGCTATATTCACCATTCAAGGCGCACACAGATACGTTAGCGGTAAAAGTTCGAAGACCAATCCATAGTCTTTGTATAACTTCCTCATTTTGCCTACATCCTTCCTCAATTTGGCTACATGGATGAAAACCTGATTATGGATTTTTGTAACGTAAAACAAAAAAACAAAATCATGGAAAAGGAAAAAGGAAACAAAATTTGGTTCATCACAGGTTCTTCTCGTGGATTTGGACGTATTTGGACAGAAGCCGCACTTGAGCGTGGTGATAAAGTAGTAGCAACGGCACGCAGATTAGAGAGCATATCTGATCTTCAAGAAAGATATGGAGAAAACGTTCTGACCCTCGAGCTTGATGTGACAAAACCAGATCAAGTTAAAACGGTCATCGAACAAGCCCATAGTCATTTCAGTAGATTGGATGTAATCCTAAATAATGCTGGCTATTCACTTGTTGGAACAATTGAAGAAGTAGACCTAGACGATGTTCGCGCACTTTACGAGACTAATTTATTCGGTACGCTCTCTGTTATTCAAGCAGCCTTACCATTATTGCGAAAGCAAGGAGGTGGTCACATTTTAGGTGTGTCAAGTAGTCTGGGTCATGAGTCAATGCCCGTAATCGGGTATTATTGTTCTACTAAATGGGCATACGAAGCAATTCATGAAAGCCTTGCTACAGAAATCGAGCCTTTTGGCATCAAGATAACTCTTATTGAACCAGGTGCTTACGCGACAGAGTTTGGTAGTCCGGAGTCGTTGAAGATGGCTAGCGGGCTTGACATATACTCAGATTTTAAAGAACAATTTGAGCAGGGCTTACGGAGTCTGGAAAGAGGAAACCCGAAAGCTACTCCGCAAGCTCTTTTCAAAGTGGTAGACGCAGAACATCCACCATTGCGACTTTTCCTAGGTAACCAATCGTTGCTTTCTGTGGAAAAGGCTTACAATGAACGACTGGCAACTTGGGAAGCCTGGAAAGAGGTATCCAATGCTGCGCAAGGTTAATCGAAATAATGAATCTGAAAGCATAGCACGTAATATTGTTTAAACTTCAATGATGACCAATATTTAATACTATATCGGTCATCATTGGTAACTACTGAAAAAATGAAAAAAGGGAAAAATATTCATAGGAAATTTGATTCGTTATCGGATTTTCACCGGACGTTTGGGCTACCACGACCCGCTCACCCTTTGATAAGTTTTATAAATATCGAAGAGGTCTCTATCCCAACAGATAAATCATTTGATTTCTTTATATTGGATTTTTATAAAATCGCATACAAAACGACTCTTTGCGGACAAGCAAGATACGGTCAAAACTACTACGATTTTGGTGAAGGAGGTTTGGTATTCACAGCTCCAAATCAGGTATTCGAAAGTCCTAAAAGGGCTGCATCAGGTTATATCTTTTTAATTCATCCAGATTTTTTATTGACTTACTCCCTAGCCAAAAAAATTAAACAATTTGGCTTTTTTTCATACTCAACAAATGAAGTATTACATCTTTCCTCAGGTGAAAAAACAACTGTCATGTCCGTTTTTAAAATCATTGATGACGAATTGAAGGGCAGAATAGATGATTTTAGCCATGATGTAGTTATTTCCCAATTAGAACTATTGTTGAATTACAGTAATCGGTTTTACCATCGGCAGTTCATTACCCACAAGGTTGTTTACAATGATCTGCTATTGAAACTGGGAGAAATTTTAGATAATTATTTCAATCACTCAAAACCATTAGAAGATGGGTTGCCAACGGTACAATATTTAGCCGAACAAGTCAATGTTTCTCCAAGCTATTTAAGTGATATGTTACGATCACTTACAGGCCAAAATGCTCAACAGCATATCCATCATAAGCTGATAGAAACGGCAAAAGAAAAACTATCTACAACAAGTCATTCCGTAAGTGAGATTGCTTATGCCTTAGGTTTCGAGCATCCACAATCATTCAGTAAGCTGTTCAAATCAAAAACTAACTACTCACCATTGGAATTCAGGCAGTTTTTTAATTAAAAAGTGATGACTACCGCTAATCAAGTAGGCGACCGTGAGCCACTAGACTTCTAAGGCTTGTAGGTTTGCCAATGCGGTCAAAGTCCAAGCAGATGCTCGAACTAGCATGAGTTTAACATGGAATAACGGCGTTAATATACGGCAGGAACTATCCTATTCTTTATACCTTTACAGATGCGGTATTTCATACACTTAGGATTTGATGGTAGCACTTACAGGGGGTGGCAGCGGCAAAAGGATACCCCAAACACGGTTCAAGAAGTTATAGAACAAATCCTCTCTCGGCTCTTTAAGAAAAGAATAAGCGTTTACGGTTGCGGACGCACCGATGCCGGTGTTCACGCCAGCCAATATGTTATTCAAATTAATCTTGATGAAGCTCCCGCTTTCGATTTAAAATTTCGGTTGAACAAAAATTTACCCGATGGTATCGCAGTTTTTGAAATTTTCGAAGTTGACGAAGACCATCATTGTAGGCACGGTGCTGTAGCCCGCACCTACGACTATTTCATTCATTGGGAGAAAGACCCAGCACTCATCCGTTATAGTTCATTCTATGACGATCTGAAATTAGATTTCAATCTGATGAGAAAAGCAGCGAACCTTATCCTTCGGACAAGAGACTTTAAAGCACTGTGCAAGCAACCAGGTTCGTACAATAATACATTGTGCCAGATAAGCAAGTGCGAACTGTTCGTCAATGAGGAACAGGGAAGATTGCGGTTTACCATCACCGGCAATCGGTTTCTCCGTGGAATGGTTAGGATTTGCGTTTTCTTTTTGATGAAAGTGGGGAGTGGGGAAATTACCATTAAGGAGTTTGAGGAAATTTTGAAGCAGAAAAAAGAGTGGAAAGAAAAAATGCCTGCGTTACCAAATGGTCTTTTTCTTAGCAGAGTTGAGTATCCATTTTTAGAATTGAACAATTCGCATAATTTGATCAGGATGTTAAAAGTAGGCTTGGAGTAGAAGAAACCTTGCACAAATTAAAGATTAAGTAGACAATTGAAAATGTAGAATAGTAATGAGCCATTTCTCTCTCTCGCACACATAGCTGCAATGGGTAAAACTTGGCACAAGGTAAAGATGCCCTTCCCTCAAATGAATCCTTTTTTCTCCTACATAAATATTGGCTTCTCCTTCAGTAACTAAATACAACCATGTGAACGAACTAATGATGTTTCTATAATTCTATTCGCCCCCCCCACTTTGCAATTTGCTACTGACAACAGATTAAACGATACACTCTTCAGAAGCTCTGTATTGTTCATTCACTGCAATTTTATTTTACAATGCAAAAATATCATAAAGCACAGATATTAATACTGTTGACAAGTTACGATGTCGGAAATAGACAACAATTCATCTGATTTGTAAAACTTTTTCCCCACATCGTTTTCTAGCTTTGAAAATACATTTCGCCCGAAACAGGTTCAATGAAGGGCAATTAAAAGCTTTCACACAAAAACAACTATCAATGCCAGAAAACACACCTTTATCAGACCACAAAAACATCCCACTGTACAACACAGAAACATGGATGTACGAAGATTTTGAGCTGGGCCGTAAAGATCGGTCTATCAGCCGAACAATTTCAGAAGGAGAAGCCATGACGTTCAACGGTTTGGTTTTGGACATGCATCCTTACGTAGGCGATCAGCAATTTGCCGAAAAGGAAGGGCTTTTTGGAAAGCGGTTGGTAGCTGGGGCTATGGTTTTCAGCCTCGGGTTAGGTCTAATGGCCAACAACAATATCAACACCTTTAGCTATGGTTACGACAAATTACGATTTATAAAACCCGTTTTCATAGGCGATACCATTTACACGGTTCGTACCCATCTGAATAAAAAACCTAAGTACACCGATATGGGACTGATTACGGTCAGCTACGAGGTGTACAAACAACCCGGCGAGCTGGTTTTGTATTGCGAGCATTTACAAACCGTGAAATACAAACATCCTGAAAGCTTTAGCAATAAGAACAACTAAAGTCTACACAGAATTTTAAATCAAATTTTAAAAGAACACAGTCCCAAAGGAATGTGTGTAATTCAAAGAAAATGAAATCAATAAGAAATTTTTTATTGCTGGCGGCAATGCTAGTGGGCATACAGCAAGTTGGTGCTCAACAAAAATACGATGCCGAATGGGAATCGCTTTTGAAGTACGAGACTCCCGAATGGTTTAAAGATGTGAAGTTTGGAATTTTTATCCACTGGGGGCCAACTACAGTACCTGCCTATGGTAGCGCGGAATGGTACGGGTTTCACATGTGGAACGAAGGCGCTGTAGATGCTTTGGGCAATCCAAGTAAAAAGCCGTCAAGCGCATATAAATACCATGTGGAAAATTTTGGCAAACCTGAAGATTTTGGCTACACCAAGTTTATCCCCATGTTTAAAGCTGAAAATTTCAATGCCAAAGAATGGGTCGATTTGTTTGAAGAAGCAGGCGCCAAATACATAGTGCCAGTAGGTGAACATTGCGATGGTTTCGCCATGTACGACTCCAAAGTTACCCGTTGGAAATCGACAGAAATGGGACCTAAAAAAGATATAGTTGGTGAAATATTTAAGGAGGCACGAGCCCGAAACATAAAAGTAGGCGTTTCCTCACATTTTGCTTACGGTTGGCATTGGTGGACCTACAAGGATAAATACGAAACGATGGATCCCAAATTGCGTGACTTTTATTGGGATAAGCACGAGCGTTGGGAACCTGCTTCAGAAGCATACATGAAGCATTTTTATAAGCGCACCATGGATATGATGACGCAGTATACGCCCGACTTGTTTTGGTTCGATTTAGGTTTTAGCGAGCCTGCCTACGAAGAAACCCGTAAAAAAATAATTGCCAACTATTACAACCAAGGCTTAAAAAACAACCAAGAAGTTGTACTTAACTACAAAAACATTAGATATAGAGGCGCACCCGACGGAGCTGCTGTATTGGATGTGGAAAGTGGCAAGCTGGACCGTATACGCAAAGAAGCTTGGCAAACCGATATGTCGCTTGGAGGCTACCGCTGGGGCTATACCAACGATTACCAAATGCGAGAAGCACCTGCATATATCAACGATTTGGTCGACATTGTGAGTAAAAACGGGTGTTTGTTACTAAACGTAGCCCCTAATAAGCACGGTGAAATACCTGAGCCGCAGCAAAAGATTTTAAAAGAAATTGGCGCATGGCTAAAGGTCAATGGCGAAGCTATCTATTCGACTAGGCCATTTGATGTATTTGGGCAAGGCCCTACAAATGCAAAAATGAAATTGCATGGAAACTCTCACGACAAGGGATTTACCTCAGATGATTTCCGCTATACCCAAAAAGGGCAAAACGTTTATGCTTTTTGGTTAAAAACAGATGGCAGAAAAACAATCGAATTAAAAGCTCTCGGCTCAGAAAACAGGATTTTAAACGACCCTATAATTAGCGTGTGTTTGTTAGGCGGAACTGGCAACTTAAAATGGATCCAGCAAAAAGATGAATTAGTAATTGAGCTGCCTGAGGAGTACCAATCGGACAAAGCCATTTGCTTCAAAATTGAACTGAAAGAAAAGCCAAGTGATATTTTGGGAAACCAGAAATCCAAAAAGGATTTCTAAAGAAAACCAGAGAAAAAAACCAGAGTTTAATATCACGGAAAACTATTCTATATAGAAGGTGAAATTGATAGTGGAGATTGCCAACCCAACATAAATATTCACGGGAAAAGCTAAATCTTACCGCACCTTGAACTCCGAAAATCAACACTGTTACACTACTGAGCAATATATTGATTTTCGGAGTTTCTTTATATCTAATCTGCCAAACCGAGTACTCCTTCTTCTTTTTCCACCTTCTGATTCAACATCCCAAACTTCCACTTGTACTTATAGCCCATTATCAGCAGATAAATAGCCCCAAACACCCACAGCATGATCAAATCTGTAACAGGTTCTATGTTAAGTTGCTCGAACATTGCCGGCGTTTGCAGCACCGACGATTTAGAAGTAAGAAAAATAGAAAGGAAAATATTGTTGATGGCATGCAAACCCATCGCTGTTTCTATACCGTCGTCGAGGGTAGCTGCTATGCCCAGAATAAGTCCTACAGATATGTATTGGGGGAGCATGAGCAAAATACCGTACTCCTCCACTTCGGGGTTCATTATATGCATCAGCCCAAAAAGGATAGAAGGAATGAGGATAACCAACCATCTGTTTTTAGTCCAAGCCCCTACAGCTTGGGCGAAGTATCCTCTAAAAACCACTTCTTCGTAGGTAGTTTGGAAGGGTATGAAAACGAGGGAAATCAGGATTAAAATAAAAAATGAATTGGGATCGAACTGAAGCTTGAAGTTTTCGGGGTCGAGCGCCAAACCAAGTAGCAAGGAAGCCAGCATAATTATACCCCAGATGGCAGCGGAGAAAAAGAAACGCCCCCAACGGACGCTCATTGTCCCATTTATAATTTCCTTCAGGTGCCTTTTGTGCAAGATTTTGAACATAGGGATCATTGCCAAAAGCCCAAACAAAAAGGGCAAGATGAGTAGAAACAAACCTAAATTGCCAGAGATGCCATAGACAGAAAGGTCTGCCATATTACCTGGATTAGGCTGGATATCTCCACCGCTCTCCACCGTTTTGGCCACAATTACAATTATCAAAGGAATAGCTCCAATGACATTGGCAGCTAGAAACCCAATTACAAAAACTATCAAATACTTCCACCACTCGTTTTGGTGGTCGAGGGCTCTTTCCAAATGGTTCATTTATAAACTGGTTTCAATTAAAAAATAAAATGTATGCACAATGGGAAAATTAGTCCAAAAAAGCTGTCTTTTCAATAAATACTCATTTTTCTAAAACATAGATGAGGTATTTTCCACACCAATAGCAAAGCCTTCCACTCAAAAAATGGGGACAAAACACTGAACAATTATCAACTAAATAAGGTTATATACTTTATGGGCTCAGTATGCCTTAACCTACGTAGGAATGCTCTTTAGCTTACTGAATGAGCCTGAAAGGGATATTTTATTAACTATCAAAATTGTGTAACAACTATGAAGTTCGGAAAGCTGACTGACATCAGTGATGTTGACTTTACCCTTCCGAAAGATGGAAAAGGTATAAATAAACTTATTAATCCTGAAAACAACAGTAGTGAAATTCTTATTGGATGCCCTGCTTGGGGCTGCAAAGAATGGAAAGGGAAAATCTATCCAGATAATAGCAAGAGCGATGAATTTCTCAACCACTATTCCCGTCACTTCCAAACTATAGAACTTAATACCACTTTTTACCGAACTCCAGATGTTCAGACGATAATGAACTGGAAAGAAAGAAGTGATGATGATTTTAAATTTTGCCCAAAAGTATCGAGAGAGATAAGCCATTTGCGCAGGCTAGATAACTGTGTGGAACTTACGCACCAATTCTGCAATGCTTTTATCCCTTTGGCAGAAAAACTTGGAAGTTTTTTCCTTCAGCTTCCTCCTAATTTCACCCCTAGGGAGTTTTCCAAATTGGAGAATTTTATCTTGAACTTTCCCCCTGGGCTGGGCTTGGCTGTAGAGTTTCGCCACCCAGAGTGGTTTTCCAACCAAAGTGCATTTGAAAATGCCAGGAATTTACTCGAATCGCAAGAGATGCTCATGGTCATTACCGATGTAGCTGGTCGCCGAGATGTGCTCCACCAAAACAGAACAACAGATGAAACCATGATCCGCTTTGTGGGCAACGACCTCCACCCTACGGACTACGAACGAGCCGATGAATGGGTAGATAAGCTGGAGGAATGGGCTACTATGGGTATGCGCCGCTGCTATTTCTTTGTGCACGAGCCCGATGATATCAATTGCCCAGAAATGGCCTACTATATCACCAAAAAGATAAGTGAAAAGCCAAACCTAAAAGCAAAAAGGGTAAACTTGATGCCTGTGATGAAACAGAGATCTTTATTCTAATAAAATCTCTGTACAAACAATCTTTTACAGAAAAAGCATTACGATTCATTTGGTTGAATCGTAATGCTTTTTTTATTTTCTTGGAAAAAGTGACTTTGAAAAGTCTTACTTTATCTATTGCTTCTAACCACGCCCGTGATAAGGGATACAATAAATCCAATTACAAAAATAAAGAAGACAAATTTAGCGATAGTGGCAGCTCCTGCCGCTATTCCACCAAAGCCCAAAATTGCCGCAATTACGGCTATAAGAAAAAATGCTATTGTCCATCGTAACATAGGTATATCAGTTTTAAGTTAAGAGTTTTGTTTTCTGACATACATAATGAAAATAGTATTCCAAGCCCATTTTAGGTGCAAAAAGGCTGTTTTAACAGAAGGTTGTGAATTATTTTTTACAACAAATGGGGAATAGTTGAGACTATTTTTCCACAAGAAAAAAAGTTGCGTGGGTAAAATAAGAAAGGGGAACTAATTTAAGCTTACCCACTTCTTTGTATTACTTTTTCTTCTCTCCCCAAACCACCTGCCTTATATGGTAAGCCGTTTTGTTTTGTGATTCGTAGTAGGTTCGCATCATTATCTCCGAGATGAGCCCAAAGGTGATAAATTGGATGCCCGCCAGCAAGAGGGTAATTCCTAATATGAGCAAAGGCCGCCCCCAAATATCGTTGCCCATCAGTTTGACCATGAGCAAATAAATATTGATGACCGAACCCAAGAAAAAACTAAACAGGCCCACGGGACCAAAAAGGTGGATAGGCCTGCGGAAGTATTTCAGAAGAAACACCATCAGGATAAGGTCGCTCACAACCTTAAATGTTCTGCCAAGCCCATATTTAGATTCTCCAAACATCCGCGCATGGTGCTTCACGGGCATTTCGGTGATTTTTGCACCCTGAAGGTGAGCTAGCACAGGAATAAACCGGTGGAGTTCGCCGTATAGCCCGAGGTTTTTGGCTATTTCCTTGGTGAAAACCTTGAGCGTACAGCCATAATCGTGGATATACACACCCGTCATTTTTCGAATAATGGAATTGGCTATTTTACTAGGAATTTTTTTCAAAATCATTCCATCTTGGCGGTTTTTGCGGATACCAGCCACCACATCCCAATCTTCTTCCTGCAACTTGCGCAGCATGGCTGGAATATCCGAAGGATCGTTTTGCAGGTCACCATCCATTGTGATAATGTAATCCCCTTCTGCTTCATTTATCCCCGCCGACATCGCAGGAGTCTGTCCATAATTTTTATAAAAAATCACCAGCTTCACCCGCTCATCCCCATATTTTTTCACGTTCTCCACCGTCTTATCAGTAGAGCCATCATCAACCAAAACTACTTCATACTCAAAACCGACCAATGCATTTTGGATATTTTCCAACAAGGGTTTTATATTATCTTCTTCGTTGAGTAATGTAACTACTACGGACAATTTCATAGACATAAAAAATTAATGTTTGTGGCAAGAAGTCTACCCTCTATTTCACTAGTTTTGCTGGCAAATGTATTAGTATTGGCAAGTAATTCTTAGCTTTTAAAAAGAACTTTATATTAAAACTGAAGGCATAGCCCTTGGTGTTTGTATGTAACCCATGACCTCGACCTCGAAACGTATCAACCGTCATTTTGCCATCCTTTTAGTGCTATCTGCCTTGGTGTTCACAGCCAATATAGGAGGCTATTCCATCTATGTTCTCGACGAAGCTAAAAATAGCGAATGTGCCCGAGAAATGTTAGAAAGCGGCAACCTGATTGTCCCTACTTTCAATTATGAACTTAGGACGGACAAACCCCCGCTCCATTATTATTTTATGATGCTGGGCTATAAAATTTTTGGTGTGAATGAATTTGCCCCACGCTTCTTTTCTACTATCTGCGGAATTTTGACTGTGTTGGCTACCTATTTTTTTACTAGGAAATACCTGTGCGAAGATGTGGCATTTTATTCAGCACTTACTTTGTTATCTTCCCTTCAGCTAATCATCCAATTTCATCTGGCAGTGCCCGACCCTTACCTTATCTTTTTCATCACACTGGCA
Source organism: Flammeovirgaceae bacterium SG7u.111 (assembly GCA_034044135.1). Classification (NCBI taxonomy): domain Bacteria; kingdom Pseudomonadati; phylum Bacteroidota; class Cytophagia; order Cytophagales; family Flammeovirgaceae; species Flammeovirgaceae bacterium SG7u.111. Next base: position 346,338 of record CP139021.1, on the reverse strand, counting down.
TTACATAGCTTTTTTGCAGGCTATTCCTCGGGAAAGGTCAAGTATTATTACCTTTTCTATACTTCGCTGGCCCTGGCTACCTTGGCAAAAGGGCCTGTGGCTTTAGCACTTCCAGGCCTAATCATCCTCTTCTTTATCATCTTCAAAAAAGATTTTACTTGGAAAAAAATAATGAGCTTTCGGCCATTTTCAGGTGCTTTGCTTTACCTTCTCATAGCCTTACCATGGTACGTTGCCGTTACTATAGCTACCAACTGGGCTTGGACAGAAGGTTTTTTCCTAAAGCATAATATCAGCCGTTTTTCAGCAGAAATGGAAGGACATGGCGGACCATTTTTCATGCCTTTCGTATTCGTAATAACAGGACTTTTGCCTTTTAGCCAATATATTTTCCAAGCCTTAGGCAGAGCATGGAACAAACGAAAATCCAATGATCTGATACTTTTCTCACTAATCGTACTTAGCATTTTTGTAGTCTTTTTTGGTATTTCCAGAACTAAGTTGCCAAGTTATCCTGCTCCTTGCTTTCCCTTTGCTGCTATCTTGATAGGTTACTTCATGCACAAACTGGAAGTCTCTGGGCACATCCGAAAAAAACTATCTATCATAAGCCTAATCTTTTACACACTTATCACCATTGCCATTCCTGTTGCCATCTACATTGCTTTGCAGCATGAAAGCTATTTTGCTCACCTCACCCATTTATCCTTCTATTTCCTTGCATTGCCCATAGGAGCTGTTATCGCTTGTATATTTGCTTACCAGCGAAAAATCAGGACGATGTTTTTTGTGTTTTCAGCTTCATTTATCATCACTAGCTTGCTCTTTAGCTATGTCGTTTTCCCACAAGTAGATGAAGTGAACCCTGTGCGCCTAGCTTTGCCTAAAATAGACGTGGAAAGACCAATTGTCCATTACCGCAACATGAATGCAGCATTTCCTTTTTACTTAAAAAAACCAATCCCAAAGCTTAAGACCGAAGAGGAGGTCACAAAATTCATTCAGCAAGAGGGGAAAGTTTACGTGATCAGCACTGTTGACCACAAAGAGGAGCTAGAAAAAATGGGGGATTTCAAGTTAATTCATCAGCACCGAGATTTGTTCGAGCCTACCACCACCATCATTCTGGAAAGAATGTAGGTGAAAAGAAAGCCAATGCTATTACGAATAAAAAAAACACCCCGTCTAAAAAATAGACGGGGTGAATAGTATTTCGCTTGTTTAGTATCCGACGAATTAATCTTAAATATTTTTATAAACTGTATGGTTATGAAAATACAGCCATGAATATCTTAATTGATTCGAACGTAAAAGTAACGTTTAATTCATGCCTTTGCAAACGTTTTCAACGACATAATAACAGTTATTTTACATTTTTGACCTCATTTAGGTTATACTCCTTGTTTGAGGCTTAATTTGTAGCTCACTCATGAACCACACAAATTTAGCACTATTTTCAGTATGATTTAAAAAAAATCAAATGTTCTTGATACATTTCTACTAAAACCGTAAAAAACAAATTTCAAATTTAATCTTGAATATAAAATCAACTTTGACTGGACCAAGTATTTTTTTCAATTGCAAATAAATTCAGTTCCTCTTTTTTGCCCTGCAGGTGAAAAGCTCCCTTGGCAATAGACCTCACAGAAGGTGTTAACTCTAATAGGTTGAGCAACTTTTCGGAAACGAGCAGCTCGGCTCGTAATGCATTGCACTGTTTTTGAATCCTAGAAGCTGTATTTATAGTATCTCCATGGTAAGCAATTTCCCTTTTTAGCTCACCTACTTCGGCTACGGTAACTTCTCCTATCTGTAACCCTGCTTTAAACTCTGGAACAATGCCATATTTTTCCTGATAATAGCTTGCTTTATCTATAATCCGCTCTTCAAAGGCATAATATGCCTTTATGCAATTCATGTTATTTATTCCATCTGTTGTGTTCCAAACCAACACTGCCTCATCACCTACATACTGATAAATTTCAGCTTTGAATTGATGTACAACCGCCAAATCATAAAAGCAATCTTGAAGGAGTTTGCTGTAATCCGTGTGGTCAATTCGCTCAGCAATGGTAGTTGAGCCTTTTAAATCTAAAAACATAAAAATCAGTTCTTCAACCTTTGGTTGGTAAAACTTCCCCGTAATTATCTTGAACAAAGTACCATCACCCAAAATCATACTTACCCTAATGGAGATACTGATCCCAAAGTTTACTACAAGAGCATAAAAAATAGCAGTAGGAATAAGAGGGAGCTGAAGGATTTCCCAAACGGATGAGGTTTGGATAAGATCGGTGAAGATTTTGATTATCACAAAAAAAAGGGCAATTGCTAAAACAGCTATCACCAACTGGAATGTAATAGTAATAGCCATTAGTTTAATGAATGGTACTCTTCCTGTCACAAACCTTTCTATAAATATGTGAAGGGCATAAAACCCCAAGCCTTGAACAAGCCAAAACATGCCCATTATAAGTGTTTCTTCCCAAAAAGAAGAGTTAGGGCTATATATTTCCACATGCTCTACATTGTGCACATTGGAAAGTAAAAACCAAATAAGAGCAGCAATGAACCAGCCTATTAAATAATCGCGAAGGATTTTGTGGTTCTTGTTTTTCAAGTCAGATGAGAGTTTAGTAACATTAGTAGAAGAAATATAGCAAGAGTAATGTATCATATTAGGCGTCCAACCAATTTTTGAAGGAAGTCGCCCGCAAACGACTCACCGTTACTGGTTCTGTTAATGGGGAAATCAACTTTACGATGAGCTTGCCTCCAAAATAGTTTTCTATTTTTTGTACAGCATCGCTGTTGAGGATCACACTGCGGTTTGCCCTATAAAACTGCTCAGGATCTACCTGCTCCTCTATTTTTTCTATGGTAAAATCCAACACATGTTTTTTCCCTTTGAAATCCACCGCATAGGTCAGGCGGTTTTCTGTGTAGAAATAAGCGATATCATTTGTCTCCAATTTGGAATAGCCTGTTGCTCCAGCTACCAAAAAACGTTTTCTGAATTTCTTTTCGCCACTTCGGATCGCACTGGCAAGCTCTTGAAAATCCGTTTTACTAAATTCGGTACTTGTTTGCTGATGTAACTTTTCAAACTTGAGGATAGCATTGAGCAGTTTCTCTGTTTTAATGGGCTTGAGCAGGTAATCAACACTATTTACCTCAAAAGCTTGGATGGCATATTGATCGTAAGCTGTGGTGAAAACTACCATACTTTCGAATTGAACCTGATCGAAAATAGAAAAACAGACCCCATCGGTGAGTTGAATATCCATAAAAACTAGATCGGGGGCAAGATTGCTAGAAAACCATGCGACAGCACTTTTTACACTGTCCAGCTCTTCTATCACCTCCCAATCGGGACGGATACCTGCCAGCATTCCTTTTAGCAAACGGGCATTATGCTCTTCATCTTCAAGTATTACTATTTTCATAAGCACTAGTGCTTCTTAAGCAGTTATTTATTTCACAATTCTACTATGTTACAGTAGTGGCACCTTTACAATGAAAAACTCATTGCTATCGTCAATTAAAATTTCTTTGGAAGTTAGTAACTGATAGCGCTTAACCAAATTACTCAAACCTGTTTTGGTAGAATACGAAGACTCTTTGAGTTGCAAATTATTCTTTACCACAATGTGTCCATTTTCAGTGTAGACATCGATTTTCAAGGGATCGACCTTACTGGTAATATTATGCTTGATTGCATTTTCAATCAACAATTGAAGTGTCATGGGAGCAATCTCTTTGGAAAAAGCCGCTTCCGACACTGAAAGCCGAACATCTAACCCTTTTCCAATCCGCTCTTTGTGCAGCCCTACATAAGAGTTGATAAATTCATATTCTTCCTGAAAATCCACTACTTGCGCTTCCTTGCTCTGGAGCACATACCTGTACACATCGGTAAAGTTCTCCGTAAACTTCACTGCGGCATCGCCATCATAAATGATCAGAGATTTTAGCACACTCAAATTATTGAAAAGAAAATGCGGGTTGAGCTGGTCTTGCAATACCGAATAGTCCATTTTCAGTTTCTCTCGCTTCAGGTCGTCGATGTGCTTTTGGGCATTTACCCATTTTTCGGTAAACCTACTGAGCAGCAAGGTACTCGAAAACAAGGTAACAAAAACAAGCCCTAAGGCTATGCCCATGTAAAACGCAGACTGATGCACAATCAAATGAAAATAGGAAAAGGCTATCACCTCCGTAAATAAATAGACAAGTACAATCAACAAAAGGGTCAACAGAAATTGAATGGCAATCCGTAACCTTAACCTTATAGGAATAGGGAAAAAATATTCGAGGACATTATCTATTACAATCAAGCCTTCGCTCAAAATATAGTAGGCGATGGTAATGATTACATAATGAAGCAATGTCGCATCATCTTTCCCTGTGAACTCTAGGTTAGAACGGTCTATAAACTCGATGGATAAAATAGCAATAACACTTACCACCACAAACCTCAGCAGAATAGAAACAGGGGTATATTTTGTGGTTATGTCACAAATAACTGGGCGCTTTTTATACCTTGCTACATCAAACATCTCTTTTTATATCCCTCAAATTAGTTTATACACATTACAGCAATTATTACTTTCGATATTGCAATATATGACTCTTGGCCAACTTTCCGAAATAAGAAACTATGGAGCCAATGTTCCTGTTACCCTCTCCCATTTGGTGGTTAGCGTCTTAAACTTGGCCATCGCCGTAATGAGTTGCGAATTTGCATTTTGCCAATCGGCTTGGGCATTGAGCAAATCGGTAGTAGTGTTTAACCCTACTTCAAAGCTTGCCTTGGTTTCTTCCAAGCTTTCTTCCGCTTCTCCAATATTTTTTTGAGCTATCGCAATGGCTTCATATGCCTCTTCTATTTCCACTTTTGCTCTCAACACTTCGAGGTTTACCAAATCTTGTGTATTGTCAAGCTCAGTCTCTACCTGCATCTTTTTGAAGTCGGCAGCTTTTCGCTTGTGCTTTGCTTGCCCCCATTGGTAAATTGGGATAGTCAACTGAGCCCCTATCATTGGATTGAGCATCACCGATTCGGTCAGGTTGCCAAGGTGGACTGCCTGATAGCCTAAGCTCAAACCAAACTCTGGCAAGTAATCGGCTTCCTCCACTCTTTTCTCCAACTCAGCAATTTCAATTTGCTTGGAAATCACTTTCAGTTCATTCCTATTTTCAAAAGCCAAGCTTACCCCATTTTGCATATCAATCATTTCTGCTTGGAGCGGCTTTGGATAATCTATCTGCACATCGGCATCTAGCTCAAGCCCAAGTACTTGATTAAGGTACATTTTCGAAACTTTCAATCCGTTCTTAGCCTTCATCAACTGCAATTCCGCCTCGTTTTTTTGGACACTCACCCGGAGCTTTTCACTTGCAGGCTTCAAGCCTACATCATACATATCAATCATCGTTTCTTCCAGTTCGCTCAACATCTCAATGTACTTTTCCGCCAGCTCTATATTAGCATCTATCATCGCCACATTCCAAAAAGCTTGGTCGGTAAGCTCCACCACTTCTGCGTATTTTAAGTTGACCAACATAACGGTAATATCCACTGCTGCATCCGCTTGGCTATTGATATTTCTTATTTTGCCACCTGCATAAATAGGTTGGATGATACTTACACTACCCAGCAAGGCAGATACATTTCCCATTTCTAATGACATTCCAGGGGACCAAACATTACTAGTACCAGAAAAATTTCCAGCTTGCGCTGCTTCGGCACTTTCGGCAGTTGGCAAAAAACCACCTGGAATAGAAATATCATCTACATCAGCCAAAAAGAAAGCACTTGCTTCGGCTCCTACCTGAGGTAAATAAGCTGTCCGAGCTGCTTTTTGGTTGGCAAGAGCCTCTTCCTGTTGAAAACCAGCTTTTTTTAGCTCTTTGTTGTAAGAAATCGCTTGCTGGCGACATTCTTCCAAAGTCATGACCGTTTGGGCATTTACTGTACCCACGGCAAGACTTATAATTGAAATATAAAGAATTAACTTTTTCATTTTTTTATTTTTTGAAAGAGCTGGTCGAGGGCTTCCCCCGACCAACTTTTATGGATAGCTTACCTTCAATTCCACTTTTCAAACCGCTCAAAAAAATGGCAGGCAAACTTTATATAAATTCAACTTCCCTATTTATGCAGGCACAGCCCCTTCCTTTCCTTTTTTGCGAAGAGGTTTTGTATTAACCCTGAACAATAGAGCATAAAGCACTGGAATTACGAATAAAGTAATAAGCGTACCGAACAACAGACCAAATATGATAGTAATGGCCATAGATTGGAACATTACATCGAAAAGCAACGGTAGCATTCCCAAAATAGTGGTGGCTGAAGCCAAAAATACAGGGCGCATCCTTGAAAGTGTGGAAGCTACTATCGATTCAAGTTGATCTTTTCCTTCTTTTATATTATGGTTGATCTCATCCAACAGTACAATCGCATTCTTAATCATCATACCTATTAGGCCTAATGCGCCAATGATACCAATGAAAGTAAACGTTGCACCAGTACTCACAAACCCAACTACTATACCCAACATGGCAAAAGGGAAAATGGTAAAGATAATAACTGCTTGTTTTATGTTATTGAACAAAGCAATTACGATAATAAGCATGATCCCCAATGCAAGAGGAAGATTCTTGAACAAGTTTTGCTGTGATTCAGCGCTGTCTGCTCCTGCACCTTTCCATTCCATTGTATATCCATGAGGTAATTTAATGGCTTCAACCACTTTCGGCTTTAGCCTGCCCTCCACTTCTTCAGCTAAGTATCCAGAAGCTGGGTCACATTGAGCTCTAATTGCCCTTTTATTATTGTACCTATATACTTCATTTTCTTCCCACTCCATTTTAATATTTTCCGTAACCTTGCCCAATGGCACACTCGATTGGCTTTGCATCCCCCAAACAGGGATACTCGACACTTTGTCAATGTCTTTGCCAATAGGCTCATCTAATTTGAGCTTTACGGGAAGCATTTCGTTTCCTTCGTACATAACCCCCACAGCCAAGCCGTCGGTGGCTACTGCAATCGCATTTGATACATCACTTCTGGAAACCCCCACTTTGCTAGCTTCTTCCACCGAGTATTCAGGAGTAAGGACTTTCACTTTATTTTTCCAGTTATCTGTTACGTACACAGTTCCTTCTTCTTTCCTCATCACTGCCTTGGCTTCCTCTGCCAAGTTCCTGAGTACTGCGGGGTCTGGTCCAGAAAACTGAACTTCAATATCGTATTCGGTAAAAATTGGTCCATAGACTCTTTTTCGGGCTTCGGCATAAGGATAATTCTGCTCAAGGTATTTCATTATTTTTTCCCCTACCACTACCGAAGCGTCATAATCCTCTACATCAATTACAAACTCTCCGTAGTTGCTCGAACTATTTGCCATAGGGCGAATCAATGTATATCGCGCTGGAGTTTTACCTGCTGCTGCTGTCACATTATAGACCTCGTCCCAACTCAACAGCTCTTCCGAAATTTCTTGCATGTCTTTTTCAACCGCAGTTAGGTCAGAGCCTTTTGGTAATTTGTATTCAACCAAAAACTGGTTGTAGTCAAGCGTAGGCATGAATTTAAATTTCACGAACTGGAAGGAATAAAGCGAAGCAACCAATAGTACTACTGATGCAACTAAAAAGCTTCTTTTGTGGAGCAGCACCCATTCAACCATTCCTCTAAATTTTTGATAAAATGGTGTTTCAAATGGATTTTTAGGAGCGTTTTTCTTCGCTTTTGGAAGGCTTTTCTTGTAGAAAATTGATGCCATGTACGGTGTTTGAACTACGGCAAATATCCAACTCAGAGAAAGTGAGATTGCTAATACATAGAACAAAGAGCTTAAATATTCCCCTGCCGAGTCAGGCGAAAGAGCCAAGGGCATAAATGCTAAAATTGCGATGAGCGTTGCTCCTAAAAGAGGCAATGCCGTTTGCTTTACGATGTTGGTAAACGCTAGCTTTCTATCTACTCCCGTTTTCAAATCGATCAAGATACCATCCGCCACTACTATAGAATTATCCACCAACATCCCCATTGCTACGATGATCGCCGCTAAGGAAATTCGTTGCAATTGAATATCGAATAGAGACATTACGATAAATGTACCTAGAATAGTAAACAACAACCCACTAGAAATCAATAAACCAGAGCGCATTCCCATGGAGAAAAGCAACACTACCATCACAATCAATACTGACTCAACGAGGTTGACGATAAATCCATTGATGGCATAATTAACCCTATCAGGCTGCGAGAATACGCTATGTACCTCAATACCCGCAGGCAAAGAGGCTTGAAGCTCCTCTATTTTTTTGTCGAATTCGTCACCTATAGTCACTACATTCACCCCGCTTTCCATAGAAAGCGCTAAGCTAATTGCCCTTTCTCCGTTATAAGTTAAGCCTTCTCTTTTAGGCTCATAAAATGTACGTTTGACCTCCGCAATATCACCCAATTTGAAGCTGCCGCCATCGGGAACTTGCACCAAAATATTTTTTATTTCATCTATGGTAGAATACTTACTCCCCACACTTAGCCTGATTCGTTCAGAACCAGAAATTATACTACCCGGGTTCACCACTTGGCCGTGGTCGTACATAGCTCTTACTATATATATTGGGTTGATGCTCAAACTCGCCAGCTTTTCTGCAGAAATAGAAATATCAACCGCTTCCATTTGTGTTCCAAACAATGCGACCCGCTTAATTCCATCTACTTCTAAAAGCTCTCTTTTGAGAAATTCCGCATAATCGGAAAATTCGTCGTATTCATAGCCTTCGCCGGTCATTGCTACAAAAATCCCATACACATCTCCAAAATCATCCGCCACTATTGGGGTTTGAGCCCCAGCGGGCAAAGAGGTTTGGATATCTCGAACTTTTCTTCTCAACAAATCCCACATCTGTGGAATATCGCTACTCGATACTGATTTATTAATATTTACCGTAATTTCAGAATAACCGGGCATCGACCTAGACGAAATATCATCGATGTTTTCCATGCTTTGAACTGCTTTTTCAAGCACATCGGTCACCTCCAACTCTACTTCATGAGCCGTAGCCCCAGGATAAAGCGTTACAACTACCGCCGTTTTTACTTTAATTTCGGCGTCTTCCAATTTTCCTATACTTAGGTAGGACAGAACCCCACCTAACACCACCCCTACCAACAGCGTGTTGAGCAGGGCTTTTTGATCTAATACTTTCTTCAGCATTACAATATCCCTCCTATGTTGGTTTCTGATGGTTTTTCGATAGGCAATACCGATTGATTATTTTGAAGGGAATAAACCCCTGCTGTCACTATTTCTTCGCCTACTTTCAACCCACTTATCAATTCAATTTTCCCTTCCGAAGCAATCCTCTTTACATTTACTTCCCTTCTCACAACTTTCTTAGCCTCGGCATCATACACCCACACACAGTTTTTGCCATCTTGCGTGAACAGCGCCCCAGAAGGTACACTTAATGCTTCTGTACTTCCTTTGCTAAACATGGTCACCTCCGCAGACATTCCAGGGAAAATCGGTAAGTCTTCGCTCTTTTTTAAAGAGTACTTTACCTCAAACAGACCATCTTTTTTAGTTTTTTCCCCAATGCTCAATAAGCTGATGGGCAACTTCTCCACTTTCGCATTTTTCACAGTCAAGAAGCTTTCTTCGCTATTTTTCACTGCTAGCAACTGATTTTCAGCTACGGAAACTACTACTTCAATATCTGAAAGATCGATGATAGAAACGATAGGCATGCCTGGGGCAACTGTTTGATGGTTTTCCGTGAATCGCTCGTAGATGTAACCTGAAACTGGCGCTTTCAATTCTGTATCCACCAACTTGTTTGTGGCATTTTCGTAAGCCGTTTTGGCCATAAGATAGCCCGACTCAATTTTTTCATACGAATTGGCCGGTATTTTTTTCTTGTTGAAAAGCTCCTTATAGCGCTCGTATTCGCCCGTGAGCTGCTCGTACTGCGCCTTGGTAGATTGTATGTTGAGCAGATAATCTCTTTTGTCTATTTGAGCAATAGTCTGTCCTTTGCGAACAAAATCTCCCTCCTTTACATTCAACTTCACTAGTGGTCCTCCTACTCTAAAAGAAAGTGATGTAAGGCTTTTTTCTTTGATTTTACCATTGAAAACCATTTTCCCTCCTTGGGATCCTCCACGTACTTTTTCAACTTTTACAAATTTGACAGATTCTTTCGCTTCTTCTTTTTTTGAGTCGCTACAGCTTACAATAGCCAGAGAGATGAGTAGCAGCAGAAAAAAGCTTGGATGTTTTAAAGTCATTATAATCAGGCTTTATGTGATTGAAAAAAGACAACCTTCTTCCTACAGGAAATTGGTTATCAGAAATATGAATGTATTTTTAATCCCGATAGCTATCGGGAGCACTTAGTGCTTAGTATATATTCAGCATCAAAAGTAGAAGGTAGGTCAATACCATTTTTAAAAAGAAACCCGAACTGATTGAATTGATGCGCGAAGTGATGGAGCTACTGCGCTAAGTGAATTGGGGATTTTCAGAAATTAGAGAGGAAACCTGAAAAAAATGTAAAACCAAGACAGGGCTTGCATGTATTCCAAAAAACTGCTACCTTCATTTCGATTTTAGTTTTTCTCACTTATAGCGCTTCTTCTCTGAAGAATCCCACCCAACAGGGGTAATACAGCATTTAAAAAGGCTACTTTTTTAATGGCAGTTATAGCTGTGTCCGCTCCAATCAAACATCATTACTCTTTTTAAAAAAAATACACCCTCAAAAGCTAGGGATTAAAAACTATATCAAAATGGAAAATACGAATGTAAATAAATCGCTCATATCTAGTTTTTATGCGAAAGTAATAGGAGAGCGAGATGCTGAATTTGCCGCTCAAATAGTCACCGACGATTATATTCAACATAACCCGATGGTAAAAACGGGAAAAACAGGCTTTATCGAATCTATCAACTTCTTAAAGTCACTTCCCCAACCACAAAACCAACCCAAGCCATTCATCCGATTAATAGCCGATGGTAATTTTGTTGCGGGGCATTTGGAAATAGACTTTATGGGTAAAAAGATGGCGGTTATCGATCTCTTCAAAATTGAAAATGATTTAATAGCCGAACATTGGGATGCCATTGAAAATATTCCTGAAGGTGTTGAAGGCTTATTGAAGGCAGGACGACTTGGCAATGAAAACCCAGGCTCAACCCAAGAAAATAAAGAGCTAGTGACTCGCTATTTACGCGTATTGCAACACAAGCAGTTTGAACAGATTTCTGAGTTTGTTTTAGGTGATTTTATTCAACACAGCCTGCAAATACCACAAGGGATAGAAGGTTTGCAAGATTACTACCAACAAATAGATATCGACCAAACCTTTAGAGTGCTTGGGGAAGGTAACTTTGTACTGGTTCAGTCCAAGATGACTATTGATAAACAAGCTTGGGCAGTGTATGCTATTTATCGGCTTGAGCAAGCTAAAATTGCTGAGCAATGGACGGTAAAGCAGCTTATACCTGAGCAAATGGCACATTCCAACGGAATGTTTTAAAGAATCATATTAAATATTTTAAATAAAAACTAAAATCATGAATGGGCGCCTAGTGCGCTCATTTTTTTTGATAAAAAAACCACCCTAACTGTAAGTTTTTCCGCTTTCTTGCAACCTATGTAGCAAAAGAAAGAATATGTCGCCACCGCAAGAAGAATTTTTGGAGATCATTTACCAGCACCAAGCACTGATCCACAAAGTATGCAAAATGTACCGAGACAGCCCCGAAGACCGCGAAGACCTTTTTCAGGAAATCACGTACCAGCTTTGGAAAGCCTACCCGAGGTTTGAGGGAAAATCCAAGGTGAGCTCGTGGATGTACCGCATCAGTTTGAACACAGCGATGGCTTCGTTCCGAAAAGCCAAACCCACCGAACTGACCAATTTGGATGAGCTCCAACACCAACTTCCTGCCGAAAACTCGGTAGAACAAAACCCGCAGGAGGAATTCCTATTTGCTGCCATTCGGCAACTTGAACCACCAGAGCGGGCAATTATCTCGCTCTACTTAGCCGACATGAATTATGCAGAAATGGCTGAGATAATGGGAATCAGCGAAAATTATATAGGTGTACGCCTGAACAGAATCAAAAACAAATTGAAGAAAACTTTAAACGAAAAATCATGGGTATAGAAGATTTCAAGTCGGTTTATGAGAATGCTGGAGAAAAAAATATCAGCAAAGATTTTATCAAAAAAATGACAAAAACGGGCAACCATCCCGTACTCAAAAGGCTTCGGCTTCAGCTTATTTTCGAAACGGTAGTTTGGGCAGCAGTCCTAATTGTATTTTACGATATTTTTGATGGACACTTAAAAGTTCTTGCTTGGAATGTGGCCGTAGTAGTTGCCATTCTCCTGTTGCTTGTGCACAATTTATTGGGTTACAAAATCATTCAGTACCCCATCCAAGGCGAATCTCTGAAGGCATCGTTGAACAATTACTTGGCTAAGATCAAAACATACGCTTGGGTTTCCATAGGCACGCGGGTAATTGCGGTGGCAACATTAATGCTGTTCCTGACCTCCACAAGCAACTGGACCGAAAAAGGATTTGGAGTTCCGTTGGGTATGTTGAGCGTTTTTGCCTTACAAGTATATCTGCTCGGCAAAGTTTGGAAAACAAGGATTGAAAAGATAAAAACGACTTATGAAGTGATTGGTTAATGAGGGAATAAAAAAAGGATGTGCTGATTTTCTAATGATTAGATGATGCAATTAAGGTTTTCGTGCTTTCCTTTCAAAACCCCTTCCCAACCTCCAAGCAAAAAAACGTCGTGGGCGTAAAAAAACGACCACGACGTAAATCTCTAACCTCTACTATAAAACTTAGCTGCTTCAATAGCCTGTTCTGTAGAGCCAGAAAACAGCTTGAGGGTAATACTATAATCAAAAATATGAGGCAAGGTTCGGTATTCTTCCAAGGTCGAATACGAGGTATCCCCCACTCCTGTGACTTCTTAATCTATGTTTAGCGTGATGTAACCGACTTTTTTGAGTTGGAAAATGTACATCACCCTGCTTAGGTTTTCGGTGCTGTATTCCAACACACGCAGACCAAAAGGAGTTGACCCAGCTACCAACCAACCTGTTCCCTGCTCATTGGTGAGCGTAGACCAACGGACATCGCTTTTATTGCCGTTGCCTTGCGGGATAAGGTAGGGCACGTGCTGCTCGGCTACGCTGCCTTCGTACACCCCACAAACTTTTGCCCCGTTTTCCGTTTTAAACGGTTCTCTGCCGTACCATGCTACTTGGCTCATGCTGGTAGGCGCTTTCAATTCCAAGCCTACTTTGGGCAACCATGCTGGCATTTTGCCATGCGGGGTAAGGCACCACAGGCGCATGAGACTCCACTTGGTTGATTTCAAATATTTCGGATTTGCAACTTCCTTGAAATCAAATTTCACTTCTTGAGCAAACGAAAGGCTCCTACTAAAAGCCAAGATGATTATTATGGCTAGATACTTTTTCATTTTCAGGGGGAGGGGTGTACAAAAATTTATTGATTTCGAGTTACACCACCTAATTGGTCGTCAATGTAAATTAATTAAAATCCATTAAATGTACTTAGTACATGAGTATAACAACTCAATGTACAGCTAAAATTATCACTGATATGCATAGGCAAAATACCTAACCTTACCTAGGCCACCCCATGGTGGCATTGTTTGTGATCTATAAAAAGTAATACTATTTCTTAGATCCAGATAATTAATATCCCATTCTCAGATCTATTTTTAGCATTTTTCTGCAAACGCTCTTTATATCCATCCCTAAATATCTGATGTAATATTTTTTATTTTTTTCAATAAAAACATCTCAAAAACCTTCCCTATTAAAGTTTTCCACTTCCTATTTTCCAAAAACTATTTTTCCACATATAGAAACCCATAGAGCTACCACTTGATACATATGTACCATGTTATTTTTCCCATTTTGAGAACGCAACTCCCAATAAGTATACAATCAGCTCTTATACCACAAAAAGGGAAATTACATAAGTTATTGATTACAAATAGTTTATATTAAAAAATTGATTTATGTATGTTTTTTGGATAAGTGTAAGAAATTAAACTAGCAAGCAAACTTTAAATTAAAAAAATGACATCTCGAATACTTTTCGTACTAGCCGTTTTATTTATGTTGATAATTCGCATAGACGGAGCCTTTGCCCAAGGGCTTAGCAACAACAACTACTCGCCAAACTTTGCTTCTAGCTCAGATATATTTTTGATGGAAGAAGAAATGGCTAGTAACATGGTAATGGCTGGGACTTCGATCACGATCAATACGGATTTCCCAGAAGTGATTATTCTTGATGATGCTGTAACATATGGCAATAAGGTTGTTTTTGAAGGAGAAGAACCTGAGGAAGGGCAGATACTGACCATCCACAACAAAGACGAAGACAACGCTTATTATAACGAAATAGAATTTAAGGCAAATAAAACCACCAACTTGTTATTCCTTTTTGGAAAATGGTGGGAGGCCACAAAAAATACAGAAGGAGGTTGGGATATTCTGTACTAAGAAGTCCACCCTTAATAAAAAAGAAACGATTAGGGTTTATAAGGAATGAGTGTTTGTTAATTGTTAATTGACGCTATTTCCCTTGTGTTTATTACATTTAATTATTTAAAAAGGTGAGAACCCATGGTTCTCGCCTTTTTTGATGAACGCCCCTCATCTTGGGCACATATTAATCATTTTGCAGATGAGAAAACCAAAACCTCTCTAGTTTAACTTTCCTTTAATTTAGTTTGACATTTTTGGCTTGTTACAGATCATTAACAGTTGTTTGCTGCCAAGAAGCAGGCATCTTCTTATTTTTAGCTTATCTGTAACTATAATAAAATACAAACAATAAAATTCAACTGAAATAATGAAGAAAACTACCCATGCATTGGCATACCTATGCCTATTGCTCACATGCTTTGTCCCCTTAGCCAATGGACAAACTTCCGAGCTCTTTTTTTCGGAATACATTGAAGGAAGTAACGTAAACAAAGCCTTAGAAATTTACAATGGAACTGGTGCTCCAGTCGATCTCAGCACTTACACGATTGAGATGTATTTCAATGGAAATACATCCCCTAGCACTACAATCCCACTTAGTGGAACCCTCGCAACTGAAGATGTTTTTGTAGTAGCTGATGATGGTGCAGATGCTGCTATTTTAGCAGTTACAGACCTGACTTCGAATGCTAGCTTTTTCAATGGCGACGATGCTATTGTTTTGAAAAACGGATCTACAATAATTGATGTAATAGGGCAAGTAGGTACAGACCCTGGCTCTGAATGGGGATCTGGAGATATTAGCACCCAAAATAACACCATTAGAAGAACGTCTTCTTCCTGCCAAGGTGATATTGTTTCAACTGATGCATTTGACCCCTCTGTTGAATGGGAAGGTTTCCCTCAAAATACTTTTGATGGGCTGGGCAGCCACACGACTACTTGTGCATCTGGAGGAGTAAGCGTAAAAATCAACGAGATCAGGGTAGACCAACCTAGCTCTGACGATGACGAATATTTTGAATTGGCAGGTGCTGCTAACACTTCGCTAGATGAGCTCACCTATTTGGTTATAGGTGATGGACCTGGAGGAAGTGGTACTATAGAAAATGTGACTTCTTTAGCTGGACAATCAATTGATAGCAGTGGCTATTTTGTAGCTGCCGAAGCTACTTTTGGTGCTTTGGGAACGGCGGACTTTACCACCGACCTAAATTTTGAAAACAGCGATAACGTAACCCACTTATTGGTAAAAGGCTTCACTGGGACAAATGGTGACGACTTAGACACAGATGATGATGGTGTGCTAGATACCACTCCTTGGGAAAGCATTATAGACGAAGTTGCACTAGTAGAAACTGTTGGCTCTGGAGAAATGGTTTACTCTAGCACCACTGTTGGCCCTGATGGCACATTTGTACCAAGCCATGTATACCTCAGCGAGGGTGTGTGGAAAATAGGAGGTTTTGACCTAATAGACGGCACAGACACTCCAGGTGCAGAAAACTTTAAAGAAATCGTGCTCCCTCCTTCAGTTGCTGAAAATATTATCATCAACGAGATTGATGCCGACACGGAAGGAACAGATGCAGAAGAATTTATAGAATTGTACGATGGTGGGGTTGGAAATACTGCGCTTGACGGCTTAGTAATTGTGTTATTCAACGGAAGTGACGATGCTAGCTATAGCGCGATAGACCTTGATGGGCAAACTACCGATGCAAATGGATACTTTGTAATAGGAAGTGCTTCAGTACCAAACGTTGACATGGTAGCCTTCACTACAAATGGCTTGCAAAACGGAGCTGATGCCGTTGCCCTTTACGAAGGCGACGCTACAGATTTCCCAAATGACACTCCGATAACTACCGATAATTTATTCGATGCTATTGTTTATGATACTAACGATGGGGACGATGCTGCCTTGCTAGTTTTACTAAATGCAAATGAGCCTCAGGTAAATGAAGGAGAAAATGGTAATAATGCATCCGAATCTTTGCAAAGAATAGCTAATGGAACTGGCGGAGCAAGAAATACATCCACGTATGTAGCTATGCTCCCAACCCCAGGCAGCAAAAATTCTGCTCCAATTGCACTATTAATCAACGAATTTTTGGCTGATCCGGCAGGCGACCTGACGGGCGATGCTAATGGCGACGGAACAAGAGACTCTAGCCAAGATGAATTTGTAGAACTTTACAACTCCACTTCTTCAAGCTTGAATATTTCAGGATGGACAGTGAGCGATGGAGTAAGTGTAAGGCATATATTCCCAGCTAATACTATAGTACCTTCTGAAGGAACAATAGTGATTTTTGGTGGAGGAACTCCAACAGGAACTTTTGAAGGTTCTTTGGTACAAACAGCTTCGTCTGGCTCATTAGGATTGAATAACGGTGGTGATGTTATTGTAGTTAAAAATGGCAGTGAAACTATTGACTCTCTTAGCTATGATAGCGAAGGTGGAGACAACCAGTCTGTAACCAGAAGCCCCGATATCACCGGTGAGTTTATAAAACACTCAACTGTTGACACAAAACTTTTCTCACCAGGAACCTTAATAGACGGCACTAAATTCCCAGGTAACTCTGAGGTGGTCGAACCTCCAGTTGGAGATCTGATTACCATAGCTGAAGCAAAAGCATTGCCTGTTGGATCAAACGTGATTATCCAAGGTGTGCTTACCGCTTCCGATCAGTTTGGTGGTCCGGCTTATATCCAAGATACCACAGGCGGAATAGCTATTTTCGATGCTACAGTACACGGTGATGGTGTTTACAAAATTGGTGATGAACTAAAAGTTGCAGGTAGCCGCACCGAGTTTAACGGTCTACAGCAATTGGGAAGCATCTCTTCAGTTGAGTTGATCCAAAGTGATGTGGTAATAGCACCAGTAGATATTACCGTTTCCCAACTAGCTAGTTACGAAGGGAAATTAGTACGTATCCCGTCTGCTACATTCCCTCAAGCAGGCATGTTACTTTTTGGCAACAACAACTTCACCATAAGCGATGCAAGTGGCGAAGGAGTGATGAGACTAGATAATGATGTGAGCGATTTGGTAGGAAAACTCCTTCCAGCTTCTTGTGATGTCATAGGTATTGTAGGAACTTACAATGGTACTCCACAGCTTTTGCCTCGCTTAGGTTCAGACTTGCCTTGTGCTACTTCTTCCAATCCTGGAGATGGCGGTTCTTCAGAAACTACCTTAGACATCGTAACGTGGAACATCGAATGGTTTGGGAGCACGGGTAATGGCCCTTCTCCAGAATCAACTCAAAAAGAAAACGCAAAAGCGGTTATCTTGGCACTAGACGCCGACTTATATGCATTCCAAGAAATTGCTGATGAAAACCTTCTCCAGACTTTGGCTGACGAGTTGCCTGACTATGAGTTGGTGATCAACCTTGCCAATGTTTCTTACCCTCCTAACGTAACTGGAAATTCTCAAAAACTGGCTTTCCTTTACAAAACGTCGGTTATCACGCCTATCTCAAGCAAAGGTCTATTGACTTCTATCCACCCTTATTACAATGGAGGAGACGGAAGCGTGCTGACCAATGCAGGTTACCCTGACCCTGATGCAAGTAGGTTCTATGCAAGTGGAAGGCTTCCTTTCTTGCTTGAAGCGGAAGTTTCTTTGAACGGAACTACTGAAAACATATGCTTTGTCAACTTGCATGCAAGGGCAAATAGCAGCAATGGACCTCAAGAACGCTACGACATGCGCAAGTTTGATGTAACCGTCCTCAAAGATTCGTTAGATGCTTATTATGGAGATAAAAACGTAGTTGTTTTGGGTGATTATAACGACGATGTAGACGAAACCGTTGCCGATGTTTCAACTACGGTAACCACTTACGAAGCATTTATAAACGACCCAACAAACTATAATACAAAAACTATTTCGCTTAGCAACAGGGGCTTCCGTTCATATGTTTCCTACGAAAATATGATCGACCATATTATGTTAACAAATGAGCTGTTCGACAACTACATAGACAGCTCTGAAACTGTTCACTACGAATTCTTCGACAGCAACTATGAGAACAGTACTTCCGATCACTTCCCTGTTTCTTTGAGCCTAAATATAGGTAGCATCGATGAAGTAGTTGTAGAAGATCTCAACCTTACCTCCGTTTGTTCGGACGATCCTAGTTCCGAAAGGAAATGGAAAGTTACCAACCCTAACGATTTCGAAGTAGAGATTACCTGGTTGATAGACACACTCTTCAACGGTTCGTTTGCCGCTCCAGCTGGCATGTCTTACTTTTCAGCACCTACAATTCGTGACAATCGTCGTAATAAAGCCAAAATCTCATGGTATAATGAGAAAAGAGAAAAAAAATCGATATATGCCCTTTCTGAAGGTGAGCAGTGTGGTGCTGACCTAAGTTTCTACCGTGGCGTAAACCTTGGTGGTGGGCAGATGCTTACTATTGATGGAAATGAATTCGAACCAGGCTGGGCTTCAAACTTGATCTTAAGAGGAACAAGTGCCAACCTTTCTTGGGTATCGTTAGCCGATGCTCCAGATGATTCTGACCTAAACTTACTTCTCGACAAAGTAACCTACGGAAATGGCGCTGGAGTCACCATGACCAACGTTCCAAACGGTACGTATCAGGTATACCTTTACCTAGTAGAGTGGCAAGGTGATGATAAGTTCTTCAACATAAGCTTAAATGGCAACCAAGTAGAAAGTAACGCAAATCTATCTTCTGGTACTTGGGGAAAAATGGGTCCTTGGAGCGTGAATGTTACCAATGGAGAAATAAAAGTAGAGACATCTGGGGCTGTAGTAGGTATTGCAGGAATGGAAGTGTGGACAGGAGGAAGTACTCCTAACCCTCAATCTCCAGCTGCTCCTAGCAACCTTGCGCTTTCAAACGACGGAGTTGAGCTGATGATCCAATGGAACGACAATGCTTCGAATGAAACTAGTTTCGTATTGGAAGCTAAAGCCGCTTCTGCGGGAAGCTATTCAGAAATAGCTACACTCGACACTGATGTTGAAATGTACAAAGTTGCCGTCCCAGGTGAAGCTACTAGCTACAGGGTAAAAGCTGTGAACGCAAGTGGCGCTTCGCCGTATAGCAACACGGCTACTTATTCGCCAACAGTTAGTGGAGACAAACAATTCTACAAGGCTTATAACTTAGGAGGCTCTAGCCTTACCATCGATGGCAACGAATGGCAGGCAGGATGGTCTGGTGAACTCGCAAAACGTGGTGGAAACTTCAATATGAATTGGTTGAACTTCCAAGATGCTTCTTCTGCCAGCCACAAAGCAATGCTTGAAAAAACGCTTCTTCTTACCAGTGGAGGTACTGGAGTAGATGTGTTGGGTATAGTTCCTAACGGTACTTACGAAGTGTATTTGTACGTAGTAGAATGGGAAGACAAAACTAAAAGTTACGATGTGAAGCTAAATGGAAGTACTGTTGAGTCCAATGTTTCACTTGCTGAAAGTACTTGGAAAAAACTAGGTCCTTGGCAGGTAGAAGTTACCAACGGAGAAATCAGTGTAAGCACCGTAGGCGACGCTGCTGCACTTGCAGGTGTAGAAATTTTAAGCGTAACTTCTGGGGCAAGTTCAAGAGAAGCACTTGGTGGGCTTATTACAAAGGAAATCCAATTCTCAAATGAGCTTTTGGTATATCCTAACCCGGCTATCAACCAGTTCTCTATTGATATTCCTGCTACGGAAATCGGCAAGGTTTCTATTTCATTGAGCGATCTTACTGGTAGAAGAATCCAGCTTGGCAACTTAGAGTTGACCAAAGGAATCAATAATTTCCAAGTCCAGTTGCAAGAATTGAACGTAACCAACGGAATGTACTTGCTTCAGGTAGAAGGCGGTGCGCAGAAATATCCAGTTGTGAAAATCATGATTGGGAATAAATAGGTAAGCTGCTAAACGCTTATCGAAAGAATTATTTTTTATGAACAGCCCATAAAACTTATGGGCTGTTTTTTTTAGCTTCGCTGAAAACCTCGGCGATGAAAAATATATACCTCAAAATCCTGCTTGGTTCACTCCTTACACTTAGCTTATTTGAAGGGCATACCCAAGATATTCCCGCATCGGCTGATGGAGACTCAAGCAACTTCAACTTCGTACCTGTTCCCTATCTCAACTATAGCCGGTCCACTGGGCTTGCAGTAGGCGCACTGCCTATGGCCATGTACAAACTCAACCCTGCCGACACTATTTCCCCTTCCTCTATTGCGGGACTTTTGG
The DNA here is from genome assembly GCA_034044135.1 of Flammeovirgaceae bacterium SG7u.111. Lineage (NCBI taxonomy): Bacteria > Pseudomonadati > Bacteroidota > Cytophagia > Cytophagales > Flammeovirgaceae > Flammeovirgaceae bacterium SG7u.111. Next base: position 325,513 of record CP139021.1, on the reverse strand, counting down.
GTACGTACAGCACCAACGATACTTGGTTTGCCATGGTATTTTCAAAATTCTATTTCAATGAAGATAAGTGGAGAGCTACTGCTGCGGCGGGCTATGGAAACATTAACTTTCAATTTTATGTAGCCTCACCTATCGATAAATATGTGGGCTACAACACAGGAGCAAAATTCTTATTTGTAGAGTTACAACGGAAGGTAGTCGATAAGCTCTACTTTGGGGTAAATTATGTTCGGTCTAGCTTCGATACAAGTTTTGATATAGGTATCCCGGCGGAGATTAACGTAAACTTGCAAGGGCTGGGAACAATACTCTCTTACGATCGGCGCGACAGTGTGTATTATCCCAGAAAAGGGCTACTGGCGGAAATAAAGTTCAACTCTTTCCCTGAGTTTTTTGGAAATGAATTTATTTCGAGCAATGTAGAAATAGAACTCAACAAATTTTTCCCCATTAAGCAAGGCAGAGATGTGGTGGCAGCAAGGCTCTACGGAGGTTTTGGCATTGGAGACCTTTCTTTCAACCAACAATTCATTATAGGGCGAACGGATATTCGTGGCTATACGCAAGGCGATTATAGAGGAGACCAAATGGTGGCAATGCAAGCCGAATACCGCTGGAACTTCCACAAAAAATTGGGAGCAGTAGGCTTTTTCGGACTCGCAACTGTTTTTAACGGCATCAACTCTGAAGACGATGGGAAAATCTTGCCTGGCGCAGGTGCGGGTTTTCGCTACATGATATTCCCCAAAAACCATATGAATGTGGGGATAGATATAGCCGTAGGTAACGGAGACTGGGGAACATACTTCAAAATTGGTGAAGCATTTTAAGTGACTGACCATAAAAACCATTTATTTGGACTGCTTCTTTTTCCGCTACCGCCTGCAATAAAAAACCATTCCGTAACGCTGCTAGCAAGGATATTTTGTCCCGGCGGAGAACCGCTAGCCTAACGAAAAAATAACCCCGTCCAAAAAACGGTTACTTATGTCAAACACAAAAATCCCCTCGGCAGTGCCGAAGGGATTTCCCTATCTTACATTACACATTTGCTCAATATAAGCTATTCACCTGTGGTGAAGTCATCTGCTCTTTCATGATATTTTTCAAAAACAAGTTCTACTGCCTCTTTTATACGCTCTTTATCTCTATCAAATACATCGTTGTCCATAATGCCTGAAGCATACCCTTGCCATACCATGGCTCCTGTTTTCTTATCAATCATATGGATCAAAAGCGTACCCTCGGCAAGGTCATATTCTTTTACACCATTTAATTTCATATCAGAGCCAAATGAAGACCAATATTCATAATAGGTATCGTTTGTCTCCACAACTTTCCCATAGCCTCTAAACTTAGTTGGTTTTTCAAATACCAAAAAGTTGATCAACAGATCGGGGGAAGTAGTACTTTGCTCATACCCCAAACCTTCCATTTCACCTTTTATGGCATCCATAATGCTATTTTTCAAGATATAATCATTGAGCGTATAAAAGCTGTTTTCCTTTATTTTCGCTCCAGATGCCCAGTCAAAAGTTTTGTATTCACTGAAATCATGTTCTGGTAACCTGTCCGATGCTACGGTATAATCTTGGGCATTTGTTAGCCCTATTGCCAAAAGCATACTGGTTATTATTAATGCTATTTTTTTCATGGTTAGTTCTGTGTTAGAGTTAAAATTTATTTCTATTCAAATATTTCAATGAACTGAAAGTCAGTCGTTAGTTTAGCTTTTTTTCTATTTTTGATGTAAGTCAACTTTATTAAGATTCAAATTTTTGATTCATGCTGTCCTCTACAAACTCAATTTCTTCTTCGTGCCTGTGCAGCATTGCTTGTGACATAAGCGCCCAATTCCTCACTCTTTTATCGGTAAGCTCATCTACGTCATCATAATGGTCCTTCATGAACTCATAGGAATCTTCCAATAGCTCTACATATCTATTGTCAAAACGAGCCCCTATCTTCATCTCTTTGTACTTATCAATCTCGGCAATCCTATCCTCTCCTAGGTGAGTAGGTATCACAAACCCATTGTCCCTCATAATAGCCTCCGCACTGTCATTTTTATCGTAAAGGTCAGAGCCGATTTTATCTGCTAGTTGCCTAACTTCTAGGTCAAGGGCTTTGGTTTGGGCAACTTTGCTTATTTCTATCAACATTTTGTTCTGTAAATACGCCTCAACCATAAAATCAGCTTGCATTGCTTTGTTAGGTTGATCCGAAAATTTATATTCATTTCTGGTATCGGCTATTTCCTCAGGCTTGCTTTTGTACACATCGCCGCAGCCCCAAAGGAAAAAACCTCCAGTAAGTACCAATGCTATATTTTTTAATTTTTTCATGATGTATCGTGGTTTGGGTTCAGGCTGCTACTATTCCAAAAAAACTTATTAGACAAGCAGCAAAGCCTAATTTTATTATCAATCAAAGCTCAGGAGATCCTTTTTAAATGTCAGTGAAAGTGTGATTATCAACGCTAATCCTAAAAGGATAAAGTGTATGTTCTCTTGAATGAACTTTGCATAATCAATCACTAAAGTTTCCATCGCTTAGTTAGTTTCAGTTGAATATTTGGTTATTAATAAGCTATTTGCCCTATAAAGTGAAAGGATTGTACCAAGGAAGAAAAACGGTATGGAAACGAATCAGAAACACTGCTATAAAAAACTGATCTACAGCATTTTATCAATGTATCAACACAACTAAGCAAAAGGAGTACTTAGCATTGGGAAAGAGGAATAAATGAAACAGCAGGTGTAGAATTAATTACACGAAGGGCAAAAAAAGCCCCTTGATTTGAGAATCACAAGGGGATATACTTTTATATGAAATGGAAAACGGTTCTTAGTCAACTACTTCCACTCCCTTCCAAAAGGCTACGTGGTCTTTTATGCCTTTGGCCGCTTCCTTAGGATCAGGATAATACCAAGCAGCATCAGCGTTGGCTTTTCCATCTACCTCCAAGGTGTAGTAAGAAGCAGTTCCTTTCCAAGGGCAAAGGGTATGCGTATCGCTTTCTTTAAAATAGGCTTTATTGAGGGTAGAGATTGGGAAATAATGATTTCCTTCTATCCTAACGGTTTTGTCACTTTCGGCCAACACTTGACCATTCCAAATTGCTTTCATTTTGTGTGTATGTTTTGAGGTTTTGCAATAAATCTTAAGTTAATTTAATCACAAACCCCAACAGACTGAGCAATATAAAGTTCCCAATTTCCATTTTGTTGACCTACAAAAAAAGTCCCAAGCAACAGCCTGGGACTTCAATATCTTTATTCGTAAAGAGCTTACTTTTCTGAACCTTTGAGGTCAGGGTCTTCTGAGTCTTCAATTTTGCTTACTTCAGAATCATCTATGGATGGGGTTTCTGCATCATCAGCCTCTGCCTCCGTCACTACTTCCACCTCAGTATCTACCACTACCTCCTCTTCTGGGGTTTCCTCCTCTTTTTTAGGTAAGAAGGTGGACTGGAAAATAAGGATACTCACCACTCCCAAGAAAATTGCCGAATCTGCTATGTTGAAAATAGCACTGAAAAAGAGGAAACTTTCCCCTCCCCATACGGGCAACCAAGCAGGCAACGTACCTTCTATCAGTGGAAAATACAACATGTCTATCACTTGCCCATGAAACCAAGGAGTAAAAGCACCGTCAATGGCATTTCCTTCAAGGAATACACCATAAAACACACTATCTACCACATTTCCTATTGCCCCTGCCAATATTAAGGCCATGCACACCAATAAACCCCAGTGCGCTTTTTGGTTGATTTTCCGATACAAGTAATAACCGATAGCTCCGCTCGCCAGCAACCTAAAAAGGGTAAGGAAAAACTTGCTGTATTCTGACTCGAAATTTATCCCGAAGGCAATGCCTGGGTTAAGAACATAATACAATTTGAACCAATCTCCTATTACAGAAATTTGCCCATTATATCCCATTTCCATGTTGAAATGGACCAATAGTTTGCTAGCTTGGTCTATAGCAATGACCAAAATTGCTATCAGATAGTATTTGAAATACTTCATTTTATTTCAATAAAATAAGAAAGCTTTTTGTCGCAGATTCGCTTAAATAGTTGGTAAAAGGCGACTTGCCTCCAAAGTTATCCTTTTTTGCTAGAGCGATGATAGTTTTTTTCCAATATCTTCTTCTTGCCCCTAGCTTTCCAACTTGCTTACTCAACAAAAAGCTTGTACTAAACTTGCCTTAGTTAGTGAGAAAACTTCATTTTTAGTTCAAAAAATCACTTTTTTACTTGCCCTGCCAAAGGTTCAAAAGCTTCTACTTGCTCAAGTTCAAAAAGCCGCTCCATCAATTGCCATTTCTCATCGGCACTTGCCCCTTCGCCACTTGCTTGGAAATTTGACACATAGGCTTCCCATTCTTGTTGCCTAGGCAACGTCCCCAACTTCCCCATAGCCTCTTCATGATCAAAGTCTATTACCGTATCCATTATCATGAAAAGAGTGTTTCCGGTAAGGTAAATCTCCATATCGAGGATCCCAACTTCCCTCATCCCCGCTTCTATTTCCTTCCAAATTGCTCCTATTGCATGCGCCTCTTTGTACTTTGCAATAAGCTCAGCATTATTTTCCAGCTTAAGTGTTTTGCAATACCTCTTGTAGGGAACCTTAATTCTTTCTGCCATTTCTAACGTTTCTTAGTTCTGTTTTTCCAGTAAAGTTATTACCCCAAAACTAAGGCAACTCTTGATATTATAAAGAAACCATTGCTTTTATTACCCCACTTTTTGGCTTCAGCCAATCGTTAAAATAAGTTGCCATTTTGTCGAAAGGAGCACGATGCGTAATCCATGGGCGAGTATCTATCTCACCTTCCTCCATCATCTTTATCACCTGCCTAAAATCGGAAGTCGTTGCATTACGGCTAGCTATGAGCGAAAGTTCTTTGGTATGAAAATAAGGGTCTGAAAAAGAAAAATCTCCTAGAAAAAAGCCTACATAAACAATTCGAGCGCCTGGAGAAGCGTACTTAATCACATGCTGCATAGAGGTTTTATTACCTGTAGCATCCAAAATAACGGTTGGTAAATTTCCTCCAAAGCTATTTTTTATTTTCGAAAGTTCATCAGAGCCCCCGCCTTCTATCGTCCCGTCAAAAGCCATTTTATGCTTGCAAAAGGACAGACGAGCTTTGTTTATTTCCAACACTACCGTTTTAGCCCCTTTCGCTTTGGCAAAAACAGCCGAAGCCAAGCCAATAGGCCCTGCTCCCACTACCAATACCAAGTCCGAAGACTTCACCTGTGCCCGGTTTGCCGCATGGCAACCTATCCCTAGCGATTCCACTAAGGCAAGTTCATCAAAATTCAATTTATCTGATTTGTGGAGATATTTGGCAGGTAGTTTTATCTTTTCCCTCAAGCCGCCATCTTCATGTAGCCCAAATACCGAGAGGTGGTCTCCGCAATTAGTAAAGCCATTTTTTACAGCCTGATCGGCAACTGGATTGAGGTAAGGCTCAACCGCACATCTGTCCCCTTCTTTCAAGTTGGCCACGTTCTTGCCCACTTCCTCCACTTCCACACCCAATTCATGGCCAAGAATAATAGGATATTTCATATTCGGCTGAGAGCCTGCAAAAGCATGATAATCTGATCCACAAATCCCAATCCTTCGCACCTTTAACAATACTTCGTCAGGACGGAGCCTCAAGTCAAAATGCCGGTCGGCATAAGCCAACTTTCCGGGCTTTTCAAGTACAATTGTTTTCATCTAATGTTAGGTTAGTAAATATGACAGGATTAAGCGCCTTCCCTCTCAAGAAAAGGCGCTTACCCAAACTTACTAACTGTTTCCGTGCACTTGAAATTCTTTCGCAAAATTATTTGCCTTTGGTCAGAATAGTTCCCGTTATCTGGTCGAACAAGTCCTTTTCTATCCCTCCTGCTTCCCAGTCTTCCAAACTTGCTTTTATTTGCTCTGTTTTTCTGGCGCCCATCACTATTCTGTCCGCTTCTTCTACAGAAAACAAATAGCGCTGTGCCAAAGTAGGTAGGGAAATCCCTTGTTCTTTAGCTATTTCGTTTATCTTTTTGGCAATTGCTACGTCTTTATTGGTAATCCACTCATTATTAGGAGGGTTCTCACAATACAATTCAAACCTGGTCCCCAGCAACGCCATGTGAAGGGAAGATGCCGCATAATAAGAAACCTTCTCCTTTTGGAAATGAGGAACATCTTTTTCGAATGCAGAAAGATTACAAGCATCCATTTTCAAAAAGCCCGAAACCACGGAAAAGTTAGCTTCAGTTATATAAGGCCTAAACCCGTCCGTTGGGTTCCCTCCTACGCCAAGTTGAGCGACCAAACCTTCTTCTTTAAAGGAAATCAATGTTTCCATTATATCGTCCATTTGCTCTAGCGGAACCAAATGTGGCTCATGCAAAAAGAGTAGGTCAATTTGCCCTACACCCAACCGTTTTAGGCTTCGCTCCACACTCTGCCGCATAGTAGCCGCCGAATAATCCACATAGCATTCATCTGCCTTTTCGGCTGGCAACCTGCCCACTTTAGTACTCACAAATGGTTTTTCACCTTTCCACTGTGCCAAGGCTTTCCCCAAAAACTCCTCTGCTCTATTATAAGAAGGCGCACTGTCATAAGACATTATGCCATGTTCTAAAGCGTACAATAAACAACCGATCGACTCTTTTTCGTCTACTTCTCCCCATACTCCACCTAAGCCAGAAGTCCCATACACTAAGCGACTGCCTTTGTTGAAATTCGTCTCGTGCCGAATATCGGATTTAAATGTTGGTTTCATCATTTTTCTGATAAGGGTTATAATTTTATTGACCCACACAGCCAGTACTTTTACACATCAAGTATGGCTTTTTAAGCAAAAAAAACGCATATTACTAGCTAAAGACATTCTTTTGCACAGGTCTTAATTGGTTAATTTTCACCTTCAATTTATCTCCAAACCAAAGTGCTTTGCAAATTTTATTTGCGAAAAGGCTTGCACAAATCACCCTCGAAGACACCAAAGTAGCAAACCCAAAAACTTGCTTCTAGCCAGCACCAAGCCCCCTTATACTTTCTTTTTTGAGCCAGCCAACCAATTATTCGCTAATAGCATTACTGTAAAAGCAGAATTGTTTATAACTTGCATTGTCAAAAATTATTTATTTGGTGAACCATTCAAAAAAGTCATGATGAGTTTATTGGTGAAAAAAATTATCAAACAACAGAGCAAGTTTTTGCTCTTTTTAGTTATTCCTATGCTATTGATCGGTTGCGGCTCACAGTCCAAAAAAGAGACTGAAGATGAAACCGCAGGCGATGGAGAGGAAATTGTTTTAGACGAAGAAATCACAACGATGGATGTCGCAATGGAAGATTTCGAAAGGATGCTCGACGAGCTACCTAGCCCAACCAAAGTTCCAGTAATCTTGGAAGAAGTAGGTGCTCAGTTCGATCAAGGTATTTTGGTTCCTGCTGCTAAGGCGCAAGACTTCATGACCACAAATGGCAAAGCTGCCATGAACCTTGGCGTACTTTCTTCTGACCTCGGGTATTTGTGTGCTTACAGCAAAACACAAGACGCTATTAACTATCTCACAGCCACACAAAAACTTTCGGAGTATTTGGGCGTGAACAATGCTGTTCAAACTTCAATGACCAAGCGTTTTGAGGCTAACCTTTCAGACAAGGACTCGCTTATCAGCATCGTAAACCAGTCAATCTCTTTGGCCAAAGATTACCTTTATGAAGGTGAGCGTTTTGGAACTTCTGCATTAGTAGCCGCTGGTGGTTTTGTAGAAGGGCTTTACATTTCTACTACGCTTATAGAAAACTACCCTGCTGATGCGCCAGAAGCTAAAAAGAAAGAAGACCTTAATGGTTTACTTAAAACTGTATTGGAGCAAAAAGATCCTTTAGGCAAATTGGTAAACGTATTGAAAGAGCTTGGTGACGACGATGCTGAAGTGGTAGCCATCAGAACTGAGGTTTCAAACCTTTTCGATATGTACGACCTAATAGGTATAGAAGAATTGATAGAAGCTGGCAAAGAAGACGAAGTATTGGAAAACGATACGTTCAAAAACATTGCCGCTCAAGTGAAAAAGACCCGTGGTATCATTGTAGAATAAGCAACGGATTTTTCTACAAAAAAAGGGAAGCCCACGCAAATGCGTGGGCTTCCCTTTTTTTGTATCCAATCTATTAGCAATCCTTCATTCCCTACCTGATCAGGAAGCCTCCCCAATCCGAGTCATTCCCACGAAAGTGGGGCACGCCCAGTGGGAATCTCCCTACTACTGCACCGAAATGCACCACTGCTCTTCAAAAGAGAAAGTTCCATAATACCTGCTGGTGCATGGGTTGGAGATCCCGCATCTACGTGCGGGACGACACTGGTTTTTGTTTCCTTCTTTTTACTTACCCCTTCCTCACGCTCCTACCCAATCAGCACATTGGCACATCATCAAATTATCGTATCATCTAATCATCCGACAAAAACTCGCCTAAAATAGAGCTACTTCCCTTCGTCGTATTTTTTCCATAAGGGGAAATAGCTTGGATAAGCTTACGGATAGGCATGGACTGCAGCCAAACTTTACCCGTTCCCCTCAGCGTAGCCAAGAACAAGCCTTCACCACCAAATAGCATAGACTTCAATCCACCAGCTCGCTGCACATCAAAATCTATCCCTTCTTCAAAAGCCACTACGCAGCCCGTATCTATCCTCAGCTCCTCATCGTGCAACTCTTTCTCTATCACCGTTCCGCCAGCATGGATAAATGCCATCCCATCTCCCACTAGCTTTTGCAAGATAAACCCTTCGCCCCCAACCAAGCCCGAGCCTAGTTTCTGATTGAAATGCACCGAAATTTTTGTCCCCAACGCCGCACACAAAAAGCCATCTTTCTGCACTATTAAAGATTTCCCAGGCGTGCTGTTCAAGTCAATGGGAACAATAGTACCTGGATAAGGTGCTGAAAAGGCTACATGCCCTTTCCCTACTCCTTGGTGGGTAAAATGCGTCATAAATGCTGACTCGCCCGTAAGCATCCTCGAACCAGCCTGCACCAATTTGGAGAAAAAGCCTGAGATAGGGTTAGACCCATCCCCCATTTTTGTTTCAAAACTGATTCCCTGTTCCATATACACCATCGCTCCCGCTTCGGCTATCACCGTTTCCCCAGGATCCAGCTCTATTTCCACTATCTGGATAGACCGCCCAATAATTTTATAATCTATTTCATGAGAATTCATCATAACTATTTTCAGTGTAGGTTAATTCAATATTCAAATCTTTAGCTTAAGTAAAGGCAAAGTCCCGTAGTTTGCAAATTTTATACGCTCCATTTTTCCAATAAACAATACTACGCTCCTCAGCAGAAAGAAGTATAACAATACCATTCAAAAAAACAAAACAGTAGCATTGGCTCATAAACCTGAGCATATTTTTCCCTATTCACAGATTAAACAGTATAATTGGGAACGTGTGCAGACTGCACCTTTCACATTGAACCTTGTTTTACAACTGAAACTACTCAAATCATGCCATTAGTAATTGTTGCCCTAGGCATCCTCGTACTGCTCGTACTGATGATCGCCTTCCGTCTTAATGCCTTCATAGCCCTCATTCTTGTCGCCCTTGGGGTCGGTATAGCCGAGGGGATGAACGTAAACGATGTAGTCGACTCCATCCAAAAAGGAGTAGGCGCCACCCTCGGATATTTAGTATTGGTACTGGGCTTTGGCGCCATGCTCGGCGGGCTGATAGCCGAAAGCGGCGCAGCCCAAAAAATCACTTCGGCTCTTACCAAAAGCTTTGGAATCAAACACATCCAGTGGGCCATTGTACTCACCGGGTTCATCGTTGGAATTCCCATGTTCTACTCCGTAGGCTTCGTCATCCTCATTCCTTTGGTATTTAGCATTGCCGCCTCTACAGGCTTGCCTATGCTCTATGTAGCCATCCCTATGGTAGCCTCGCTCTCCGTTACCCACGGCTTTCTACCTCCCCATCCTGGTCCTACTGCCATTGCGGTCATCTACAAAGCCGATATCGGAATGACCCTCGTCTATGGCATCCTTATCGCCATCCCAACCATCGTGTTGGCAGGGCCTATGTTTGGCAGGTTGCTCAAAAACATTAAAGTAACCCCGCCCAAAGGGCTATTCGATACCAAGGTAGTCCCCGAAGACGAAATGCCCCCACTTTGGGTAGGCGTCTCAACCGCTTTGTTACCTGTGCTCCTCATGGGCATAGCCGCCATAGTCAAGCTTCAGCTTACCGAAGGCGAGCCTATTTATGAGTTTTTTACCTTTATAGGCGATCCTATAATCTCCCTGCTCATCACCGTGATAGTTGCCATTTTCACCTTGGGAATAAACCGAGGGAAGGATGTAAAAGAAGTAATGGGAACACTCACCGAATCGGTAAAAAGCATTGCCATGATTATGTTGATCATCGGTGGAGGTGGTGCATTCAAGCAAGTATTGATAGACAGCGGCGTGGGCGATTACCTCGCCGATATCCTCAAAGACAGCGACTTTTCCCCGCTCGTACTCGCTTGGATAATCGCTGCATCCCTTCGCATAGCCCTAGGCTCTGCCACGGTGAGCGCCCTCACTACGGCAGGCATCGTCTTGCCCCTTATCCAGAGCCAAGCCGCCAACCCCGAGCTAATGGTGCTCTCCACGGGCGCAGGCAGCCTCATGCTCTCCAACGTGAACGACTCCGGCTTTTGGATGTTCAAAGAATACTTCAACCTCAGCATTGCACAGACCTTCCAATCTTGGTCTGCCATGGAAACCATCGTTTCGGTAATGGGCTTGCTGGGTGTACTGTTGGTCAACCAGTTTGTGTAAAGAAAAAAATCATTTTTTGGAATGGATATCCGAAAGGATATCTATTCCAATTTTCTTCATAAGCGCACTTGCATTAAAATTCTGGCAACGCCCTTTTGTTATTTTATAATCAAATAAAATTTCATCCTTTTCAATGCTGCTATTAAAGCTATAGTCTAGCACGTTTTCAGCATCTTCCAAAAACTTGCTCAGTTCAATATCGTGAGTGGTAATCATGCCAAAAGCATTGAGCTTGCTTAGTTGCCTCACAAGGGAAACCGCCCCTACTTGCCTATCCAAAGAGTTCGTTCCTTTCATTATTTCATCAATAAAAAACACCACTGGCTCATCAGTTTTAAGCAACTTCAACAACTGCTCAATCCTTTTGAGTTCTGCATAAAAACCTGAGACACTTTTCCACAAACTATCTTTGGTTTGGATGCTAGTAAAAATAGTCAATCCAGATATGGTGGCAGCACTTGCACAAATAGGCGCTCCTGCAAAAGCAAGCACCATATTTACCCCCACAGTCCTTAGAAAAGTACTTTTCCCTGACATATTTGAACCCGTAATCAGGCAAATTTGCCCTTGTTCGTTTAAGGAAAAATCATTGGAAACCCGTTGGTCTTCTGGAATAAGAGGATGCCCTAACTGTTGAAACTCAAGTAGGTAATCTTTATCTGAAATTTGTGGGAAAGAATAATGGGGATTAAGATAAGAAAACCCGCCCAAACTACTCAAAGCCTCCACTTCGCTCATGGCACTTACCCATTTTTCAAAATGCTCTGAATGGAGAAGCTTCCATTGCTCCAAACGAAGCAAACAGTAAATATCGAGCAGAAAGAGATAGTTGAGCAAAGAATAAAAAGAATTGCTCGCAAATGGAGCATTTTCCCTACCTCTCAATTGCAAAACCAATAGGTTTTCTCTCAGTCTCTTTAACTCTTTGCTCGCAAAAAAGGCTTCTTGACGCAATTCCTTTTTTAATCCTACCAATAGTTCGGCAATAAACGCTTCCTTTTCTATTAAAGAAACCATCTGTTGAAAAGCGCCTAAAGCACCCATAAAATTTTGGGTTTTAAAAATCACATCCTCACTTGCAGCTTTTTTTCTACGAAGAATAAATGCGTTGATCGCAACCACTGCTAGAAGGGGAAAAACAGGAATGTAAGAAACTAAATCTCCTGTTACTGCCAAGGCAATTATTACAGATTTGAGGTTCATCACAAAATAGCTCAAAGCTGAAATAGACAAAACTGACATTGACAACAACAAGGTTTTGTAGAAAAGAAATGACTTCGCCAACAACCTCGGTTCTTTTACCAAAGTTACCAATTTGCCCATTCCAGCCCCAGCCCCTTTATAATGCATAGCCGAAACTTGTAGAGCTTGCCGCCAATCAAATTTTCCTGCTAATTCTATTACAGCGCTTTGCCTTTGTTCTACCACAGCTTTAACTTCACGCTTGCCCAACCACTGCGCCAACTTTTCCTTACCTTCCTTGCTCACACACCTGTTAATAAGCTGAAAAATAGAATACTCCCCAAAAACATGAAGATCCGATGTGTAAAAATGTGATTCATCTGCATACGCATTTCCCCCATCAAACTTTTCAAGTTCAATTCCCTTTCGTTTTATTTCATCTACGTTGATTGTTTTCAACAAAGCAGTACGCTTCAGTAAAAACTGGACTTTTGTATAGCTATTTACCAGAAGAAAAAAACAGGCAAACAATACAAATGGGACAATGTAAAAGCCTATACCCGCCCTACTGTTGGCTAAATAAACAGTTGCAATAAAAAAAGACACAAAGGCGAAGAGCCTAGCCACCGAAAGCTTTTTTGCCTTTAGTTTTAAAGCATTGTATTGGGAAGTATAAAGTTCAATTTTTTTGCGAAAAACACTATCATCCATATTCAATAAAAATAGTTCCTAACTTTACCATTTAAAACCAAACTGTACGGATTTGTTAGGGGTAGGCAAAAAGTGTACATTTTCGCACAACTCCTAAGCAACAAAAAAGGCAGTATAAATTTGAAAACCAATTATTTAACACCGAAGGCACAGCCTTTGAAAACAATAGTACTGAAGACAAAAATCCTGCAAACTATGAAACCATGTTTACACCACAGTGCCTCTAAATGCTTAAAACTATTACTATCTAAAAGTTGGCGATGGTACGATGAAACTGCCATGCCATTTATTTTAATTGCCGGGCTAATTGCATTGGTTCTTATCGCATTCTTGTAGGCCAACAGCTCCCCGGTTAATCAATCGCAAACCCAGCTAAACTTCAGAAAGATGAGCACCAAATTAACCTTTATCAAAACAACCAGCGAACATTGGGAGAGAAGTTTCGGTTTTCCTGGGGAAAGCCTTAGGCTCGAATTTTCGAAAGAACATGCCATCAATTGTGCCGACGACAAAGTTGTGGTACATGTAGAAAAAGACACCGAACTTTTTAACGCATTCAATAGTAACTTAAATAGCATTTACCACCTAGGCTTGGAACGGGCTGGGGAAATAGCCCAGCTGATCCTCGACAAACTAGATGTTGATCAGCGAACAAAAGCCGCTATTCTGGGCAAGCTCCAGCAACGGCTCCAAGAAGAAAACCTCTAGTGAAAAGCCTCTTTTGCAAGAGGCTTTTTTTTATTTTTTCATTTCCTTCTCACAGAATACTCTCAAAGCATATTGAATATGGTAGATTTAGTCCTATAAATCAATCAAGTCACCAATAATTCGATTAGGATGAAAGAAATAGGCACTAACATGTTACTTGGAATAGCCATTGGAGATGCGCTTGGCGTTCCTTACGAATTTTCTTCGCGTGAACAAATGTTGAAAGCTCCAGCCAAGGATATGGTTGGGTTTAAAACTCACAACCAACCCGCTGGAACTTGGTCAGACGATAGCTCACTTACCTTTTGCTTAGCGGAAGCACTCATCCAAAAATATACGTTAGAAGCTGTTGCTATCAACTTTGTCAAATGGAAAAATGAAGCTTATTGGACAGCTCACAATGAGGTATTTGACATCGGAATGACTACGGCAAAAAGCATATCCGAACTAGAAACTATCCTGGCAAATGGCAACTCTGAAGAATTCAAACGCTTAAAGTATGCCGCTGATGAATCGGACAATGGGAACGGTTCATTAATGAGGATTCTTCCTCTTATTTTTGAAATTTACCAACAACCAATAAAGGCTCAATTTGAAGTAGTTTGGGAAAACTCGGCGCTCACCCACAAACATATAAGGGCCGCAATGAGCTGCATGATTTACCTAAAATTTGCTGAATATTTGATAAATGGACTTAAAAAAGAAGAAGCTTACTTCAAGACTAAAACTGACATTGTAAATTTTTGGAAAGAAATTGATTTTTCCGAAAACGAGCAAGTTCATTTCAAAAGGCTCATGAAGGATGATATCAGAAGTTTAAATGCGCTTTCTATCAACGCAGGTGGGTATGTTATCGAATCATTAGAAGCTAGTTTTTGGAGCTTCCTCACTTCAACTTCTTTCGAAGAGTGTGTATTGAAATCTATAAATTTTGGGCACGACACCGATACTACAGCTGCTATTGCAGGAGGGCTCGCAGGCTTGTATTATGGCGGCAAAAACATCCCTCCATTTTGGCTGGCATCGCTAGCAAAATTTGAAGAAATAACTGAGCTTGGTAAAAAACTAGATGAAAAGTATAAATAAAAACTTACTAGATTTTTCTACCCTACTCTAGTTTTCCATTAAAAACCACCACATCCTCGTTTGCCTGCATCAGGTATTTTTTGATTTTCTCGAAGTAGGTAGGTTCTATGGCATAGATGACGGCTTCTAGGAAAAAGTAGTTTTCATTTTCTTCCAAGATTTTGATTTGCGGTTCACGGTTGAGCGAAAACCAAGGGGCGGTGAGCAGCTGTGTTTTTGTTTTATTTATGACTCCTTCAAGGTCTTCTGTTTGCGGAACTTTTAGGCGGAAGGCTTGGCTGTGCACCGTTTGGGAAGGCTGGGCGCTTACCCGCATTTCCCCAGTTATTTTGCTATAGGGAACGCTTATCACCTCGCCCCTGTCCGACTCTAGAGAAAGAGAACGAAAGCCCATAGAAGTGATTCGCCCTTGGGCAAAAGGCAAGCTCAGCTTTTCGCCGACGGAAAGAGCAGCATCGAGGCGCAAAATCAGCCCTGCCACCACATCGCGGAGGGCAAACCAACCCACCCAAATCATAATCACCACGCTTACTAGCAGCACAACTATCGAGTACCACAGCGGATCGTTGAGCAAAATTTTAGCTCCCCAAACAAAAAACAGAAACCAAATAACCGCTTCGGCTATGGGCAAAAACCGCTGCCATATTTTTTGCGATTTTCTCCTCAAATTAATCCTTCTGAGTGCCAAAAAAGCAATTCTCAATAGGATAAAAAGCGCCACGCCCACCACCAATACTTCCACGAGGGCAATGCCTGAAATATCAAATGTCAAATCTTTCATTACAACAAATTAATAAACAACATAAATATTGAACTTGATCATCGCCTAATTTTTTAGCTCCTGTTTAAGCGTTACTGGTTTCGAGTTGCTGACGGTCCGCCGCTGCGGTTCTGAACTTTCCAGTTATTAAAGCTTTACTAGATGGAGAAACTTTATATTGTTTCTTTTAAAAACTAGTAACAAGAAACTAGCAACCAGTAACTATTATCAATGTCCGTCAAGAGTCAAAATGAATCCTAACTCCATTTAAAGAGAACTATTCACTTTCCTATACAAAACACATTTCTTCAAAGAAGGATAATCTTCTAGCTTTGGGTGGTTGAAATACTCTTGCTTTTCCATCCCTATTTTTTCCATAACGGCTGTGGATCTAAGATTCACAGCAGGCGCCAAGGAATAGACTTCTTCTAAACCAAACTTCTCAAAAGCCACTTCCAAACAAGCTTTTGCCCCCTCGGTAGCGTAGCCTTTTCCCCAAGCCAACTTGGCTAACCGCCAGCCAATGTCTACACAAGGGGTAAAATCCGCTGCGTAGTCTTGATAAGCTATTCCAATGAACCCTATGAACTTTTGGGTTTTGAGCAGATCGACGGCAAAATAGCAATACCCCCTCTCTTCGTACATGCCCTTCATTCTCTCTACAAAAGCCTTGCTCTCGGCTAAAGAAGGTAGTTTTGGAAAAAACTCCATCACCGCTCGGTCGCTGTTTAGTTCGTGGAAGGGGGCAATGTCGCTCTCTTCCCAATTCCTAAACCCAAGCCTTTCCGATGTAAACAAATACGTTTTCACCTTAACTTAAAGTCTTATCACTAATCACCTCATTTTCGAGTAGGGCTTCTATCACCACAGGTCGGACAAACCGTTCTATCTCAAAATAGCCCTTATTCTCTGCCACTATCCCCGAGCGTTTCATAGCATTGAGCATGCGGAATACATCCAGCTCATCCAAGTCGAGCAGGCGGCTGATATCTTTGGAAGTTAGGTGCTTGTGCAGCAGCAACTGCACCAATAAAATCACCCAACTGGCTGGGATTTTTTGGAAGACAGCTAGCGAAATAGGAGTAGGTTGCTCTATGTGCACCACGCCATTTTCCACCTTATAAATATTCCCAATCCACGACTGGAGGGCAACCCCCACATTCCCTTTCGAGAAATCGAAATACTTGGTAAACAAGCCTGCAATTTTCCATTTGGAAATTTGTCGTTCATCCACAGTATCGAGCTGAAACCTAAGTTGGCTTGAGCGATGTCTCAGCATAATCACGTTGCGAAGTTCCTCCGCATTGAGCGGGCGACAGCGAATAATTCGAATAAAACTCGACTCCAAATCCCGCATTTGGTTGATGAGCTTGAAGGTGTAAATATTGATATTTCCGATGAACAAGCACTTCTGTCCATAGCGATCTATCAACCGCTCCAACTCTTCTATCACTACCATGCCCCCTACCGAGCGTTCCCACCAAAGCTCCAAATCGTTGAGCACCAACACTGAGTTCTCTGGGATTTTAGTCATTATTTGGTCAATGGTTCCGCCTTTGCCCGTAGCCAGTTGGAGGGCAAGTGTGAAGCCCTCCAAAGAGATCGACCGCTCTTCTGGTGGATTTACCGTGAAGGAATGTTTTTTATCGAAAAAGCGCTGGGCGATAAACGATGAAAGGAAGGCCTTGCCCTCGCCAGGCTCGCCTGTCACCAAGATTCCGCCCGAGTTTCCTCTTCGGAATGCGTCAATAGCCTGCCCTGCCAATTGGAGTTCTTTTTCCCTTCCAAGCCACAGCTCCGTCCCACTTGCGTGTCCGCTCAAAAAGAGTTGTTTGTAGAAAAACGGAAGGCTGTCCAGTACCTCAGCTTTGGGCTGAAGTTTTCGCGAAATATCGATCAGTCCCGCCATCCACGAGCTGTCCCTATTTTCCTTCTTTTGGAAATTTCTAGCCGCCAAAACGCCCTCGCTGCGGCGGTAGCGCAAGTTTATCAGTTGCGATTCTATATTTTCACTTATAGACCTAAACAAGGTTTCTACATTGTAAAATACTTTTGATTGGGTCTGTGCCCGAAGGTTGCCCGAAAGGTTGTCGGCAAGCTTGATGACCGCATACGGGTTCAGCTTTTCGTATAAATCGTCCAAAAGCTCGTCCAGTTCTTCCAATCTTTCATTGAGCTTCGTTTCCAAAGATTCGGTCATGGTTTTCAGCCGATCTTTTTCTTCCTTCACCAAGCTTTTTACCTCTTTTCTTTTCTCCTCACTTTCCCACTCCTGCGACGTAGTATTTTCTACGCTAAATGTCGAAATCCTTACCGCATCGTTTATCACCTGCCCAGCTTCTACCAAGTCTTTCCCAAGTTGCTGGGGAAGCTTCGGCAGCTCGTCCACAAACTCGGTATTCACCAAGAAGTTCACCGTTTTGGCTGGGAAAATCTCCAAACTTTCCAACTCATTGAGCCACTCTTGTTCGCTACTACCAAGCGCCTCTATATCCAACACCACCAAGCTATTTGGCAACTGCTCTATTCCTTTCAAAATCTGCTCTACGCACTGCTGAATTGCACTTCGCTCTTGTAGCGCTAGCGGCATACTTTCCGAAGGGAAATCCGCCGTAGGCTGCTTAGCAGTGCTGATTTGGCGTTCCAGTTTTTGGAAAGCTTTTATGTACGGATCGTAGCTTTTTATGGTCTCCTGAAGGTTGTACTTCAAGCTATCTTTGAGTTTGCCAATTTCTCGCCCCACCAAATTGCTAAACCTCAGCAGGTGCAATTCTAAAATAAGGAAGTTAATACTGGCAATTTCATTTGCCTTCCAAGTCCCTGCCAAGCCATCGAACACATCGAGAAAAGCCTTGTCTTTTTTGGAAGGTTTCAAGCCTTTTTTCGTACGTTGGTTTGCCGTAAGGTCGTCTATATGTTCCGAAATCTGCTCGAAATATTTGAGGTTGTTGAGTAGCAACGTATTTCGATAAGAAATGAAACGCTCTCCATCTGCCTTTTTTATCGTCGTAAGCTTGCCAATACTCTGGTTGAGGAATTCCAGCGATGTATCGTCTGGTGAAAATTCTTCAGGGTTTAGTTTTTTGTTATAATCAAAAAGAGCTACTTGGATTTGGTGATAAAATCCGTTCGATTCAGCCATCATCTGCTCGCTCATTCGGCGCACGGAGCGCAGCCCTCGGCTGAGGTAAAACCCTGCCACCAGCTTGCGAAAACGCATTCTGTACGTCGCATCTTTTTTGAAAAGGCGATAGTTCAGTCGCTGCCCCAAACCAAATTTCCCCAACAGTTCTTTATTGGCATCTAGCTCCTCTTTGGAATAATGCACTTCTAGCGTATAAGGCAAGTTTTGCACAGGCGTCGCTATGCCACCTACCAAAGTTATTACATTTTCAAAAAAATCATTTTGCCTTTCAATATCTTCATCCCTCCTGCTTTCAAATACTTCTATCAGGCTTTGCAATGCTTCTTCCCTTGCGTTCAAGGCATCACTTACCAACGTAGGAGATTCATTTTTCACCAAGCGACTCAACTGGTTTTTCCCCTTTCTCAAGATTTTGACCACCTCGTCCACCAAACTGGCATTAAGCTGCAACATAGGGTCTATTCCCCTGTCCGATGCCGCCACTATTTGCCCCTGAGTAGCGTCAAAAAGCTGTTCCAATTCGGTGCGAGCTTTTACTTTTTGAGGCAAATTGGGTCGTTCTAAAAGTGGTAGCAACTTCTTGTCTTCCGAAATCTTTTTGGGTCGAACTACCTCTAGCGGAGCGGTTTTTATCTCCACATCACTGAAGCTTTCCGAAGCCCAACCAAACATCACCGAAGCATCTATTTGCGTCAGGGCATTGGTTTTGGCATATACTTCTGCTTCGTTCCCATTTTCTATTTTGGGCAAAGAAGTAATCACCAAACCTGCATCTTTTGACTCTTCTTGGATGAGTTTGTACAATTGGTCTTCGCCAAAAGGCAAGGTCACAATCTTTATCTCCAAGTTGAGCCTCATTTCCTCTAGCAAATTCCCGAGGTATTTGTACACCGTGGTGGTGTCGATTATCGGCTCGTTGGTATAAATTATCAGCCGCGCATCTGCCCTTTTCCAATCTATATTAGAAAGTAAAAATTTGTACGAAGTGAGGGCGAAGGTGATAAAATTCCCTTTTCCATCCCACCAAATATCTACCTCTTTTCTATCTTTAAACTGCTGCTCCTTATGGTAATTGAGCAGCAAAATGCTCATGCCCTGCTGCTGGAATTTGCCTAGTAATTGGGTAAACCGCACAGGTTCTTTGGTATGAGGCGCCCAGCCCATCAAGATCGTGTTCGGGTCTACGCCCGAAAACCCAAAAGTACTCGTGATGGTATCGATACCGTCATACACATTTTGGCAGGTGTGCGTACGGGTAAAAACGCCATCTTCACTGTTCGAATCTTTGCTTTCTTGGTGCAAATTCCTACTGATGACGGCGGTCGTTTTTTTATCTTCTATCAGCTCAAAGTTGGAGAGCAAGCCCAACTTGCCAATGGCTGCCGTTCCAAAATCCAACAGGTGTCGTCGGTCTTGCTGGCCCGCTCCACTAAACAGGATGATATTGGGTCGCCAGTTGCGGACTTGCGACTTTTGGAGGGAAAGCCTGCCCAAACCTACCCGAACAAGGGAAGCCCAAAAGCTGCTCCACGTATCGCCTGTAGAAAGGGTGAGTTCTTTTCTTTTGAGGTACAAATAGACCAAACCTAATAGAATAGTTGCCCCAATTAGTGCAACAATATCAAGCTGTATCATTACAATGAAACACGCCAGTGCTCCTATGATACTCACAAAACGAGGGATGCGAAACTCTGGTCGGAAATCAGAACTTGCCCAGCTTTCTATGGTGGCGCTCAGGTTCAAAAAGCCGTAAGTGGTGATAAAAAACATGGAAACCACTCGGGCAATGATATCCAATTCACCAATTAAGATACCTGCTTCGGCAATGATAAACGTAAGGATGACCGCATTCCTAGGCTCATTGGACGCCCCTACACCCTTGGCAAAAACCTTAGGCGTAATCTTATCCATCGCCGTCGCCTGTAAAATCCGTGGCGCACCTAAAATACTACCCAAGGCAGAAGAAAGTGTTGCTCCCCAAATTCCCGCTACTACTAATTCGGGGATAAGTGCGATCTCGGAAAGTACTTGCTTGTTTCCAAATAAGGCCTCAGGAGCTACAGTGTAGGAAAAGTAAAAAGACAACCCGACATACACCAACAAACCAACCACAATAGCTGCTATAGTCCCCATAGGGATAGATTTTTTTGGGTTTTCCAAATCTCCCGACATCGAAACCCCAGCCTCAAAACCTGTTACTGCAGGAAAGAAAATTCCAAAAAGCACTATAAAAGGAGCAGCATCGGCAATAGGCTCTAAGGTAGGCACTACGGGATGGAGATCATGGCTACCCAGCAGCACCGATATCAAACTCAGAATAATGGTGGTCATGATGATGTACTGCGAGCGGATAGCCAGCGAAGTACTGATGAACGTGACCGTAGTAACAATTACCAACACAATTGTCCCTGCAATCCTGATATTATTTTTGGTGACCTCAAAATCCCAGTAGCCCAAAAAGCTCTCGGAAAAACCGATGAGATACAAGCTGACGCTAAATGCGAGCCCTACAAAAAGCGCTAAACCAAGCGTACCGCCTATGGGCAAGCCCAAGCTTCGGGATATCATATAATAAGTACCCCCAGTTTTTACCTTCTTATCGGTAGCGATGGAGGCAACACTCAACCCTGTAGTAGCTGAAATAAGATGGGCAATGAACACAATGCCTAAGGTGGCATACAGCCCAGCCTGCCCAATAATCCAGGGCAACCTTAGGTACATGATCACACCCAAAATAGTGAGGATAGATGGGGTGAAAACTCCCCCAAATGTTCCGAATTTTCTTGCTTTAGCCATAGTTTGAAACTTGTTCAATATTTAGATGAACAGCCCTTGGAAGTAGTATTTTGTTTCGGTTCTTTATTGTTACGTTTGATACCTCAGAAAACCTAGTTTAGGGATGATAGTTTAAATATTAAAGTGAAGTTAGAAAAATAACCTTTTGGAGTTTTATTTTTTCCAGTCTCTGACCTTCTTCTTCACTGCCCATCTTAAAAATTTTCCATTACTTGAGTTCTCAAGCAGGTTTATAAAGAGCCTATTTTTTTGATCAAACAATATATACCAAGTTATACAATTTATAAACCTAAGCCTGTTTTTTTACGAAAACCCAAAAAACCTTACACGTATGATTTATTTTGTTTATATATCCGTTTCTCAGTGTATATAATGCAGTAAATTGCCTTAGAGGCAAATTAAGCTAGTTTGCCTTTATGTTACCAGAAGTTAATGTCATGTAATATTATTTATATAATTCATTACTTTTGTTTTATAGATAATTAAAAACTGAAAAACACAACATCAGAATCTGACCTAACAAAATACCTTTATCCGCAATTCTGGATGGGTAAAAACGACTAACTGGATTAAACTGAAGCTATAAAATTAAACTATCATGATGTTTATCAAATTAAGTACTCTTGTTTTGGCAAGCCTGCTCTTTCAGGTAACAGGTATTGGAGTTTCTGGGTCAGAAGGCGACAACAAAACGGTCCGAATAGAAGACGAGGCAGTTCGAATAGAAGATAATATAACTGAAACTATCTGGCATTATGTAGACGATGATATTTCGTACCAACTTCACTTTGCCGCAAATGGACAATTGTTCACCACACATCCTCACGATGTAACTCCTGACAACGATGTATGGAAACAATCTGAGGGCGTTATCCACTTTAGCTATAACAACAATTTTTCCGTGTATGAGGGCACAATGGTGCACGAAGGATTGATTGAGGGAACTGCTCGCAATAAAAACCACGAATGGAAATGGAAGGCTTACAGAGTTGATGTAAACTAATTTGCCTCCATCAAAGAAATTCAAAAGCCCGCTAGTCGGGCTTTTTTTGCCAAATAATAATGATGCGCCCACCTTACTATACGCTACCTCTCACTTTTTTTGGGAGCTTGAAGGAAAGAGAAGATCTGAAGCGCTGAAAGTAGATATTGAGGGAAACTTAAACTTGTACTGCACTGGATCAGGTGGAGTGGGTATTTTTGATGCCAAGGGAAAACACTACTTAGGAACTGTTTCATCTCCTGAAGTGGCTACCAATTGTGCATTTGGTGGGGAAGATGGAAAAACATTATTTGTTACTGCACAGCTGGGACTTTATAAATTAAAATTAGGGAAGAAGGAGTAATCCCTTAAAAACCTAGCCTGCCACAGCTATCATTACAGCGCAAATCGCAACCATAATCAACATAACTGCAAGAGCTAAAAAGCCATTTCCAGTTAAGGTTTTTCCTATTTGCCTCTTACGTTCCATCCTCACCACATTACGATCTTGAGGATTGGAATAAGGATTATATCCCCAGCGAAGACTCTTACCTTTTTTATTTATCTCCTCGTTTATCATCTCAAAATCATCACACAATTCCTCATCGCGCCTCAACTTTTCTTCAAAAGCATTTGCTTCTCTATTACTCATTTTTCCACTGAGGTACTTTTCTATTTGTACGATGTTTTCTAATGATAATTCTTCAATCGTTTTCATACTAAGGTGACTATAAATAAATATCGGTTTTTAACTATAACACCAAGACCTACATTTGGGTTTGTATGTTTAGTGCCAATTTTGACAATTCTTTTTGGGGTAAGAGTATTTTTAAAACTCCATGTAGGCATCCTCACTTTTTTCTCAAAAATATCATAGGGAGGAAATTGAATACATAGCTTGATTTCATTATATAGCAATATCCAATAAAATTTCGGTTTTTTCAAGAAAACACCTTCAACAATTTAAAAAAGCATGTCCGAAACAAAACCAAACTTTTATCCTGAATCCGAGCTGATATTAAATCCAGACGGCAGCATTTACCACCTAAACCTACTTCCTCACCAAATAGCTGATACTATTTTGACAGTTGGCGACCCCGATAGAGTTGGGATGGTAAGTAAGTATTTCAATGAGGTCGAATATAAAATTTCCAAGAGAGAATTTGTAACCCACACGGGCTACTATAGGGGCAAAAGGTTGAGCGTAATTTCCTCTGGAATAGGTACAGACAATGTTGAAATACTTATGCACGAATTAGATGCATTGGTAAATATCGACCTGTCTACTAGGCAAGACAGAGCCAAACATACAGCGCTCAATATCATCCGAATAGGCACTTCGGGAAGTATGCAAGCCTCTATCCCGTACGACAGCCACGTTGCCTCCAAGGCAGGGGTAGGGCTAGATACGCTCATGTGTTTTTATGAACTTGAACTAACCAAGGAGGAACAAGAAATAGGCAACGAACTACAAGAGCTAATAGGCTTGCCTTTTACTCCCTACTGCGTTCATAGTTCGGAAAAACTACTGGAAATAGTGGGGGAAGGTTTGGTAAAGGGCAACACCGTTACTAGCCCTGGCTTTTATGCCCCCCAAGGACGAAAGCTACGCTACGAGCTAAAGCTCCCTTGGCTAATGGACAACCTGAGCTCCTACAAAGAAGGAGATTTTGAGCTGAGCAACTTTGAAATGGAGACTTCTGCTTATTATGCGCTTGGTAGGATTTTGGGGCACGAAATGCTTTCTTGCAATGCCATTATTGCCAACAGGGCTACCCAAGAGTTTTCTCCAGACCCCAAAAAGGCAGTGGACGAATTGATAAAAAAAGTATTGGAACGCACACTTCTACTCTGATGGAAGTCTAAAATGAAATATAAAAAGGGCGAGATGCATCAGCACTCGCCCTTAGTTTTTTTTACAACTAAATTTATTGTTTTAATTCTATACAATCAACTATTATATATCTGCAAGCTTGAATGAAATAGGGATGACCATTCTTTGCTTCACAGCTTTACCTCTTTGTTTACCAGCTTTCCATTTAGGAGAGATTCTTAATACTCTTTCTGCTTCTTCATCACAGCCATAGCCAATACCCCTTATGGTTTTCACATCGGTGATAGTACCGTCTTTGTCTACCACAAACTGAACATATACTTTACCAGAAACCTGCATATTTAGTGCTTTTCTTGGGTATTTGAGGTTATCTCCTACGTATTGGTAAAAAGCTTTGATACCACCTTTAAACGCCGCACTCTCTTCTACTATCTCAAAAATCTCCTCAGCTTCTTCTTCTACTACAGGCTCCTCTTCTATTACCATTTGCACCTCTTCTACTATCGTTTCCTCATCGGCTTCCATATCCAAATCCACCTCAATTTCTTCTTGAATCTCTTCTTCGTTTGGAACTTCTACAATTTCAGGAGCCCTAACTTTTGGCGGTGGAGGGGGCTTTTGCTCTGTTGGGGGCACTTCCTGCATTTCATCAAAATCGATTCTTTCGCCAGTAAGCACCATTAGCTCTGCCTTGTCATAATCCTTGTATTCAAATAAGGCAAGTACAAACCCTAGAGAAAGGATAAGACCTAAGTTGAAAAATATGCCTCGGAACTTTCCAGTGTCAGCCCCTCGATATTTTTTTACCAAATGATTATTCACCTGCGCCTTGTTCATACTTAAGGCTTTATGAGCTTGTCTGTTGATGTAAAGCCTGAACAGGGCAATTATACCAACCACGAGTAAACCAAAGGCAACCACTGTGCCCGGTAACCCTATTGTGTTTAATATATTATTCATGGTTATTTTTGTTTTATATGGATAATGGCAACGTTTGTAATTGTTTTAATCAAATATATCTGCATAGCGGTAGCGAGAGTGATGATAGGGGTCACCACGAATGATGACTTTTGTCAACTTGAGAGTGTTTTTCCTTTTTTTTGATGATTATTAATTAAAAAAGCATAAGGAAGGTTGCTTCTATATAAATTTCATAAAAAATACATTTAAAATTTATATTATTATCAACGATTCCATCACTAGAAAGCATAAACACCTATGATTTATAGCATATCACAAGCCTTGCCGTATATAAAGTTTTATTGCCACTCAGCGTGGTGATGGGTAAGTCACAAAAATCAATTGACAATCTTTGAATATTGATCGTATATTCAGGTAATATTTCACTTTTGATGCGGTACACTAATGGAAAAGAAAGACGATAATTTCGAAAAAATGTTTAAAGCATTCACCAAAGAGTTTATCTCTAAAGGATTTGAGCAAGTAGGAAATACTGCTACCTCGTTTGGAAAACAGGGTATTGATGAGCTTACCGATCTTTTTGAAGAATTTAAGAAGAAGTGGGAAGGCGAAACCGAAGAGACGGTTGACGTAGATGTAACAGAAATCTCGAAAGAATTGGAGATCAAATACCTAAAAGAGCAGGTAGAGTTGTTGAAACAGCAACTAAAAGATAAAGATGAGCTAATAAAGCTATTGCAGAAGCAGGGGAAAAAGAAAAAGCAGGTATAGAAATCGGCGAACTAGTTTGTTTATCTAATTTAGAGACGGCGAGCTAGTTGAATATTTACCGAATCACCATGGTGGACTATATGTACAGGTAATTTCCCTTTCAATTCTTTTAAAAAATTATCGAGGGTACAGTAGTTGAATGATCCTGACAAGTGTAGATTTCTTACCAGTGTATCCGAGGTGATTTTTACATGGTAAAGGTGCTCAAGAGACTGGAATACACTTGCCAAGTCTGTATTATCAAAAACCATTTTTCCAGATTTCCACGCCAAGTAGTTAGGATCTTGGTGAGCAGCAACATTTATGTCCCCTTTATTTTTCATATAAACAGCACAATTCCCAGCTGCAACAGGAGCCGTATCTTTGAAAATACAAAAGTTTTGTAAGAGTACTTCCCCTTTATCCACCATCACTTGCACGTGGTCTACTTCTCTGTAAGAGCATATGCTAAATTCATCTCCTGCACTCTTTACCCTCGCAGTTTTTGTTTCCACTACAAAAGATGATTTGTAACCATCAGCAACCTCAAAATAAGCCTCTCCTTCCAATTCTACTTCCCTTTTGTTTTTGTTAAATCCCTTAGGGTAGGTAAGTGTAGAATGCTTATTTAGCGTAACTTTCGAACCATCGGGCAGGTTGACCTGCTCTACGTGTTGATTGCTTTCTATGATAACAAAAGCATCAACATCATTCTTATTAGAAAGAAAACTGAAAGCAGCAGCCAGTACAAAAAAGATAGCCAAAGAAGCAGCTATCGGTTTCCAATATATTTTTCGAGAACTTTTCTTCAAACGCTGATCCAAAGGCACTGCTATTTTTTGGGAAACTCCTTGCCACGCTTCGTCTATGTCGCACTGATGCATAAATTTTGAGCGAGGTACATAATCCATCAATCCCTTCAGCTCGTCGTTCAGCATTTCGTGCTCAGGATTGTTTTCTATTTGCTTCTCAAATGCAGCACGCTGCTCATCGCTATGCTTTCGGCACATAAAACTAATTATGGTCGTTGTTATGTCTTTCCCTACATTTTTCATGGCTATCTAAAATACTTGCCTTTATTCACAAGCAACTAGCTTTCTTCTTCGGTGGTGGATGTGTTTTTATTAATTGTGATATTAACGATTTGAAAAACGAAACTGTTTTGAGAAGCTCTCATTATATCATATAAAACCCTATTTCTGATCGATACAGGGCTATTTAATGTCAAGATATTATGAAGGAAAGCATAGAAATAGTGAGAATAACAGGGATATCAGCCTCCAATTGCTTATGTAATTTCTCCACAGCACTTGCTATTACCTTTTCTACTTCTGCTATTTCCATACCCTGCGTTTGGGCTATTTTTTCAAAAGAAACCCCTTCAAACCTATTCATGAGCAATAGATTTTTCTCGTTGGCAGGAAGGGAAGAGATAGCTTGAAAAACCCGGTGCTCTAACTCACATTCCTCTCTAAGATGGGGGTGATATTCTTTGTTGGCCAAAGCTTTGCTAGGTAAAAAAACAGAATTGGCATCGTGCTTATCTGCATTGAATGCCGCCCTGCAATAAAAATGGGTTTGCTGGAACAGGTACGTCCCCCAATCTACCTTCTGGGGAAGGCTTTCCCGCTCATCCCAAATACTCACAAACACGTGTTTTGCTATGCTTTCTGCCATTTTTTTGTTGTTGCACAGCTTTGTGGCATAGGTAACCAACTTCAAGTAGTTATTCCTAAAAAGCCTTTCTAAGGCATTTTTGTCATTTCTCCTCAGCTCTTGTACTATTTCTCTCAATGTCTTTTTAGGTTTATCCAACGCCAGTTCATTCTCTAATTATCCTGTTTAATGATAATTAATTCCCAATCACTCCATTTTGTTTAAAAAATCAGGGCTTACCCAGCACATTTGTAATAGAAAAAAGCAGAATTCAATGAGTGTTTTAAGTTAGAGAGGTTAAAAAGGGTCGCCATTATTTGGCGACTTTTTTTGCATAAAACAAAAGCCACGGTCGTTCATTAGTGAACGACCGTGGCTTTTGTTATAACCTAATACCCCAAACCTACAACAGAGTATAATTTACAAGCGAAAATTGATTTTTGCACTATCCGCCATTTGCTGAAACACCCCAAGTTCCTTTTTCAAAAATGGTTCTTCTAGCGGGTTTTCATCAGCAAACAAGGTTTTGATATGCGGCAACTCGATCAACTCCTTAGGGATACTCCCCAAATGATTGTGCGAAATCTTAAACTCCTTCAACTTTTTTAGCGCCACTACTCCCTGGGGAAAAGTAGTGAAATAATTGTTGTTTAAATGAAGCACTTTGAGGTGCTGAAGCCCAGTAATTCCCTCAGGCAAATAGCTCAGTTTGTTGTGATGGAGGTACAGCTGTTCTAGCTTGGAAAGCTTACCTACAGACTCCGGCACTTCCCTAAGCTGGTTGAAAGAAGCATAGAAAATCTTTAGGTTTTCCAAGTTGCCAATATTTTCTGGCAGGCTGGTGAGCTGGTTATGATACAAATCTACATCCTCTAACTTGGTAAGCGTAAAAACAGCAGAATCGATAGTTTTTAGTTGGTTTTCGTAAAATGACAGACTTGCTAAATTTGGGAGTTGGGCAAGTTGAGCCGGTGCATGTTCGATGTAATTTCGGGCAAGCTGGAGCTTTACCAGGTTGGGAAAACTAAAGACAAAATCAGGTATTTCTGTAAGCTCACATCTGATAATATTCAACCACTTCACCGACTTGCTTTCACTGATTTTTACCTTCCCTTCAAAATCACTATTTTCAAAAATAAGCTCTTCCAGTTTCTTGTTCCTTTTGATGTTCAGCTTTAGCCCCACTAGCGTTTGATTTTTGAAGGAAATAGAGCGAAGCTTTCGCGTTTTTGAAGTATTGCTAGGGACAAAGCCACTTGGATTATATGCCAGCTCAAGTTTCTTGAGGCTTCGTAATTTTCCCAACCGCAGCTTTTCCTCTACTTGGCTGTTGTAAATAGCAATCGTTTTTATCTTTCTGAGGGAGCGCCTACTCCTCGAAATATTCTTCACGGAGCTGTTGATAATCTCTAGCTCTTCCAGCTTGGAAAACTGACTGAGGTCTGGCAATGTCTTTTCAGGGTAGCGATCAATCGTGAGTTTTCGAATGTTTTTTGTTTCGCCCGATTGCAGAGCTTCTTCGTAGGTAACAAAACCTTTGGAGGGAATAATATCTTGCCAGCCCTTTGCCCGAAGCTCCCTTATTTGAGCCCAAAGAATATCTTTCTGATCAATCTTGCCTTCAGCCCTGCTTCTTCTTGACAGCTCCTTGTAAAGGCTGTCGAGCTTTATAGAGTCAGCAGGATTTTCAAAGGTAACTTCTCTTGAAAACCGCTGGGCAGTAGCCAAGCCAGAGGTGGAAAGCAATAGGATCAAACAAAAAAAGAAAGAGCTATTTTTCATATCTATGGAAGTTAAGTGATAGCATAAATATAAAACTAAATAATTAGTTATAAAACTTTTTATTTAGTTTAACAATGTTTTAACATAAAAACATCACACCTTCCTACAAAAAAGACACTCACTTTGAGGATCTCTACATTTTCTAACCTTTATTTTCTAAAACTTACCCTCCATAAGAAATGTGATAAATCACATTGTCCTGATCGTTGGAAACTCACCAACCAAGTCTATATAACACCAATCCCTTATCGAAACAACTTAGTTTCGGTTGCTAGGGAACTTTCCATTTTGCAGAAAAACAATGACAAGGCTGGTAAAAATCAAAGGCTCAACATATTATTTTACAAGACTATCATTTCCCTTTTTGTAATACTTTTTCAATCTGTGATTTTTCATAAAGTGGATCATATTTTCCATTTTGTTCAGTAGGTACGGGCGCTCCAGTTCTTTGTCGCCAGTTGTCAAGTTTGCCCAATAGTCTTTGGACTATTTCGGGGTTTTCCTCAGCCATATTTGTTGTTTCCCCTACATCAGTTTTCAGGTTGTAAAGCTCCAGCCCGCCATCTTCAAAATACTGGTGCAGCTTCCAATCCCCAGCGATAACCACCGAGCCTGGACGTGTCCTGAACAAAGGGTCTCTCCCCCCATCATCCTTTTTATTGTAAGCCTGCAAGTAGATAGGAAAGTGGAAATACACGTCTCTTTCCACATAAGAAGTATCCTGAAATTGCGGCACTAAACTTATTCCGTCGAGCATTTGAGCTTTTTTCTTCGGGTTGGCAAGCTCTTGCAAAGTGGCATAAAAATCTAGGTTGCTCACATTGCTGCCGTTCGTTGTTCCTTCTAGCACTTTGCCCGGCCAACGAATCACCAACGGCACACGAATCCCTCCCTCGTAATACGATCCTTTTCCCGCACGCAAAGGATTCTGATAAGAAATATCCCTAATCCCACCGTTGTCAGAGGTAAAGATGACCAAAGTGTTTTTGGAAAGACTTAGGGCTTCGAGCGCTTGGAAAATTCGCCCTACATTTTCATCCATGGCGCTCACCATCGCCCCAAAAGTTGGATTATCTTGCCCATCTACCCCAGTTTTGGGCTTATACTTTTCTACCAATTCTTCTTTACCCATAAGTGGCGTGTGCACAGTGTAAAAAGGGATATAGGCAAAAAAAGTAGTGTCTTTGTTATTCTCAAAGAAAGAAATAGCTTCTTGCGTCAGCCTATCAGTCAAGTATTCTCCTTCAGGCCCATTTTCTATAAAATCTATGTTATACGGAGCAAAATACCCCCCTTTCCCAGGGTTGCCTCTTCCACTCCCTCCTATATTATAGTCTATCCCTTGCTCATTTGGGTCTTCGCCCACATGCCACTTGCCAAAGCTACCGGTGACATACCCTGCCGACTTTAGCATTTGCGGGAGGGTGTAGATCGAGTCTTGCAGGTGTTTGGTGTTTTTGATTGGAATCAACTTACGGGTCTTCTCATTCCCCCTGTCCGATGGGCTTACGGTGTACACCCCATGCCTCGGCGTATTGAGCCCAGAAAGTAAGCAGGCCCTGCTAGGCGCACAGTTTGCCGCTCCCGCATACGCATTGGTAAATACCATCCCTTCCCGTGCAAAAGCATCAAGATGGGGCGTTTCGTAATAAGTACTTCCCATAAAGCCCACATCTTTCCAGCCGAGGTCATCAACGTTGATAAGAACAATATTGGGCAACTTTTCCGATTTTGGTGCGCTACCGCAAGAAACCAACAAGGGAAGAATGGTTAACATTAAACTAAAAATTCTCATCTGTTTTCAAAGGTTTTAGGAATGGTCTTCAGACCAATGTCATTTTTGGAAAAACCAGGTTCGATAGTAAAAAATATTTTGCCCGAAGGCGAATGACAGAATGCGCCAATACAGAATTAGTCAAAATCTTTGATTCTTTAGAGCATGTTCGCGCTAACCAATCTTGGCAAATAAATCTGAAAGTTCGATGGAGATATGCCCCTTATCTGTTGTTGATTTTTCAAATTGCTTGGCATAATTCGTTGGGCTAATTCCGAATTCCTTGTGAAAACATTTGGCAAAATATTTTGGATTGCTGAACCCTGTCATATATGCCACCTCAGCTATGTACATATTATTTTTTTCAAGTAATTGGCATGCTCGTTTCAGCCTGATTTTCTTGATGAAGTTCACAGGGCTCTCGTTCAAAATAGCCTGAAGCTTCCGGTACAAATTTGCCCGGCTCATCCCCGCTTCTGAAGCTAGGGTTTCCACACTCAAAGACTCATTGTCCAACGAGCCTTCTACTATCAGCACCAATTTTTTGATTAGTTTCTCATCGTTAGACTCTAGCTCCACATCAGATGTTTTCACGGAAATCACCTTGCTGTATTTATCCTTCAGCGACTCTCTGGAAAAAAGTGTATTTTTCACTTTCCATTTCAAAAAATCTGGGCTGAAAGGTTTTTCTACATAATCGGCAGCCCCTAAGCGCAAACAATCGATCTTGGTTTCCTGCGAATCTTTTGCCGTGAGCATAAATACGGGAATATGCTCCAAGTTTTCGTTCGATTTTAATTTTTTTAGCATAGCCACACCGTCTTCTATGGGCATTAAAATATCGCTAATAATGAGTTTTGGCTGAACTTCAACTGCTTTTTGGTAGCCAATTTGCCCATTTTCCGCTTCTATAATTTCAAACTCATGGAACAGTTCTTCCTTCAGCATCAGACGTAACTCACTATTATCGTCCACCAAAAGAATTTTAGGTTTTTCCTCAAATACACTTACCTTTTTATGGACACCGCTGGAAGTTACCTCTTCAAAAACTTGGTACTCTGAACGAGTCAAAATGGAAGGCGTTCTTTCTACATCTTCATCTATCAGCTGCTTCTCATCGTAGTGGTTTTTCTCGATGGGAAGTAAAAAAGTAAACTTTGAAAATTCATTTTCTACACTGTCCACCCTCACCATTCCCCCATGAGCCCTTACCAGCTTTTGAACCAATTCCATCCCAATTCCCGTCCCTGGTATTTTGTGGGCAGGTATTTTTGTGGTTTGATAGTATCGGTTGAAAATGTGAGGCAAGCTTTCTTCTGGTATTCCCGCACCATTGTCAAAAACAGAGCATTCAATGTACATGCCCGGCTTCAATATATTTTCATCAAGCTGGTCTTCTTCTACTTTTAGTCTTCTCAATAGCACTTCAACCGTTCCCTTTTCTGGAGTGTATTTAAACGCATTGGAAAGAAGGTTAAACAAGACTTTTTCTACTATTTGCGGATCATAAAACCCTTGTAGTTCTTTTTCTTCACTTTCAAATTCGTAAGTAATGTCATAAATAAGGGCAAAATCATTGAAGGCATTTTTGATGGAAAGGATGTCTTTAATGATGTCTCCCTTGCCCACTTTCAATTGGAAAGCCCCCACTTCATTTTTTCGGATATCCATTATCTGGTCTATCAGCCTGCCTATGCGCAATGAATTGTTATAAATACGCCTTGCAGTATTTTCTTTTAACTGGTACTGATTTTCCCTTATCACTTTCTCGATAGTACCTTGGATCAACGTCAAGGGAGTTCGCAGCTCATGAGAGATATCGGTAAAAAATATCATTTTCATCTGGTGGTGCTCATTATCTTTGTGTCTGCTAACTGTCTCCGCCACCAAGTTTTTTTTCATTTGGTACCAATTCCTAATGATCACAGCTGCTCCACAAGCCCCCGAGACCATGAACAAAACATATAATAAAATTGCAATGTTAGTCTGCCAAAAAGGTGGCTTTATCTCAAACTCCAAACTTGCTGACTCTAAGTTCCACACGCCATCACTATTAGAGCTTTTTACCTGAAACACATAAGCGCCTGGTTTCAATCCATTATAACTAGCTACACTGTTACCTGCTTGCACATCCACCCAATAGTCATTCACTCCCTCCAGCTTGTAGGCATATTTATTCTTTTCTGGAGCAGTAAAATCAAGCGAGGTAAACCTTATAGAAATGGTGTATTTATCGTAAGGTAACTCTATTCTCCCCCCGAGCTCAATCGGCTTATTTTCAGGTTTCACCCACTCATTGTCCTCACTTTGAGTCCCCATTACTTCAAAGCCTGTGATCAAGGTTTTAGCCAGCGTTTCATTCTTTCTGTACTCACCTGTCTTAACCTGCACCAAGCTTGCCCCATCGGTAAAACAGATATTTCCTGACTCATCGCTGGTACTTGTATTAAAAGTAAATTGGTTTTCCGAAAGCCCATCTGACTGTCCAAAGTTTGTAAACCGTTCAGTATGGATATTAAATAGGGTAATACCATGCATCGTACTCATCCAAATATTTCCTTTTTTATCGGCTTCCATAGAAGCGATAGTGAGAGAATTCAGCCCTTCTTCTTTGGTATATACCCGATCGAACTCATTGGCTTCCAGGTTATATACGTTAACCCCTCCTCCACGAGTACCAATGTAAAGTTCACTTCCAAGTTCCAGAAAACAAAGTATGGCGTCTGAATTGAGACCTTCAGGCTTGTCAGGATAAATATGGGTCATCTTCTCATTCGTCAAGTCTACAAGGTAAATGCCCTGGCCCCTTGTCCCTATCCACAGCTTATTGTATTTGTCCAAATGCAGCACCGAAACATGTGCCCCTCTCAAACTTTCTATAAGGTTCTTTTTCCACTTCGATAATGGAACAGCTTTATTAATAATATCAACTCCATCACCCCAAACCCCTACCCATATTTCATTTTGGTTAATAGACAAAACATCCTCAATCCTCTTCTTGTAACCCTTCACTTCTTCCAATTCCAATGGGTTTCCACTTTCAAGATTTGTAGATCTAAAGAGCGTAGAGTTCACCGAAACAAGGACTTCGTTTGTTCCATATTCAGCAACAATATTATTAATTGCGTTACCTGTACCAATGTTGAGCAAAAACTTAGGTCTACTATAAACATCGCTATTAAACCGAATAACCTTGCCTTCAGAAGTTCCTACGTAGGTATTCTCTTTATTTCTTGACCTGTACAGCGCCTTGATTCTTGAACTTCCTCCTGCCATGGAAATGCTATTAAAGATATTTCCTCTATCCACCATTTTGTACATGCCATTGGAGCTAGCTATCCAAAGGTTTTTATGGTTGTCGAGCGTTAAAGAGGTAATGATAAAAGATGGGTTCAAAGCGTCATTCCCAAATAAACAATTGTAAGAGACATGGCCGTTATCCCCAATCTTAAGCCTAATAAGCCCTTTTTTAGTTGCTACGTAGTATTCCGGTTTTTCTGGGTCGAGCTGTACGGCAGTGGGCGAAAACGGCTGCGGCAGTGTTTCTGAGTATTTTTCTAATACTTCCAGCTTTCTGTTCCCTTTCCTATAAGCAAGTACATAAATAGCGTTCGTAGTAAATGCCAAAAACGAATTGCCTCTATATTTTTCTAAGAATCTTACTTCTTCATTAAAACTGGTCTTGCTCAATAAACCAGTTTCTCCTACTGTCAGGATATCCGAGTCGGTCGCAATCCAAGTCCTACCGTACACATCTTCATAGAAACTATTGATTCTACTATTTTCTAACAGCTTTTTATTCTCGTTTTGGTAATTTTGGACGGTTGCAAATTGCAAACTATCCAGGTTAACATGTGGCGTTATTACTACATAGCCTATTTTTTGGAGATACGCCCAAACCGTTCCGTCCGAAGCTTTTCTTAATACTTTAGTCGTTGTATTTTTATAAAAACCGTGGAAAGAATTTGCCACCCTATTGTAAAAGACAAGATAGCTTTCTGTCCCTATCCACAAATTTCCATTATCATCCTCTACTATGCTATTGACCGAGTTATTTGGAAGCGACACAGAATCAAACACATTGTATTGAAACTCATCAAGGCTTCTCCCATCATACCTATAAAGGCCATTGTTTGTCCCAATCCACAAGTAGCCAATACTATCTTGCATAACAAAATTTGCATCAAGATCAAAACCCATTCCGTTGATAGATAGTTTTTGGAAATTCAATGTGGATGACTGAGCCGATAGCGCAACTACTCCAAAGAGCCAAAGTAGCACTTGCAAAAACAAATGTTGCAATAAGAGATGGGTATGTTTTTTCATATAAAGCTCTTACGCCAAGTAGATTTTATGCTACTTAAAACGTTTGCGGTTCTCATATTCACTAATCTTATAGGTCAAAAATAAGAAATTATCAATAAGCATCTAGCCGACAGTTCATTCATTCGTCCCAATTAGAGGGTAAAAATGTTGCAAACCCTAATAAACAGCATATAATCATCTACTAAGAGACAAACCTACCCTCTTTGTGAGACAATAATCACCCCTACCCCTACCCTATACCGGTTATGTTTGTTACGGTTATTTTATTCAAATGAAAATGGAAAAAATTATGCGCTTAATTTTACTTATCTTATTAACTGGATGGTTTTCTGCAAGTGCGCAGCAAACTATCAAAGGAACTGTATCGGATGATACAGGAGAACCGCTGCCTGGCGTATCTGTAGTAATTCAAGGCACGAGTGACGGTACAGTTACAAACATCAATGGAGAATACGCACTTCAGGCAGATATAGGTGATGTGCTTACGTTTTCTTATATCGGTTTTTTGACACAGCAAAAAACCGTGGAGTCTGCTTCCTCCATAATGAATGTTACCCTCCAGGAAGATATACAGCAGCTAGAAGAAGTAGTAATCATTGGTTATGGTACATCTACCAAGAAAGACTTGGTTTCTTCTGTAGCATCTATCAAGGCAAAAGAAATAGAAAACCAGCCTGTATCTAGGGTTGACCAAGCGCTGCAAGGGCGGGCTACCGGTGTTGAAGTTACTTCAAACAATGGTGCCCCTGGTAGCGGAGCAACAATTAGGATCAGAGGCAATAGCTCGATCAATGGAAACAACAACCCATTATTTGTAGTAGATGGCTTTATAGTTGGCACGGACTTCAACCTGAATAATATCAATGTAAACGATATTGAATCCATCGAGGTCTTGAAAGATGCGACTGCTCTTTCTATTTACGGTACAAGGGGTGCCTCTGGTGTGATTTTGATCACTACCAAAAGCGGCAAATCACTACCTCCTGGCAAACCTAGTTTTACACTAAACTCTTATGTAGGCTTCGATCAGCTTGCCAATAAAATTGATATTCTGGGTGGTGAGGGCTACGTAAACTACTTAAATGAGGCTGGCCAATTTGTCCCCGGACCTTCTGTTGATGTAAATGGCACATTGATACCCATTGGCATGACCGACCCCAGCCTCCCCCTTCAGTTCGATAACCCTGGAGAAGTTCCTACTACCGACTGGATAGACGTGATCTCTGGACCTGGGAAAATCTATAATACTGACTTTTCGGTTACTGGGAGAACCCAAAGCACTAATTATTATACATCTCTAAACTACTTTAAGCAAGATGGTCTTATCAGAAACTCGGGAATAGAACGAATCACTTTTAGGGGAAACCTTGATGTTGATGTTTCGGATAAGTTCAAATTTGGTACAAATTTGAACCTGAGCACATTCAAAAAAGAAAACAACAAAGTTAATTTTGGACAAGTTATTTCCAGTGTGCTGCCTATTCGTACTATTTATGACGAAGAAGGGGAGTTTACAGGAACAAATCCTATTAGCGGTACACTGCAACGTAACCCAGAAGCAGATATTCAGTTGCGCCAAGACCATGACTTGGTGACTAACCTCATTGCCAATACGTATATAGCGTTTGAACCTATTGAGGGGCTTACATTGAAAACAAGTATGGGTGCATCGCTTAATTTCTACAAAAGGAACCAGTACTTACCAGGAGCCTTACCCGAAAGAATTTTGAACAACAACGTAGGCGGTTATGCTCAAGTCAACAACACTATTAGTAGGGATGTACTTAGTGAAACCACATTAAACTGGGAAAAAACGTTTGGTGACCATTCCGTAAAAGTATTAGGAGGCTTCACTGCTCAACAAATCATCTCAGAGTCCAGTAGTTCTTCCGCAGAAGGTTTCCCTAACGATGTAGTAGGGTACAACAACCTTTCCTTAGGCTCGGATCCAGAAACATACCAAGTAAGCTCTGGATACTCCCAAAGAACTTTAGCTTCTATTCTAGGGCGTATTACCTACGGGTATAATAACAAATACATTTTAACTTTGGTAGGCAGAAGGGACGGTTCTTCGGTTTTTGAACCAGGCAACAAGTACTCCTTCTTCCCATCGGTAGGTGGTGCGTGGAATGTAGATGAAGAAGCCTTCATGGACAACCTGAGCATCATTGATCTTTTGAAAATCAGGGCAAGTTATGGTATAGTTGGCGAACAAGGAGTTAGCCCTTATAACTCATTTGACTTATTCAACCCTCAGTTCAATTATTTTAATGAAACACTAGTTCCTGCGGTCATTTTGGCAAACCCAGGCTCAAAAGGATTGAAATGGGAAACGACCAAACAGCTTGATATAGGGATGGAAATTGGACTGGTTGATAGCAGAATTTCCCTCGAAATAGATTATTACAAGAAAACAACGGAAAATTTATTGTTGTTCAGGGACTTGCCCAACACGGCAGGAAACCGGGTGCTCGAAAACGTAGGTAGCGTTGAAAACCAAGGCCTCGAGTTTATGTTGAAAACAGTCAACGTTATAAAAGGTGATTTTGAATGGGGCTCAACCTTTACACTCACCACGAACAAAAGTGAAGTACTGGATCTCGGTGACGAACCATTTATAAACCTACAATCTACAGGTAACCAAGGTGGTCCTTCTGCCCGCTTAATAGTAGGCGAATCGATGCCCGTATTCTTCGGAGCTGAATATTTGGGCACATACAAAGACCCTCAAGACATTGTGGACGACCAAGCAGGTGGACGCGCATTCTTAGGCAGCCCAAGATATACCGATGTGAACGAAGACGGTACTATCAATCAAGAAGATTATATGATAATAGGAAGCCCGCAACCTGACTTCTACGGTGGTTTTGATAACAACTTATCGTGGAAAGGGCTCAACCTAAGTATTTTCTTCCAGTATTCTTACGGAGCAGAAATCTTCAATGTGGTAACACAGAGGTCATTGTTTGGTAGAGGCGAAGAAAACGTTGATCCAAGAGTGCTTGACCGCTGGATGCCTGATGTAAATGAAACTTCCGACATCCCAAGAGCGGGTACGTCTACAAGCTTGTTCAACCCTAACAGCACCGCCAATATTGAAGATGGCTCATTTATCAGGCTTCGTACGGTATCGCTTTCTTACGATCTTCCTGTCCAGAAGCTTAACATCGACAAGGTTTTCAAAGGCGTGAATGTGTACGTGACCGGAAGAAACCTCCTTCTCATATCAGACTTTACTTTGGGTGACCCTGAGGTTAATAACTTTTCAGCAGGTA
Source organism: Flammeovirgaceae bacterium SG7u.111 (assembly GCA_034044135.1). Classification (NCBI taxonomy): domain Bacteria; kingdom Pseudomonadati; phylum Bacteroidota; class Cytophagia; order Cytophagales; family Flammeovirgaceae; species Flammeovirgaceae bacterium SG7u.111. The sequence goes on along the minus strand of CP139021.1, from coordinate 286,972 downwards.
GCGGATTCAACTCCATATCCCAAGGATTTGCAAGTGGGCAGTACCCATACGCAAAGAGTTTTGTAACAGGAGTAAAAATTAACTTTTAAAAATTGACAGCAATGAAAAATATAAAAATAATTATATCACTTCTCGTATTTCTAGGAATACTCTCGGGCTGCGACAGTTTTCTAGAAGAAGATTTGAGGGATCAAATAGCGGTGGAAAACTTCTTCAACAACGACCAAGAAGCACTTTTGGCTTCTAATGGACTCTACAGAATACTTCACAGAGGGGACATGTACAAAACCAGGGGTCTTGACAATTATTATGTAAACGGCGCCGATGAGGTGGGACCAAGCCGTAACGTAAATGGGCAAATCCATAACTACCTGATAGCCGAAGGTGTTGCAGACGGAAACGGAACATGGGCATCCTGCTATGAGCTTGTTAGAAACGCTTCCTTGAATATCACTAACTTAGAAGGCAACGAAAACATCTCAGAAACGATAAGAAACCAGACATTGGGCGAAGCATACTTCCTCAGAGCCCTTGCCTATTTCCATTTGACCAACCTCTGGGGCGATGTACCTTATTTCAGAGAATTACTTCCTTTAGATGAGCTAGGCAGCTTGGAACGTACCTCTAAAGACATCATTCGTGAAGACATGAAGGCTGATTTAGCCCTTGCGTATGACTTATTACCAAGTGAATATTCTGGATCGGACTTGGGCAGAGCATCAAAATGGGCTGCCGCAGCACTCAAAGCAAAGTTCCACTTGTTCGATAAAGAGTGGGCAGAGGCAAAAACTGAATGTGATAAAATTATCAATAATTCTCCACACAGCCTTTTAGATGATTTTGCAGCAGTTTTCAATCAAGTTGACAAAACGCAACAGTACAATAACGAACAAATTTTTGTAATAGATTTCACTACTGACCCTGTATTTGGAGATGGGGCTACACAAAGGACAGATGATTATAACCCAAGGCTGAGGGATGAACCAAGCAATAGAAATGACCGCCCTGATGGCGCTGGCACCCCGACGAGGTGGGAACTGCTCCAAGCTGACCTACAAGCCAACGATCAGGATATGAGTGGATATGGATGGGCAGTTCCTCTTCCTGAGATTGCCGATAGAGCCAATTGGGATCCAGACGATCTACGCTACGATGTTAGTATCGTCACCGAATACCTTGGCTACCAATTGACACACCCTTACTACCGCAAAAATTGGAATTTGAACAACTCTTCTCCACGGGGTAACCACCATGAAAACTACGTAGTCTTTAGGTTAGCAGACATCTATTTGATGGCAGCCGAGGCAGAAAACGAGATAAGCGGACCTGATAATGCCTATGTGTATGTAAACAGGGTACGAGAAAGAGCCTTTGAGCCAGATAAGCCTTGGAGCGGAATGACCCAACAGCAATTTAGGGAAGCTATGTACGACGAACGCAAATTCGAGCTATGTACGGAAGGATACCGCAGAATGGATTTGATTAGATGGGGCATACTTTTGGACGTGGTGAAAACAGTGGAACACCGCTCATGGAACAACCCTGCTAACAACATACAGCCTTATCATGTATTATTGCCCATCCCACAAGATGAAATCATTCTAAACCCTAACCTCTTGAACACGGACCCAACCAATAATGGTTACCGTTAGGGTATAGAGCCTATCATTAACAAATGCATTATTTTATCACGAATGGTTTGATGGAGACTTCTAGTATTTTGTCAAACAAATGAAATTTCTTTCAAATCCATTCGTGATTCCTTACTAGATAGATGTTTAGATCCACTTATTAAAAGTACAACTAATTATTGACCTTGATGAAACGACTAATTAAAGCTGCTCTTTTGTGCGTAGTGATATGCGTATCTTATTCATGCGAGAATAAGGTACAAAAAGAGCATGAAACCGACCAAAGTAACAATACTCTGCAGAAGCCTAATATTATTTACATACTAGCCGATGATTTGGGATACGGCGACCTTGGTGTATACGGGCAGCAAAAATTAAAAACCCCAAACATTGACAAACTCGCCAGTAAAGGCATGCTATTTAGCCAACACTATTCTGGAAGTACGGTGTGCGCACCATCACGTTCGACCTTGATGACTGGGATGCACACAGGCCATACGATGATAAGGGGAAACAAAGAAATTCAGCCCGAGGGTCAATACCCTATTCCCGACAATACTTTCACCATTGCCGAAGCCCTCAAAAAATCGGGTTACACAACTGGAGCCTTTGGTAAGTGGGGATTGGGATACCCAGGCTCAGAAGGCGACCCTGTTAAACAAGGATTTGATACTTTTTTTGGATACAACTGCCAGCGCCTTGGCCACAACTATTACCCCCGACACCTTTGGTCAAATACCGATTCGCTGGTGCTTACAAACAACCAAGGCTTCGGCAAAGGAACATATGCCCCAGAACTCATCCACGAAAAAACTTTGCAGTTTATAGATGACAATAAGGATCAGCCTTTTTTCTTGTACGTGGCGTCTATTATCCCTCATGCTGAGCTTGCCGCTCCAGAATATTTGATGGAAAAACACCGGGGAAAATATCCACCCGAAAAGGCTTATGAGGGAGTAGACGATGGCCCTACATACAGAAATGGTCCTTACGAATCTCAAACAGAAACGCACGCTGCTTTTGCCGCCATGGTCGATCTGCTGGATAGGCAAGTGGGAGAAATTGTGAAAAAAATAGAAGACTTAGGTCTTGCAGAAAATACGCTAATTGTCTTTACTTCAGATAATGGTCCGCACAAAGAAGGCGGAGCAGATCCTGATTATTTCGAAAGTAACGGTGAGCTTCGCGGTTACAAACGTGACCTATACGAAGGGGGCGTACGCGTCCCCATGATCGCCTCTTGGCCAGGGAAAATCGCAGCAGGATCTAAAACTGAACATATTTCTGCTTTTTGGGATGTATTTCCTACATTTTGTGAATTGACCGAAACTAGCACTCCAGAGAACCTTGATGGGATCTCATTTTTGCCAACCTTATTGGGCAACCAAGAACAACAGCCCCAGCACGATTATTTGTATTGGGAATTCCATGAAAAGGGAGGCCGACAAGCGATAAGAAAAGGCAACTGGAAAGCTGTTAAATATAACGTGTTCAAAGAGAGTTCTGAAATTGAACTTTACGACCTTTCAAAAGATATTGCGGAACAGCAAAATGTAGCCGATCAACACCCAGAGGTTGTGAAAGAAATGGCACAATTGATACAAAACTCAAGGACGCCTTCCAATGTGTTTACCTTCAAGTCACAAACCTATTTGAACAGTCAGTAGAAAAACTATCAAGAATACTTACCAGCTATTTTTGAAGGTTGTGCAGCAGCTATAGAAGCTTTAACCATAGGCTATACTCGGTTTTGCACAACCTTTTTTCACTTCAATTCTCATCACAAAAACTAGTTGTTTCATTAAAAAAAAACTGGTTTGCACAAAAAAGTACTCACTTCACAAATACCCTTATAAAGCTCTTTGAGCCCATTACACTTCACTCGTCATGAAAAAACTATTCATCCCCCTATTTTTACTTTTATACAGCTCTTTCGCTTATGCACAAAATGAAGTACGAAGTATCAATATCGACCCTAACAGCGGACATAAAATAGATGTAGGCAGCAGTGGGTTTAATGTACGCATAGCAGATAAGGTTTGGAGCTACACACATCCTGATTTACGAGAAGCAGTCCACGAATTGCAGCCTGGTTGGTTACGTTATTTCTCTGGTACTATGGGAGATGCCTTCAACAGCGCCACAGGGCAATATGATTTGGATTATGCGATGATGTTCGACAAATCGAAACAATACCTCACTGGCTATGAATTCACAGACGTTAAAGGTCCACACCGCATTACGGACCTTTACCAATTACTCGGTGAAATCAACGGGAAACTAATCGTTACTGTAAATGCTTTTTCCGAATCGCCAACGATAACTAGAGAATTGGCAAGATTTGTCAAAAACAACCACATAGAGGTGGAAGCATGGCAATTTTGCAACGAGCCGTATTTCTACGTTCCCCATCGCGAGCGGTACTGGTGGAACAGTGGCTACGACTATGCCCAAAAAATGAAGCCTCATGCCGATGCGATTTTAGAAGTATTTCCTGAGGCAAAATTGGCTTTAAACTTTACTTGGGACGGCATTTGGGGGTTTATGAAAGAAATAAACCTTTACCAAAAAGAACATGGCGCTTTTTGGAATACTTTTTCCAAACACTCTTACGCTCCGCATACGGGGAAAAAGCAGACAATAGAAGAAGCATACAAGCGGGCAAACACGAAACTGCTAGAAGCTACGGATAAGTACGCAATGGAAGAAATAGAAGCGTATACTGCCGAGGGAATCCCAATGATCATCACGGAATTTGGTGTGTGGAACAAGCCCCTAAATGGGATTTATTCTAGCGTCTACCATATAGAATATGTAATGCGCCAGCTCCAACATCCAAATACTCGGTTTGTGGGAGCGCATGAGGTCAGTAGCAAATATTCGCCAAAGGAAAATTTCAACCAGCTCATTAGAGATGCTTTTGAAAAAGGAGAAAAGCTTGATACAGACAGCATTCGCACAGGTATAAATAGAACCCTGGAAGGCAAAGCCTACAAAATATTTCATGAGGCTACCAACAACTCCAATTTTATCTACAACACACAAATAGAGAATGGATTTAAGGTAGATGGAATGAAAGGTTCGCAAGTAGATGGAAATTTTGCCCAAGCTTACCGAGGCATCAATGGATTTGACTATTTGGTTGTGACCAATAGAAGTACAAACTCGACTTCCTTCGAGTTAACATTAGGCGGAAAACCTTTAAAAAAAGAACTGCAAATCGAATATATCAGCGCCGAAACTCTTGACACAAAAAATACCGATATAAAAACGGAAATTGGAAAAGAAGGAAAAATACTAGTGAGGCCACTGAGCTTGACCGTAGTAAAATGGAAATCGGATACTAAGCCCTTGATCCAGTCTCCCAGAATTTATGATTTGAAAGTGATGGAAAATGGGGTTAAGGCTATTTGGGGAAAACAAAATGGGGTGGAAACTTACCAAATACATTATGGAAAAGACTCTAAAAAGCTCAAACAAAAAACATCTGTAGTTAAAGGAAATGAAGTGGAAATCTCGGGTTTAGAAAAAGGGAAAACGTATTATTTCCAATTGAAAGCAACTAATTCGTACGGCGAGCTTTCGTACTCAACCATACTTTCCTTGGACTTTAGCCTTCCACAAAGTCCCCGTATTTTTAAAACGGCCAGAAGAAATAATACGGCTACGATCATGTGGGAAAGTGTTGCCGGAGCTGAGGGCTATTTATTAAAATATGTTCAAGAAAATGGTAAAGAGGTTATAGTAGATACTAAAAATGTATTTGGATACCGAGTAAAAGACTTACAAATGGATACCAACTATGCGTTTTCCGTAGCTGCTTATAACGGACTTGGGCAAAGCGCTTTTTCAGCTGATGAAGAAATCATTCTCAAAAAAGATATCCCTTATTCGCCAAGGAATGTTTCTGCAAAGGAAATGACCAATGGGGACATTAAAATAAATTGGATAGCCCAAAAACAAAACCCGCCTCAAACAAAATACACGGTGTATAGAGGGGCAAAGCTTCATGAGTTTGAAGTGCTGGCGGAAAACGTGGAGCAAGAGTTCTACATTGACAGCAGCACCGAAAAAGGAAAGCAGTATTTCTACACCGTAAAAGCCAAAACGGAAGCTGGCGAGAGTAATTTTTATCCTAACATAGCTACTCCGCTAAAAGCAAACAAAGGCTATTCTATTGAAATAACCTCTACAAAAAAGGACGCAAAAGGTGATTTCATTATTGACGTTGCTTTTAAAAACATCTTGCTAGATGGAGAGTACAGCTACGGAATTGTGTACAGTAATATTTCATTTTTGAATGTAGAAGAGGCAAGAGTGGAAGGAAAAGCTTTAAACACAAACAGTGGTACTTTTCAAGTAATACTTCCCAAAAACAAACTTCAAAGCAAGGCGAGGTTTGCCATAAAAGCTTTTGTAAATACAAACGGCAAAGACCTATTCAGCCCCGATTCGGAAAATATCATTCAAGCTGATTAGCGTATTTTTTTTGATAAATAACATACAAAAACCCCTCTCACCGAAATTTATCGGCAAGAGGGGTTTCGTTCTTATAAGTCTCTTTCCTCAACTACCCTTCATACGAAATACGGTAAATCACATTTGCCTGATCATCGGAAACGAGGAGCGAACCGTCGGGCATGGTTTCAACATCGACAGGCCTGCCCCACACGTCTTCGCCTTGAAGCCAGCCAGTGGCAAAGGGCTCATAGCTAACTACTTTATTCCCCTCCAATTTCACCAACATAATGCGGTAACCAATTTTAGAAGAACGGTTCCAAGAACCGTGTTCAGCAATGAAGATTTGGTTTTTGTACTCGGATGGAAATTGCTTTCCCTCGTAAAACTCCATGCCGAGGGCTGCTACGTGCGGCCCAAGCTTTTGGGCAGGCTTGGTAAATTCGGAGCAATCGCGCTCGCTACCAAACTCTGGATCGGTTATTTCGCCAGCGTGGCAAAACGGATAGCCGAAATGTAAGCCTTTCTGCGATGCATGGTTCAACTCGTCTGGCGGAACATCATCGCCCAAGCGGTCTCTTCCATTATCGGTAAACCACAGCTCGCCCGTAGTTGGGTGCCAATCGAAGCCTACGCTGTTCCTTACGCCCGAAGCAAACACTTCCACCTCTGACCCATCGGGGTTCATTCGGGTGATAGAGGCGTAAACCTCATCCTCTTCATTGCAAATATTACAAGGTGCACCTACGGGCACGTAGAGTTTACCATCAGGGCCAAAGTTGATGTATTTCCAGCCGTGGTGTGTCTCAGTGGGATATTTATCGTAAATCACCACAGGTTCAGGCGGGCTAGCTAGTTTATTTTCAATATCATCGTAGCGCAAAATACGGCTGACCTCGGCTACGTACAGCGAACCATCCCTAAATGCCACGCCATTGGGCATTTTCATATCCTCTGCTATGGTATATTTCTTTTCCGCTTTCCCATCACCATCCTCATCTCTGAGGGCATATACATTTTTGGAAGTACGGTTGCCTACAAAAAGCGTATTGCTTGGGCTGAGCACCATAGAGCGAGCATTCTTCACCTCTTTGGCATAAACAGAAATCTTAAAACCAGCGGGTAGCTTTATTTTTTCGAGTGGCAAATCAGTTTCGAAACCAGAAATAGGTGTCGATTCTTCTTGTTCTTCCTCCGCCTCTGCCTGACCTTGTTGGGCTGCTTCGTTGCAAGCCATCAAGGGGAAGAAGAACAGCAAAATTGCTAGTACAATATAGGAGTTGTTTTTCATGATGAATAATTTTTAGGTTTACCCCCAATATTAACTGCTAGATTTTAAATCGGTTTAAAGAATTGGTCTGAAGATCTTTTTTTTACCGTCCCATCCTTTTAATATTTCCACAATTGACTGGGGAAATACTTCTACGGTAGTATATCGGGCTAATGACGTATATGAAAAATAAAATTGCAATAAAGTAAAATTGCAGCTTGTTTTATTCCAAGCCAGTGGTTTGGAATAAAATTTACATACATAATGTAAAAAGATACACCTTATCCTAGACTTAAATTCCAATTACTTGTTACACCCATCAATTTTCCTATGCTCGAAGAACTTATCCAATCCTTTTCCGACTTTAAAGACTCTGTCATCCACGGCTTGCCCGCTTTTGTGATAGGGCTTGTCTTTCTTGCCACATTTACCAGCATAGGTTCTCTTTTGCGCAAATATTCTCGCAAAAGGCTTTTCAAGCGTCTTAATGACCGCTTACTTGTCAATTTTATTGGTCGTTTTATCTTTCTTGCCATGCTCACCATTGGGATTGTGCTTTTCCTCAATCAAGTAGGTTTGGGAAAAGCGGCTGGCGGGTTACTTGCCGGAGCAGGGGTTTCTGCAATTATCATTGGTTTTGCGTTCAAAGATATAGGCGAGAATCTTTTGGCAGGTTTTTTCCTCGCTTTCAGTCGCCCTTTTGGCATAGGCGATGTGATAGAAATAGAAAGCATAAAAGGCAAGGTAAGGGCACTCAGCTTCAGAAATACCCACATACGGACGTTCGATGGAAAAGATATTTATGTACCCAATGCCATGCTCATCAAGCACCCACTCATCAACTATACTCGCGACGGTCTGCTACGCTACGATTTTGTAGTAGGCATAGATTACGCTAATGATGTAACTAAAGCCGTAGACCTAGTTACTAGAACATTGGAAAGTGAACAAAAAATTGAAAATGAAGGGAATTTAAAACCTTTTATTTTACTAGAAGAACTTGGTACCAACACGATCAATCTCCGGATATTTTATTGGGTCAATTCCTACAAATCTATGGACCATATAGCTGAACTACGCACCAAGGTGGTCAATAGAGTAGTAAGCTCTCTGATCAACAATGGTTTCAATTTGCCAGCCAATATCGTGGAAGTAAAGCCCTATAGCAAGCCCAAGCCTCTTCCCCTATAAATTTTAAGGCAACTCTATTTCTATGAGATAAGCTTAAAAAAATTCTCTTATTTTTAGCCACAAAAAAAAGAGATGAATAAGTATTTCGATAGCGAAGAATTTAAAGGCTTGGTTTCACTAGAAAAAGGGGAATACGATGGCTGCACATTTACCAACTGCTCGTTGCCAAGTGCAAATCTGAGCGGTTGTGCTTTTACAGACTGCGAGTTTGAAAGCTGCGACCTGAGTGCGGCTAATTTGCAAAACACGGCCATGCGAGATGTCCGATTTATCAGCTGCAAGCTGCTTGGGTTGCAGTTTGCCGAGTGCAATGAATTTCTGTTTTCGGTGGGTTTCGACAGCTGCCAGCTCAACCTTTCTTCTTTCTACCAATTGAACCTAAAAAAGGCGAGCTTCAAGAAATGCAGCTTGCAAGAAGTTGATTTTACCGAAGCCAATCTGGCTGAAGCTTCTTTCCAAAATGCTGACCTTTTGGGGGCAATGTTCGACCGAACCAATCTCGAAAAAGCTGACCTCCGCTCGGCGGAAAACTATGAGATCGACCCCGAAAATAACCGCATAAAAAAGACCAAATTTTCACTACCTGCCGTATTGGGCTTGTTGAGGAAATACGATATCAAAATTGGGTAATTAAAAATTAAAATCCTTCATCGATTCTCCCATTTCGTGAATACCCCATGCCATAAACCCCAAATACGATAACAAAAGAAGAGCTCCAATCCATATAAAGCCCTTTTTCTTTCGAAAAACCCCAACTGCAATCAAGGCTATACAACCTACTATCCAAGCTAAATGGAGTAGGGTAAATAAAAAACTTAAATCGGTTTCTACAGTGTTCATAGGGAAGTAACGCCGAGTTTTCTACTAGCTGATTTTAGTACTGAAATTTAATCAAACCATCCCTTCTTATAAAACCACAGCAGTTCGCCTACGGCAATTGCCACCATCAGTGCAAGTACATAAAAATATCCATAGTCCCATTGGAGCTCGGGCATAATGGCAAAGTTCATTCCATAGATACCAGCTATGAGCGTGAGGGGGACAAAAATAGCCTGCACCACCGTCAGCGTATTTAGCCTTTTGTTACCCCTCTCCTGAAGAGATAGCTGGTATTGAGCTTGAATGGTCTCCACTTTTTCTTCCAACCTTTCATAGGCATTGAACAAATGCCCAAAGCCTCTCACCAGCTCCATAATTTCTTTTCTTACGGTAGTAGCATCAGAAGACCAGTCGAACCTTGGGATGAAACCCAACATGTTGTACTGATCCTCCACTATATTGGTCAGCTGACTTATTTCATGTTTACAGTTCGTAATTTCAGTTAAGGGTACTTCGCCCGGGTCGTCATCTACTAGCTGCGCCATCTTTTTCACCCTCTTTCTGGTTACCAACAAGTTATCCATTCCTTGATGAAGAACCTCAGTTATCATATAGTAAAGCAAATGATTGAGGTTAAAATCGAACTCGAACACATTATTTTCAATCTCTTCTTCCAACTCTTCAAACACGTTGCTTGTCTCTTTCATAATTGTCAAAATCAGGTTTCCTTTCACCAACGTGGTGAAGTACTCTGGTTCATAGATGTCTGTTGAATCAGAAATAATTAGGTTCATTATCATTACCTCGTCATAAAAATTGATCCGTGTAGAGCGAACCGGCTCTTCTATAAACTTCATCACACGGTTACTAAACCCAAAGTGCTGGAGGTGGCGTTCCGCTACAGACCTGTTGTTGAGCTTGATGTCAAGCCAATACGCTTTCTCTTTATCAAGCTCTTCTATATTTCCAGAAAAAGCTTGGGGAGAAAGTCCTTCGGATGTAATGAGGTAAGCTGTGGTTTCCATGTGAATAGACGAGTGATGATGATAAAGCAGAAAGATAGGTCAAGTTTTACTTTTACAATAGAGTTTATCACGGTTTGATTTGTATAGATTTTTTGGGGTGAAATTTAGTTTAGGCTAAAGCCAACATCGTTTTTACTTCCAAACGGGGCTTAAAAGCCCCGCCTATTGATTTTTTTTATCACTAGCAACGGGCTTTAGCTCGTTGTATAACACAGTACCTATTCGTCTTTAATCCAAACTATGTGCGTTATTGATAGTTGGAAATGCCTTTACCGTCACAAACCGTGATAATCTATAATAAACTTGCTCAAAGAGAATTTGAAATAGGAGGGCAGCAAACTCGCCTAACACTAGCCAAGAGAAATTTGCGAGAAAAATTGAATTTTAAACAAGTTATTAGCAAAACAATTCATTTTTGCCCAAAGAATAATTTTTTTACCTTCGGGTCAAACTAGCTATCAACCTTTTCAGGCAAGCACCTGCTTTATGAAACATACTCCTTCTATATTTTTTCTTCTTCTCCTTTCCCAGCTTTCTTTTGGGCAAAGTTCCAATATCTCGGGTAAAATCACCGATTCCTTGGGGGTTAGCATTCCTTTGACCGCCATTTCTGTGGAAGGAACTACCCTTGGAGCTGTTTCCAACGAAAAGGGAGAATATCGGCTTGCCCTACGCCCTAATAAAATTTTTAACATCGTAATTAGCCACAGCAATTTTAAATCGCAACGGAGGGAAATAACCCTACAACCCAATGAAACACTAATACTCAACTTTGTTTTGGTGGAAAAAACGGTTCAGTTGCAAGAGGTGGATATCACTAGCCAACCCAACGACGATACCCGCAAAGAAGCTGGAGCGGTAAAGGTAGACCCAAAGACTTTACAAGAAATACCTACTCCTTTCATGGATTTCAACCAAGCTTTACTTTCAGGCGCTGCTTTGGGTATGTCTAGCAACAGCGAGCTTTCTTCGGCTTATTCGGTAAGGGGCGGAAATTTCGATGAAAACTTGGTGTATGTAAATAATATGCAGATTTACCGACCATTTTTGGTGAGGGCAGGGCAGCAAGAAGGGCTCAGTTTTATCAACCCCGATTTGGTAAAGAGCGTAGAATTTTCTTCGGGAGGTTGGCAAGCAAAATATGGCGACAAACTTTCTTCTTCACTCAATGTAGATTATAAAACTCCGCAGCGAACCTCAGCTTCTATGATGCTTGGTTTACTTGGCGGCAGCGCGCACCTCGAAGGAATTAGCAAAAATAAAAAGCTAAGCTACTTAGTAGGCGCTAGACACAAGTCTTCAAAATATTTACTGGGCACACTTGAAACCCAAGGGGAATACTTGCCTCGCTTTACCGATATCCAAACCTTTTTGACCTACGACCTAAGTGGGAAAAACAAAGAGGCAGGCACTACGACCATCGACCTTTTAGCTTCTTATGCCCGCAACCGCTACGAACTCACCCCAACCTCCCGGGTAACAACTTTTGGAACTTTCAACCAAGTTTTTAGGCTAAATGTCGGTTTTGTAGGAAATGAAGAACTAAGCTACGATACTTTCCAAGGAGGCTTACGGCTCAAGCATAAGGTTGGCGAGAAGTTTACCACTTCGTTCATCACCTCGGCTATGGGTACAAAAGAGCGCGAATTTGTGAACGTGGAGGGAGGTTACCAGCTCTGCGACATTGGGCAAAATTTGAACACAGGAGAGCTAAATAGCTGTGTATTGGTTAGAGGAATTGGTTCTGAGTTTCGCTATGCCCGTAATTTTTTGGAAGCGGAAATTTATTCTGCCGAATCGAGAAACACGTGGGAGGTAGCCGATCATACAAAAATAGAGTTTGGAGCAAGGCTAGATTATGAAAAAATAGACGATAAGCTCCACGAATATTCCTTTTTGGATTCTGCGGAATATGTCCAACTCACGGAAACAATTACTTCGGAAAATGAACTAGAAAGCCAGCGTATGAGTGGCTACCTGCAAGCTAGCCATGCCATTGGCTATTCGCACAGCCTTACCTATGGGCTTCGGGCTACGTACTGGACACTCAACGAGGAATGGATTTTTAGCCCAAGGTTGCAATATGCCCTCCAGCCCGATTGGTATTCGGATATCGTTTTCACAGCTTCGGTAGGGCTCTACCAGCAGCAGCCTTTTTATAGGGAAATGCGTGATTTTGAGGGAAATGTAAATACTTCGCTAAAAGCGCAAAGCTCCCTCCATACCATAGTAGGAATGGACTATGATTTCTTCCAGTGGGGCAGGCCGTTTAAGTTCATTACAGAAGTGTATTACAAAAAAATGTGGAACCTTGTCCCTTACGACATCGACAATGTCCGCCTGAGATACTATGCCGAAAACAATGCTGTGGGCTATGCTTGGGGAGCTGATTTCCGCATCAGCGGGGAGTTTATTCCCAACACCGAATCGTGGTTCAACCTAAGTATTTTGAAAACTGAAGAAGATGTGGAAGAAGATGGAAGAGGATACATCCGCAGGCCTAGCGATCAGCGGGTGACCATTAGTTTTTTCTTTCAAGATCATCTGCCCAACAACCCTAGTGTTCGGGTAAACTTCAGAGCCTTGTACGGTTCTGGGCTTCCTTATGGTCCGCCAAATACGCCCCAATACAGAAACTCATTCAGTTCGGGAAGCAACTACTTCAGAACAGATATGGGCTTTTCCAAAGTGGTCAAATTCAAACAAAAAGAGGGGAAAAGAACATTTGAAACCCTATTTATAGGACTAGATATTTTGAACGTTTTTGGCGTATCTAATAACATCTCCTTCAACTGGGTTCCAGATTTTGACGGGAACCAATTTGCAGTACCAAACAGCCTTTCCCAACGGTTTTTCAACCTAAAAGCCGTGCTGAAATACTAGAAAACACAAATGACAAAGTTTAATTACCTCCTAAGTAAATTACAGTATTCTTAATGAATTATAATCGCTATCTTGAACTAGCATTATTCAACTAAAAAACATAGAATATTTTGAAAGCTATACTCCGATTTTTTGTTTCATCTATCGCCATTCTCGCAACTGGTTACCTTCTGGAAGGCTTTGGCATTCATGTAGCCAATTTTAGTACCGCTATTGTAGTTGCGCTGGTACTTGGGTTGCTCAATATCTTTTTGAAGCCTATTTTGGTCATTCTCACTTTCCCCATCACCATTATCACCCTAGGGATTTTCCTCATTTTCATCAATGCCTTTATCATCTATTTCACCAGTGATTTGGTAGGAGGCTTTGAGGTGAGCAGTGTGTGGTCTGCCATCTTATTTGGCTTTGTCTATTCTATATTTTACTCTGTGCTCACCCAGGTTTTTGGACTAGACAAGCATGAGAAAAACAAATAACAAAAAAAACCTAGGCGAGTCAGCCTAGGTCAAAACCCAATGAATAAACAACTTAGAACACTCATTTAATAAGTATTTTAGGATTCAAACTCTACTAAATTTATTTCGAGTCCCGAATCATCTATAAAATCTTCGGCTTCTTGCTCCATGTCTGTGTCATCTGGAACACCGTAATGCCAGTTTACGGTCACATTTTTACCTTCGTCTTCTAGCTCTTTTAGCTTAATGAACAAATCGAGCAAAGCCCTTGACGAACTTGTATTGAAATACGTAAGCTTGATATCAAGCACTATTGCTTCTCCGCCTTCGGCAAAATAACTATCAAACCATTGGATCAGTTTGTCATAAAATTCAAATGAGTTTTCGAGGTATGATTCCCCAGTAATGGAGCAATGGCCAGAACTCGCATTAAAATCTACATTAGGGGTAAAAAATGTGCCACTTTCCCCTTGAATATGAATATCTTCCATTTATTTAAGTTATTTAAATTTACCACTTGAATAATTAATTTAAGAACCAACTACCTCCTTCTCTACGTCTGTAGATATCATGTAGAAAGAGTGGTTGTCGTCAATTGGTTTGTGTTCCATTTTGAGGCTGCTTTCAGATTTCAGCGCAACTTGGATTAAGCCAATACTCCCCCCTTTGTGCCCCTCTTTTCTTGGTCTTTTCCTCACTTCTTTTTTGAAAGCCCTAAGCTCATCATATGTAAGCGAGTTTATCTTGTCACATTTTGCAGAAATCTCTTCTACCACTTCTGTTTTCACTAGGTTACCCGCAGTAAACGTAACTTTATCGTGTGCATCTCTGATCAGAATAGTACCTATTCCTTTTTTCTCATCTACACCTTCAAAATGGTCTTTTTCAGAAGAATAAAATGCAATATTCTGAGCCAATTCTATGAACACCGCAAAAAGCTTGTGCCCAGATTTAGGCTGATCAGCAAAATGATTTTTGATATAGGTACTGATCTTCGCAAGAATAGTCTCGTCGAATGGCCCTTTATAATAAAGAATGATACGTTGTTGATCCATACTCAGGTAATAATCAAGTAAGTTCACCTCCATAGACGTGTTAGGTTATTTAAGATAATTTTATGTATGAGCTTGCAAGCGACATAAAAGTCTTTTCGCAAATAATTATATTATCGATTCTTCTTATGTACTCTTATAGGGACTCGCTGTAATTCCATTTTTGACTGAGGCTGCTCAAAAAACATTCCCCACCATTTATTTTCAATCTGATCAAAAACTCCAATAGCCCCTCTCCTGAAGGTCAAGATTTGTTTAGTCAATTTACCAGTAAGCGTTTTCATTCAGTTGGTGTTATCTAAGCTTGGGCAGGCGTTACCTTTCCTTATTGCCTAGGGGTTGGTAAAGCGCAAAAAACAGGTTTTTTTCGCGCACAGGATCCTTTTAGACCTCAGTGTTTTAAACTAATTCTTAACAGCAATATTTTCTATGAAACATATTTTTTTGAAGAGCAACACACTGATTCTTTCTACGAAAGTGAAGGAAAGGCAATAAAATGACATAACCAGTTGGGGCTAGATTATTAGAGGGTAGCTTTAAGTTTAAGCTTTTCTATGAGGGTATCAATATCTGGTTGTTTACCCTGAATTTGTAAATCGGCTTGGTTGTAAAACACTTCACGGGCTTTCAGTTTCGACTTCAACTCGTCGAGCAACTGCAATCCAACAAAATCTTTGAGCAGAGGACGAGCCCCATGTTGTGCCATACTACGAGAGGCCAACTCTTCCACAGGAACTTTCAGGTACACAGAAATCCCCTGTTCTTTTATAAACTCCATATTACCGGCAAAACAAGGGACTCCCCCGCCTGTGGCTATTACAGCTTTTTCTGGCAAGGTACTTCTAAGCACATCTCCTTCCACTTTTCTAAAGTAATCCTCACCTTTCTCAGAAAAAATCTCAGGAATACCTATCCCCTCTCTTTCTGCAATCAGGTCATCGGTATCTACAAAATCGTAGCCCAACCTCTCTGCAAGTTCACTCCCCACCGTACTTTTCCCCGAAGCGGGCATTCCTATCAAATATATGCGCATGATTTTATTCTTGTTTGAACCTGTTGATTTTATGATCCAAAAATAAAAACCTTCGGGAAGATTACTAGTCTTCTTTCCTGAAAGCGCAACCAAAAGCTTATGTTGAAAATCCTTATCTTTCCTTTTTTGTGAGAAATGGAGAAAAAAAACACAGCCATATCGGATAATTTTCTTGGAATTGGACAAATAGAGACTTGGTTTGCCCAAAAAGACTGGAAACCCTTTCCCTTTCAGCTTGAAGCTTGGCAGGCGTACCTTCGAGGAGAGAACGGCATTCTCAATGCCCCAACTGGCAGTGGGAAAACCTACGGACTTTGGCTAGGCTGCCTAGCCGAATATTTTAACAATATTACCAAAAACAAACAGCCTAAAGGCTTGCAGGTCATTTGGATTACCCCACTTCGGGCACTCGCCAAAGATATTCAACGAGCTATGCAAGAAGCCTGCGAAGGGTTGGGCGTGCCTTGGGAAGTGGGTATTCGCTCTGGAGATACGACCGCAGCAACCAAAAGGCTACAAAAAAAACAAATGCCCCACTGCCTCATCACCACACCCGAAAGCCTACATGTACTGTTGGCACAAAAAGGATACCCCTCTCTTTTTCAAGAACTTAAAACGGTGATTGTAGACGAATGGCATGAGCTTCTTGGCTCTAAAAGAGGCATACAAGCCGAGCTGGGAATCTCCAGGTTAAAAGCCTTGCAGCCAAAGCTACGAGTTTGGGGGATTTCGGCTACCATTGGCAATTTACAGCAAGCAGGGGAAGTTCTTTGCGGAAATGGGTTTTACACCGTAAAAGCGAAAGTTCAAAAGAAAATCGAAGCGGTTTCCATCCTCCCCGATACCGTAGAAAAATTTCCTTGGACGGGGCATTTGGGCTTAAACCTCATCGACAAAGTTCTACCCATTGTTGAAAAAAGCACCTCGACCCTACTTTTTACCAATACCCGAGCCCAAACCGAAATTTGGTACCAGACCCTATTGGCAAAAGCCCCTTGGCTTGCTGGGCAACTGGCCATGCACCACGGATCGCTCGATCCGGCCATTCGGATGTGGGTAGAAGATGCCATCCACGAGGGGAAATTGAAATTGGTGGCCTGCACCTCTAGCCTCGACTTGGGCGTGGATTTCCGACCTGTGGAAACCGTGATCCAAATAGGTGGTCCAAAAGGGGTAAACCGATTTTTGCAGCGGGCTGGAAGAAGTGGCCACCGCCCCGATGCTGTGAGCAAAATCTATTTCATGCCTACCCACTCCTTAGAACTTATGGAAGGGGCAGCCCTCTCCCAAGCCGTGAGGGAAGTCACCCAAGAAGATAATGTCACCCACTTGGAAAGCCGTTTTCCACTCCAAAAGCCGATGGATGTGCTCGTACAATATATGGTTACTTTGGCTGTTTCGGATGGGTTTGAAGCAAAACAACTCTGGCAAGAAGTAAAAAGCACCTACGCTTACAGAGAACTGAGCAGGGAAGAATGGGAATGGGCACTGGCATTTATCACCACAGGGGGAAATAGCCTTGGTGCTTACGATGAGTTTAGTAAAGTGGTAGTCGAAAATGGCTTGTATAAAGTTACATCTCGAAAAGTTGCCATCCGTCATAGACTTTCCATGGGCACAATTGTGAGCGAACCGATGATAAAAGTGCGGTTTGTAACGGGTGGCTACATCGGTACGGTAGAAGAGTATTTCATCTCGAAGCTAAACCCAGGGGACGTATTTTGGTTTGCGGGCAGAAATTTGGAGTTTGTGAAAATGGACAAGCTTACCGCCAAGGTGAAAAAATCTAACAAAAAAAAGGGGCAAGTCCCCCGCTGGATGGGCGCACGGATGCCGCTTTCCTCGGAGCTAGCTGGGCTGATAAGGGAAAAGCTGGATGCCTTCCGAACATCAATCGACATTGAAATGCAAACCATCCGCCCTATGCTAGAACTGCAACATCGTTGGTCGCTCGTTCCTGCCAAAAACCAGTTTCTCATTGAGAAAATTCGGTCAGATGAGGGCTACCACGTTTTCTTCTATCCTTTTGAGGGAAGAATGGTGCACGAAATCATGGCAGCTATGGTCTGCTTTCGTATAAGCCAAATGCTGCCGATCAGCCTCACTTTTGCCATGAACGATTATGGCTTTGAAATCCTTTCCGATATAGAAATCCCGCTGGAAGATGCCCTCGAAAGCGACCTTTTCAGCACCGAAAACTTGCTCTTTGACATAGAAAGTAGTCTCAACGAAACGGAAATGGCTAAGCGTAGGTTTCGGGAAATAGCCACCATTGCCGGTTTGGTATTTAGAGGATACCCAGGCAAAAGCAAAAAAGCGAGACACCTGCAAGCTTCAACCCAGTTGCTGTTTGATGTTTTTTCCGAATATGACTCAGAAAACCTTTTGATAAAGCAAGCCTTCCAAGAAGTGATAGATATGCAACTGGAACACGGAAGGCTAGAAAAGGCAATGGACAAAATAAAAACGATGCACATCAAAGTGACCAACCCTCCCAAATTCACCCCGTTTGCCTTCCCTATTATGGTGGACAGAAGGCGCGATTCGCTAAGTTCCGAATCTTTTGAAAGCCGCATCCAAAAAATGCAGGTTCAGCTAGAGCAGTTTGCCGAGGAAGAAATTTAAAGCCTACTCCTCCTCTTTAAACTTTAGCCACCTGCGCTTCGCCCTCTTCATGAGGGAAAGGAACTTATAGGGGATATCGAGCTGGAGGGAAATAGGCTGCTGAGTAATTGGGTGGGTAAAATCTAAGCCCGTGGCGGAAAGGAATAATCCTTTGTGTTGGATGGATTTTTCCTTGTTTCCATAGATTTTATCCCCAACTATAGGGCTGCCCATGCCTGCGGTATGGATGCGAATCTGGTGGGTGCGGCCCGTGTAGGGCTTTAGTTTCAATAAAGAAATCTGCCCGCTTTGCAAGGCAGGAGAGCTGGAAACCAATTCAAATTCGGTAACGGCTTGCTGCCCGTTTACATCTTCTTCCAACACCCCACTTTCGGGAGTCAGCCCAACCACTACTGCATGATATGTTTTTTGGATTGTTCGCTCCTTGAACATCTTGCCCAGTTCGGCATGTGCCTTAGCTGTTTTAGCAGTTACGAGCAAGCCACTGGTCTGGAAATCGAGCCTGTGCACCGGTTTGGGGTACTTGAGCGCATCTGGCTCAGTCGATTTTTGCACATTAAAAGGAAGGGCATTCTCCAAGGTGCGAAACTGATTGCCACTCACCAACAGCCCGGCCGGCTTATGAACTATGGCAAGATACTCGTCTTCAAACACCACATCCATCTTAAATTCAAACACCCTTGGCAGTTTTTCCTCCAAGTCCATAAGTTGGATTTCATCGCCAGAGTTGACCCACCTGCCTGAGTCTGCTTCATCCCCATTGAGGTAAACCTCGCCTTTTTTGATGGCTTTTTTCACGCTGTTGCGGGAAGGTAATTGCTCAAAAATCCCGATTAAGTATTCGCTGATGCGGGCTTTTTCTGAAAGCATGGGGACGGTATGTTGCTGTAGTACTATCAAAAAAGTATGGGTAAAAAATGGGTTTTGGTTTTAACGCAGATGCTATTCAATGAAAAAAGGCATAGTCTCCCATGCCTTTTCCCTATTCACAAATAGCTACTATTCTTCAATCACAACAATTTTCTCGATCTTATCGCCTTGGCGAATCTCATCGATCACTTCCAAGCCTTCCACTACTTTGCCAAAGCAAGTGTGGTTGCCGTCGAGGTGAGAAGTATTGTCACGGCTGTGGCAGATGAAAAACTGCGAACCGCCAGTATTTCTTCCTGCATGTGCCATAGAAAGCACGCCACGGTCATGGTATTGGTTGTCGCCGTCAAGCTCACATTTTATGGTGTAGCCAGGACCGCCAGCGCCAGTACCATCTGGGCATCCGCCTTGTACTACAAAGTTAGGGATCACTCGGTGGAAAGTAAGCCCATCGTAAAAGCCTTTCTTGGCTAATTTGGTAAAGTTTTCAACCGCTATAGGAGCATCCTTTTCGTAAAACTCTACTTTCATCAAGCCCTTTGCGGTATGGAATTCTGCCTTTTTCATAATGTCAGATCTTGTTTGGTAAAATAATGGGTGCAAAGGTAGGGAAAAATATGGAGGGGGCAAGCACTGTGGGATATGTCAACGACGCCTCCACTTTACTTGCCCCCTCGTACAGTAGGCTTAAAAATCCTATTTATAATTTAAATAGACCACGCTCTTCCACCCGAAAGCTCTTGCACGTCTCCGCAGGAAACGTATTGACCCGGCACAGGTAAATAAGCAAGCACTTGCTCTCCTATATATTCGTTGCATTTGTAGCCCCAAATAGTCAGGTCTCTTATTCTCATAGCAAATGGAAAACCTTCTGTATTTTCCTTATAAATAGAAACGGCTACTTTTTGTACGGCTTCTTGGCTTATCTCTCCTCCAACTGTTTGCGCTATTTTGTCCAAGGTCTCTTTCAAGAGTTTTTGCTGCTTATCGTCCATTACCTCGGCAGCAAATTTGTCGATAAACACGTGTACGTTCATGTCCGAAGCCGAAGGAGTATCCGTTTTGGGCAAGAGCGCATCTACCAAATACGTTAGCGTTGCCCCTTGGTCTTTTGTAAGGAAAGTAGGCGCCCAAACGGCGCTTTCGTCTCCTTTGCTACAACTTTGTATGAAGCTTAGGAAAGTGGGTGCTGCCACGGTATACCCCAGCGACTTTCCCATGTTTAATAATGCTTTTCTTCTGTCCATTATATATTTCCTTTTTTAAGTTCTTTAACTGCATGATTAGCGGCACGTGCGGTAAATGCCATGTATGTCAATGAAGGATTTACGCAACTGGCCGAGGTCATAAACGAGCCGTCCGTTACGTACACATTTGGCACGGCATGTACTTGGTTATTTCCATTCAATACCGAAGTCTTCGCATCTCTTCCCATTCTGGCCGTTCCCATTTCATGGATGCCATGCCCCATATTGTAAGTACCATTTCTCTCTTTCACATCCTTCATACCTGCTTTTTTCAACATTTCTGCAGCTTGGCTCACCATGTCTTCACGCATCTTGAGCTCATTGTCACGAATATCTGCGTCAAAATTCACAGTTGGAAGTCCCCAACCGTCTACCTTATCATAATCCAAAGTCATTCGGTTGTCTTCATAAGGAAGGATTTCTCCAAATCCGCTAATCCCCATTCTCCATCCTCCTGGAGAAAGTATCGCTTCTTTAAGGTCTTTTCCCATAGAAAGCTCTGCCACGGCATCTTGCCAATTTCCTCGGCTGGCACCTCCTTGGTAACCATACCCTCGAATAAAATCCTTCTTCGAGTTTCCGCCTAGGTTTCTAAAGCGAGGGATATAAACCCCACCTGGCCTGCGACCTTTGTAATATTTATCATCGTAACCATCGAACGTTCCACTAGCACCTACCCCAAGGTGATGGTCCATCATATTTCTTCCCAACTGGTCCGAATCATTTCCAAGACCATTAGGAAAACGGTCAGAACGTGATTGCATCAAAATAGAAGTTGAACCTACCGTGGAAGCACACAAAAAGATAACCTTGGCATTGAAAACCATCTCTTCTTTTGTGAGCCTATCGATCACTTTTACACCAGAGGCTTTTTTCGTATCTGGGTCATAAATTACTTCTGCTACAACCGAATCGGGGCGAAGTGTCATATTTCCTGTTTTTGCAGCAGCAGGAAGTGTAGCTGCATTGCTACTGAAATATCCTCCATAAGGGCAGCCCCTTATACAGCGGTTTCTATATTGACAATTTGTCCTTCCTTCAAATCGCTTATCACCTGTGATGTGCGCTATTCTTCCCGAAGTCACCACTCTCCCATCAAATCCTTCAGAAACTTTCTCTCTAAAATGTTGCTCTACGCAATTGAGCTCCATCATGGGCAAAAACTCGCTATCGGGCAATTGAGGAAGCCCCAATGGCTCACCTGAAACTCCTATGAAAGACTCTACTTTACTGTACCACGGGGCAATGTCTTTGTATCGAACGGGCCAGTCTATGCCATGCCCATCTTCCTTGTTTGCTGCAAAATCCATGTCGCTCCATCGGTAGCTGTGGCGTCCCCACATAATAGACCTCCCCCCCACATGGTAGCCCCTGTGCCAATCAAACGGCTTGGTTTCGCTGTAGGGATGTTCAATGTCATTGACAAACCATTTGTGCGATGCCGCATGCATAATATAACCCGTGCGGGCTTGTTTAGGCTGCAATGCCAATTCTTTTTGAGACAACTTGCCTCCGTTAGGAAAATCCCAATCGTCTTTGTTTGCTGTTTCGTAGTCTTTTACGTGTTCGACCATCCGACCACGTTCCAACACCAAGGTCTTTAAACCGCTTTCGCAAAGCTCCTTGGCTGCCCATCCCCCACTGATGCCCGTACCAACGACGATCGCATCATAGAAGTCACGCTCCTCTCCATAATAATATTTACTCATTGTTGTATTTGTGAGGTTATGTTAATAATAGATTAAACTGATTGTCTGTAAGCAGGCTTACAGGTATGTAAAAACTCACAATTTATCATTTTTTTTGTAAAACTGTGAGCCCACTTTTTGCTTTTTAATTAATAAAGTGCATTTGTGGTTCAGGGAATCTTGGGAACGTTTGGTACGATGGGTTGTCAGCGGCTTTTTTTCTTTTTTATCCTATGGTTTATCCATTCATAACCAGAACCGAACCATTCCCCATGCAGATGCGAATGATACTGGTTTTTCATAATTTTATTAAAACCGTCCCCTCCCACTTGTTAAAACTTGCAAAACATTCTACCTTTTTTTGGAAGATTGAAGGAAGCTCGCTACATTCGCTTTGTAATTCAAAGTACTTTACTTTATCAAAATGTCAGAACAAACAAAAACGGATTACCTCAACGACTTAACGGAGATCAGGAGCTTGATGGAGCGATCTTCTCGTTTCTTGTCCCTCAGCGGGCTTTCGGGGGTATTTGCAGGTTTTTTCGCCTTGGGCGGAGCAGCTGTTGCCTACATGCTTCTCTACCGGGGTCGAGTACCTTTTCTCGATGGTATTTTCCTCAGCTCTACCGAGATAATCTCCTACCTCTTACTAGATGCGGTGGTGGTATTACTGCTAGCCGTAAGTACAGGAATCTATTTCACGGTGAAAAATACCCGCAAGCGTGGAGAGAAAATCTGGCACAGTTCCATGAAAATGTGGCTTTTCCACCTACTTTTGCCGCTTGTGGCAGGAGGGCTGTTTTGCCTAGAGCTGTTTTACTGGGGCGTGGGCGGTCTGGTGCCTGGCGCAACGCTGATTTTCTACGGGCTGGCACTGGTAAACGCAGGCAAGTTCACCCATGGGGAAATCAGGCAGTTGGGTGTCCTCGAAATAGGCTTAGGAATTTTGTCGAGCTTTTTTGTGGGCTATGGCTTGCTGTTTTGGAGCGTAGGCTTCGGGCTGCTACACATTTTGTATGGAATCATCATGTACCAAAAGTACGAGCGTGAAAGATCTGATAAATAAGCTGAACAAGGCTTTTGAAAATAGGATAAGGTTGGGAATAATGTCGGTACTGGTGGTGAGCGAAAAGGTGGATTTCAATCACCTAAAGGAAACATTGGACGCTACAGATGGCAACTTAGCCAGCCATATCAGTGCCCTTGAAAAAAAGGGCTATATCACCGTGACCAAAATCTTTATTGGCAAAAAACCAAATACTTCGTTTGAAGTGACAAAAGAGGGAAAAAAAGCCTTTACCGACCACCTAGACGCTTTGGAAGCCTTGCTCAAAATGAAAAATTCGATGTAGAGGAGGTAGGATATTTTTTTGAGCATTCACTTTGTAAGTCAAAGTACTTTAGTAAATAAAAACAAGCCAGTAGCTCGGCTCTAGCCGAGTGGCAACTATTTAAGTAGCCTCTGGCTACTGTGAGCGAGACGCTCACCAAATATCCCTCACTCGGCAGGAGCCGAGCGGGAGTTAGCAACAAAAAATACAACTTAAAACATACGCTAATGGAACAGATCACAGAAAAGGAAATCTTGCAAGAAGGCAAAGTGCCAAGCTCTAGCAAACTCAAGTTTAAATGGTCACCAATGTCACTTGCCGGCATCGTCATGGTGCTGGCATCTTTAGGCTTTTATTATCTTTCTATCAAAAATAATCTTGAAGAGGCCTCTTTCTTTGTAAACTTTGTGCTAGTATTTTCCTATTTTTTCATCCGAATAGTTTTCTATTATCCCCACTTCAAATTAAAATTCTGGAAACATCCCGCCAGCGACAAAGCATTTGCCTACACCCTTTTCCTCATCAGTTGCTTTGCCCTCAATGAAGAAATGAGGGTATTCAGCGAGTTCCCAGCTTGGCTGCTTGGCTATACGGTTTTGGTTCAATTTGCCCTTATCATCAAAAGCCATCGCGTTGAAGTACCCACTATTTTCGATGCGGTGCTGGTTTTCCTCATTGGGTCGGGCTTGGTACTTCACGGGTATTTGGCAATTTACCTTATCCCAATTTATCCTTTTTCTGCCATACTTTTCTTCTTCATTGGGCTTTCGCTCCATTCCTTTGTTCCTCTTGCCAACTTTATTTTACTCTTTAAAGAAGGTAAAAACAGCGTGAAAAAACACAACTATATGCGTACCCCGCTCATCTTGGGCATAGCATCACCTATTATCATCCTTATATGGTTTTTAAGCTCTGTTGGGATTATCCACCAAGACATCGAGAGTGTAAAAAAGGACTACCTCATCAGCAAACAAGGCTTACCCGAATGGATGTATATTGACCAACATATCACCAAAAATGCTTGGACAAACAAGGCATTTGAACTTCACCTCAATACAGAAATCAACCGTTCGAATGATTTTCTTTGGATTGGATTTGACCGAGGCAAGGAACACAACCCAATGGTATTTATTAGCAACCTATTTTTGGGCAAACTCGGACTGGACAGAAATGCTGCAGAACTAATTTCCAAAAGCGACCACGGAAACCGCCACAACTTCAACCGCAGGCTGTGGCGGGGAACGCATTTGGCAACAAGCACTATCCGCACCGATGTAGAGGTGTTCCCCCAGCACCGCTTGGCGTATTTCCAAAAGACATTCACCATAGAAAACCAGAATAAAAACAGTTGGCCAAGAGAAGAAGAAGCGCTTTACACGTTCCATTTGCCCGAAGGGGCTATCGGCACTTCGCTTTCGTTGTGGATAAATGGAAAGGAAGAAAAAGGAGCGCTCACCACTCGCCACAAAGCCGATTCGGCATACAGCACCATCGTAGGCGTGGAGCGAAGAGACCCTGCGCTGATGCACTGGCAGGAAGGCAACCGCATCACCGTTTCGGTGTTCCCTTGTACCTCCAAGGAAGCCCGTAAATTTGAAGTTGGCTTCACCATGCCCATGCGGTTAACTGATGGACAGCTCGTAGTAGACAACATTGCTTTCCAAGGTCCAAATTCAACCGATGCCATGGAAGCTGTGAAGCTGAAAATAGTGGGTAAAATGCCCGAAGGCAGCCAGATGCCTAACGGGTTTTACGAAGCAGAGGACGGCACGTTCGTGAAAGAAAGTACTTCAAAAAACGAATGGATTTACCAGCAGCCTTTGCTAGACATTTCCCCTGCTACTTTCGCTTGGGGTGGGTACGAGTACCAAGCATTTGCACCGCAATTTAGGCAAATGCCTACCAGCATTGAGCAAGTGTATTTGGACATAGACCAAAGCTGGGACGAAGACCTGTGGGAAGAAGTTTGGGAAGGGATAAACCACTTGGAGGTATTTGCTTTCGATGGTGGTGAATTGATAAAAATGAATGAGGAAAACCAAGAAAAACTTTTCAGAAAGCTAGCTCGGAAAAACTACGGACTACCTGCTTTGCACCTCGTGAGCCAGCCCAAGTCGAGTTTGATCATCAGCAAATCCAATAGTTTTTCTCCA
Organism: Flammeovirgaceae bacterium SG7u.111; assembly: GCA_034044135.1. Taxonomy (NCBI): domain Bacteria; kingdom Pseudomonadati; phylum Bacteroidota; class Cytophagia; order Cytophagales; family Flammeovirgaceae; species Flammeovirgaceae bacterium SG7u.111. The sequence continues at coordinate 261,241 of CP139021.1, read as the reverse complement.
TTGCTCGAAGACATGGAAGGCATCGACTTCGCTTATAAAATGAACAACTTTCTCAACAAAGATATACCAAAAATCAAGCTGCTCGACCTTGGGGAAACGCCCTCGCCTTATGTGCAATCGCTCAACGAATTGGGCTGCTTCCATTACCTCCGAGGGGATGTTGATATGTTGATAACTACTGTTGATAAGCAAACTTATCCACAGGTAGAATTGGCAGAAAATGACACCTATATCCCTCAGGCACAGATGGTAGTGAGAAAGTCGGAAAGTTATCAACAATCAGCTGGCACAGCGCCCGATCACCTCATGCGTGTCCATGCTTTTGGGCAGTTGATGAAAAACTTGAGGGCTAGTTATTTTGATAAGAACCAAGTGACCGAAGAGCAAATTGCCTTGGCAAAAGAAGCCTATGTGGTCTCGCCATTTTCAAGTTTGGTAAGCCTTGAAAGCCAAGAGGACTACGACCGCTTCGACATCGACAACTCGGTGAACGGGCTGGGCAACGCCGCCATCTCCAATTCAGGCGCAGTCCCTGAACCGCACGAATGGGCGCTCATTATCATCGGCTTGGGCTTCTTGGCATTTATGATTTGGAGAAGGAAAATGAGACTAGTTTAATATAGTAGAGCTAAGGCATGCCTTGGCTCTCAAGTGAAACATCTTTGGGGTGTTGATATGTTGATAACTTCTGTTGGCAACTTTAAAAACACCGCAAATGCCGCTCGGTTCCAGCCGAGTGGCAACTATTTAAGTAGCCTCTGGCTACAGTGAGCGGGACGCTCACCAAATACCCCTCACTCGGCTAGAGCCGAGCGAGATAAAGAGATAAAACTGCTCTTATGAAACCCAACAAAAAACAACTTCAGTATATTTTCTTGGCAGTGGGGCTTTGCCTTTCCCTGACGAGCCGACCGCTTTGGGGCTATGCCTTCCAATGGCTCAATGTCGCCTTGGTTGCTGCATTTTTGCCTTTTGCTATTTCTTTTTCAAGCAATCAAGAGCGCTCCAATCGCTATGGCTGGTGGGCACTGGGCTTGCTAACGGCTTATGTTTTCGGCTTCCAACTAGCAACGGTTTTGTTTGTAGCAGTCTGCTTCTTTTTGCTTTTTATACTCGAGTCCAAGTTGGGAAAACTCAGCCCCCTTCCCTTAGTTTTGCTTTTGCTCGTCTCGCCATTCACCGCTTATTTGCTCAAGATTTTCAGCTTCGATTTGCGCTTGCAACTCACCCAAATAGCAGGCTTTTTCCTTGGCTTTGTGGAAAAGGATATTCGGGTGGAGGGCAACCTAATTTACCTAGGCAAAACCCTCTTCGCCGTGGACGAAGCCTGCTCGGGACTGAACATGCTCATCACGGCCTACATCGTGGGCACGGGTCTTCTCGCATTCCAGCTTCGGGAAGCAAAAAAAAGCATAAGCTGGCTGCCCATGGGCGGCTACTTGGTTGTCATTGGGGTGCTGGTGCTAATTTCCAACCTCTGCCGCATCGTTTCCATCGTTTTCTTGCGGGCAATGCCCGAAACCCTTTCCCACGAACTCCTAGGAATTTTCAGTCTGGTTCTTTGGGTGTTTATTCCGCTGTATTTTATCTCTGGATTTTGGGCAACGCTTTTTGGTGGGAAAGAATTTTTCTCTTTCAAGCTTCGCTTCCCTCCTCTTTTTTCAGCTTACGCAAAAAATATGTTGATGGGAAGCTTTTTTGTAGGATTGATTTATCTCAACTTCCAGCCTGCGGTGTTGGAAGAAAACCCCCAAGCCGATTTTTCAGGGTACGAAAAAGTGGCAAAAAAAGCTTCTTTGAACTGTAGCATGGCAGCAGGAGGAACGCTCAAGATGACCAGCCCGCAAGCGATTATTTATGCCAAGCCTTGCCTAGGTTTTTATCGCAGCGAGCACAACCCCACCATCTGCTGGCGGGGCAGCGGCTATGCCCTCAGCCAAGAACAAAAAAAGGAAGTAGGCGGAAAGGAAATATTCATTGCCGAGCTCCAAAAAAACGAGGATGTGCTCTACACCGCATGGTGGTACGAAAGCGACGGTTTACAAACCACCAGCCAGTGGGAATGGCGAAAACAAATGCTCCAACATGGAGATAAAATTTTCCTCATCAACATCACCTGCGAAAGCCCCGAACAAGTGCAGAAAGAAGTTTTGAAGTGGTTTGGAAATGGGGTTATTTGATGATGAGATGCCTACGTCGTGGTCGCTTCGCGCGCCCACGACGTTATGGAAAGCAGTAGATGATTGCCCGCCTCCGCGGCAATGACGGAATAGGAAACAGCCCCTCCCGATGCATCACCCCCGCGGAGGTAGATGGTCGGGTGGCAAGGATGTATTCCTGAAAGGGAATTAGCCTTGGTAAGCACCCCAGCGTCGTGGGCGGTCGGAACGACCACGACGGTTATTTATCCCCTAAAAAATCATTTTACCACCATCGTAATTTGGTACTGTGCCACGCCATAAAACTTGAAGGATTCTTCCGAAAGGTACTTTATGTCTACGCTGCCTCTGATAAAAAATAGTTCAACAGCAGAACTTGAGGGTATCCCCTCAAATAGTTCTTTAGGAATTATAGCTTTCCCACTCTCTTCAAGCCTTATTACTCTTTTTACCACGGCTGAACCTTCGCTCCATAAAATATAAAGCAACAAGCCATTTTCATTTTTCCCGTCCTTATTCCACTCGATTTCAAAATCACTTTTCGGTAAAGACCAACTATTTGAGCCAGAGTGCGCCATGGCAAGTGGGATTTCCACCACCAACTTTTTGGGCACGTACTGTTCAAAGGCCAGCTCCACTTTTCCATCTCGGATGAGCTTTACTGTACTTTTCTTGCCAAAAACCGGGGCTATTTTCTCCACCTTTTCCTCGTTGCTCAAACTTCCCTCAGTGGGCAAATAATTACCGTTTGCTTCGTTATACACCATTTTCAGGTCATCAAAAACAAACTCGCCTCGGTCAGAAACTTCCTGCCCCAACACTTTATTATACCTTGCAAAAATTTCCCCTTGCTCTATTTCTTGATCGTTCCGCATCCTATTCCCAAAACCAGTGGTACGAATGTACATCGAACCATTTGTTGCAGTGAAAAACATATCTGCATAGTCCCCAAGGTATTTTCTTGCTTCGCTTTCGGAAGTCAGATCAACTACCTTGTTTTCTTCAAATTCTATTTCAGAATTAGTGCAGGAAATCGTTCCAACAAATATTAAAAACAAAAATAACGGGCATAACCTTTTCATAAAACACAATCGGTCAGAGGTTAAAAATCAGCTTCTTATATAAATATAACAAAGAAAAATATAGAATTCAAGAAGCACAAAAAAAACTGGTTGCATAGTATTATGCAACCAGTTAAAATCTTCAAACATACCCTTATTCAGGTTTTGAATATTCGATCAGTTCTTCTACATAAACAAAATCACCTTGAGTCTGGGTAAGCTTAATGAAGGTTTTTAATGCCGGGGCGTACAACCAAATCTCCTCTTCATTTGCGCTATACCCTCTCGAATTCGTGATTTTACCCGTGTATTTAATTGTGTAGGCCATGAATGCCCCTGCTTCTACCGTTTCTTCTTGGTATGATAAAACCTCAGCATCTTGACGCTGGTTTCCCGTAGTCCCATCTTGACTTGTCCAACTGTTCTCATATTTCCACTTTTTACCTACTTCCAAAGGCCAGTCGTACTTAGGAGTTTCGCTGTCTTCCGGCTTCACAATATCAGCAACAGGGACGGTGTCATTTCCGATTGTCATGCCTAAAACCCCATCGACACTGACTATTTCTCTTGTATCTTCTCCATCCGAGCGTACTTCTCCTGCCGTCGTTACCCCTTTATATTTCCAAACCCATTTTTCACCAACTTGATAATCGGATAGAGTTGGTTGTTGGGTAATGTCAGAATTCGTTGGGCTGCTACAGGCACCAAGCAGTACAAATGCAAAAAGTATTACAGTCAGAGTTTTCATGTTAAAATATTTTTTTCAAAGTATTTACTTCTCTCTACTATTGTAATCTCCCCGTAGGAGGTTTTCAAAAGCAATCTCCTTTGGGATAAAAAAAACAATTCAACCTACTCGCTCTTCAAGGTATCCACCGGATTTTTGTAAGCTGCGCTGAGCGATTGGTAGCTAATGGTGAGAAATGAAATAACCAACGCGCCTGAGGCTGCAGCCACAAATACCCAGAGATCAATCGGGGTTTGGTAGGCAAAGTCTTTCAGCCACTCGCTCACCAAAAACCAAGCGATGGGAGATGCCAACAAAACGGAAACCAAAATCAGCTTGGTGAATTCTGTAGAGAACAAAAGAACTAACTGGGAAACGCTTGCACCCAATACTTTTCTGATCCCCAATTCTTTTATCCGCTGCTCTGCCGAGAAGGCGGCTAGCCCAAACAAACCAAGGCAAGCGATGATGAAAGCCATAAGGGTAAACACATTGAGAATAGTCGCTATTTGTTGCTCAAACCGAAAGGAAGCCTCAAATTGTTGGTCCATAAAACTGTATTCAAAAGGCACAGCAGGATCTATTTTTTTCAGATCTTCCTTTATTTTATCGAGTAGTTTCTGCAACTCCCCAGCGCTTTTCACCACGCCAGGATTAAGCCTCAAAGCATAAAAAGACAAACCTGCCCCATAATCCCATACCGTGTTGTTTTGCTGGTGAATGATGATGAGTGGATCTATTTTTTGCTTCAAGCTATTGAAATTAAAATCCTTCACTACGCCAATTACCTCAAACTCGTCCTCGTCACCAGAAGCCAATGCGACTTTTTTGCCAATAGGCGACTCTTCCACATCCCAACCCAACTGCCTTACGGCTTCTTCATTCAAAATCACCTTTAACCTATCCGCTGGGCTTTTTTCGTCAAAATTCCTTCCGTCCAAAAATTCTACCCCTAGCAAATCGAGGTAATCCGCTTCTGTTCTCACATTTCTGAATTGCAACACCTCGTTTCCAGCTGCTGCATCTTTGTACCTATCGCCCGACCAAATATTTGGTGGCAAGCCAAAAGACTTTCCTGTTTTTACTATCTCAGGATAGGTTGCCAATTGGTTTTTGATCGCTTCTGTCTCAAAGCCAAATTGCTCTATATTGTGAATTTGCAACACATTTTCTTTGGCAAAACCAACATCTATTGTAGAAGTAAAAGCCAATTGCTTTTGTACAAAAACAGCGCAAATAATCAGGACGATAGAAATGGTAAATTGAAATACGACCAAACCGTTCCTGACGGCAGCCCCTTTAAACCCAGCACTGACTTTACCCTTCAGTGTTTGGATAGGATTAAAAGCAGAAAGGTAAAATGCAGGGTAACTTCCTGCCAAAATGCCCAATAACAAAATGAAAGAAATCACCAACCCAACAAACGCATAATTCCCAAAATATGGCAATAATTCAAGTTGCGTTCCCGAAAGGCTATTGAACATAGGCAAAGACAATTCAACTATGCCCAATCCTAAAATTGTACTCACAAATACATACAAGGTCGATTCGAACACAAACTGCCCTACCAATGATTTCCTTCTCGAACCCATCACTTTCCTGATGCCCACTTCTTTGGCTCGGTTGGACGAACGGGCGGTGGAAAGGTTCATGAAATTGATACTGGAAAGCAACAAAACAAGCAGTCCGATGGCGATAAAAAGCTTCACAAATTGCGGATTGCCAGTCGGGCCGAAGTTATGGGCGTCTGGAGCAGCAGAGAGGTAAATATCCTTCAGTGGCTGTAAATACAGTTTCCAGGAATATCCAGCAGTAAATTCATCAAATGTTTGGTTGAAAATCTGTTCGGTAGTAGGAGGTGCCCATTTGGGGGGAACAGCCTGTATTTTATCTGTGAGGGCAGCTATATCCGTACCTTCTTGCACCAATACATAGGTGGAAAATATTGTCCAAATCCACTTCCATCCGTGCATTTTCATTTGGTCATCCATACTGCTGAGCGATCCCAGCATGTCAAATTGGATGTGCGACCGATCAGGATGATTGGCAATGATAGCACCTACTGTAAACGTTCTCCAAGTTCCGTCCCACTGCCTCACCTCTACCAACTGCCCAAGCGGATCGTCAAACCCGAAATAGCGTTCCGATGTTTCGCGAGTCATGATGAGGCTACTTGGATCTTTCAACGCTGCCTCGGCATTTCCCTCCAACACCTCAAATGAAAATACATTGAGGAAATTCTCTTCCGCCAAGAAAAATGCATCTTCTTGGAAAGACATCATCCGCTCTTTTTCATCCACCACTTTTACTGTTTGATAGCCCATGTTTGCTATCCTCGTCACTTCCTCAAACTCGGGAATATCCGCTTTCAAGGCAGTGGCTACATTCGGACCTGTTGCCGAGGAAATAGCCTCCCAATCTCCCCAAATATTCGGTTGGTTCACCCTATAAATTCGATCCGCATTTTCATAAAACCGATCGAAGGTTGATTCATGGTGCACATACAAGCCAATGACAAAACAAGTAGCGATTCCAAGCGTGAGCCCGAGCAAATTGAGAGCAGTGTATTGCTTTTGCCTCAAGGCATTTCGCCAGGCAATTTTGAACATGTTTTTAAGCATCCAATTGGTATGTTGAGATTTGAAAATTTTGAAAGAGGTAAAGCCGAAGAGCAAATGGAAAGCATCTATCCAGTAGAAAAAGCGGGCGTACAATGTGTTTTTCTCCTGCCTTCTTTCCTCGTACATTTCCTGCAGGTCGCCCAGAAACTCTTCTAAATACTCTTCATCTAGCAGTTTGGTTATCAGCCAATTTGCCAATGAAGGAATTTTATTATTCTTAGATTTCTTCATTACAAGCTGGGCTTTAGTGGAGGAATAAGTTGCCACATTTTCAGTCGGACATCCTGTGCTGCATGAAGCTGGCGCATACCATGGTCCGTAATCTTGAACAAGCGTTTTTTTCTGTCCCCACGCTTCTCCGATTTGCCCCCCATTTCAGAAGTGAGCAAGCCTTTGTCTTGCAGACGGTACAGCGTGATGTGCACAGCCCCTAGCAGAATCGATCTTCCAGAATGTTTTTCTACTTCTTTCTTTACAGAAATACCATAGCCTTCGCCTTCCAAAATGCAGACTGCTAACAGTACTAGTTCTTCAAATTCGCCTAAGCCTTTGTTCTCTTTTTCCATATTAGTTATACATTGTATAATATACAAAATTATAACTAATAGATTAAATTGCAAATAATACACTCCAGCAAGTAGGTTTCCCACCTTAGAGATAGCTAAATAAAAAACTGGCAATCAACCTTTTGAAATACAAAAGATTGATTGCCAGAAAATCATCTAAGTTATGAATACCTCTTAGAGCATATTATAATATTATCTTGGCGAAAGGCCACCCCATCCATATTCAAATGTGGAGCAAACAGGGTTATTTCTAAGCTTCCAGTACAGTCGTGCATACCGATCTTTCCCCTTCACATCAAAATCTGGATGGATAAATTCAATTTGATTATTAGATACATCGCAATTGTCCACTCTTATATCTGCCATGTAGCTAGGCAACTTTTTAAGCTCGTTTTTGTGCAACCAAAGTTTTTGGAAATAGCCATTATTAGTTATTTCTTTAGGAATTTCGGTAAACTGATTGCTGGATGCATAAAACTCTATCAACCTACCAGTATTGGTAAATACACTGGCATCGAGCACAGAAAGTTTGTTATTAGAGATATCCAGCTTTTGCAAATATTGCATGGGCATACTACCAAAAGAGAATTCGGTTAGCCCGTTTCTTGCCAAATTGAGCGACTTGATAGGGAACACCTTGCCGTCGAGTTTTTTCACATATTCTTTGCTATCAAACTGCTTGATCTTATTGGAGCGCAACAGCAGCACTTCTAGGGCAAAAAGCTGGAACACAAAACTGGGCAACTCTTTCAGTTGGTTGTTGCACAAATCCAAATGCCCGAGCATCATCCATGAAGTGATTCTTTGGTCAATCTCGGTCAACTTGTTTTGCTTGGCTTCCATTTTCCTCATCAGTTTGAGGCCAAAAAACTCTTCGGGGAAAGCCTTCAAGCCATTATTGCTGCAATTCAACTCGTTGAGTTTGGTCAAGTTTTCTATCCATTTCCACTCTTCTACTTTGCACCCTTCCAAATTGAGAGAAGTCAGTTGGCTGAGGCTACCCAGGCAGGAAGGATCAATAACCGTAGAAAAAGACAACTCCAGTTTTTCTACTTGGGAAAGTGTACCAATACTTGCTGGCACTTGTACATGGCAACTTTTAATGGTCAAGTTTTTGAGAGAAGGGAGCTTCGCTAAAACAGGAAGAATTTGAGCTAGATTTAGGTTTGGGCACTTTTCCAACACCAATGTATGGATATGGCTAAAATACTGGAATTCCTCTCCAAAAGTCGAGATTTCATCCTCTTTAAAAATCAATTCGCCTACATATACATCCGAAATATTAGGGTTCTCACTCGCAATCCGATGGTGCATCAGCCGGAAGGCAAGCGCATCGATATCTGGATGGCTGAGCAGGTGGTTCAACTTCCGCAGCGTATCTTTTGACCTCCTCAGCGATAAACCCCGAAAAGTTTTGCAGTGGGCTACAAAAGTGGTTGAGCCGTATTGCGTATAGAGCTTTTCCGCCTTTTTGGCAATGGCTTTGTCTGTGTGAGCAAGCATAATGGCTGCCAACATACTTTGGATCATTCGGTCGGCACCTCCACCCTCTATTATCTGAAAAGCTACCAAATAATTATCGTCAATGTGGGAAGAAAGCAATTGGAGAAGTTGCTCGTTCAACTCTGAATTTTCTTCCTGCAAAAGCCAAGGATCATCCAGCTTCACTACCAACTCTTGCAGATGATCGGTCAAGATTAGCTTCTTCCCACTAGTCACCAATTCTTCTACTTTTTCATAAGCAGATTTTACCCCAACCACATACAATTCCGCAGCGTCTTTATCTTTTCCATCCAATACAATGGGACTATCTACCAACTTTTCTTTCAACGCTTTTTTGGTCAGCCCTTTTGGCTTCGCATCTAAGAACAAATTGATTTTTTCCTTTTTCTCAAAAGCACCCATCAATAGGTTGGGAACTTCTTCTTTCAATGCCAAAAAGTTACCTACAAAAAAGCCAAATAGTATTTTTCTCTGCTCTTCGGTAATTTCTTTACCAGCAACTTTCTCACGAAACTCTTCCAAAACCTTTCCTAGGTTAGAATGCTTTCCAAAGCTCACGTGTTCCAATAAGCCAAATTCCAAAGGCGCAGTAGTTGGGGTGTAGGTAGCAGAAGAAGAGAGATCCAATAACTCCAGAAAATCTAGCTTAGCCAAATAGCTTTTATACTCCACCCCATCTTTCAGGTAAAATAACTTTACTTTCTTTAGCCAAGTCATCTCCGCTATGAGCGTGAAGAATGCAGGAAGATCAATACGCTTTTCTACCTCGGAAGTGATAGAAATAACCCGAAGATCTTTTAATTCTTTGAGCGATGCCGGAACAATTTTCCCCTTAAACCCTCCCAACTCTAACTTCTCAAACCCTTCTATTTTTGCCAATATGGGCAAGTTTTTCTCAAGCTTGAAAAGGTTATTTTTCCTGTTGGTGAAAGACCGAAGGGCTGGCAATTTTTCAAAACTTTCAGGAAGCTCCGCTATTCTCGTATCATACAACTGCACTCGCTCCAATCGCTGAAGTCTCCCAATTGAGCTTGGCAATTTTTTGAGAGCATTCGCATATATTTCTACAAAGCTTATATCTAGGTAAGAATCAAAAAAATCGTCGGGCAATTCTTCCAATTCCTTGTCCCTATCGGTAATAGAAATCCCTTCCCCAAATACCTTAATATATTTCTCAAAAGAGACTTCAGGGGTTTGAACCTCTTCTACTTCTTGTTCTTTGGGTTTAGACCCAGTCAAGCTATTTAATATTTTCTTGAACATCGGATAAGGATTTAAATTACATTTTTTTCAAGATGAGCTTTCCAACTTCAGGAACGGTGTACAATCTTTTCAAATCTTTCCGATCTGCCTGTACCAGTTCTTGCGCCATGGCTAAGCGCAAATCATTCGGCATGAAGTTCAACAAGATAAAGCTTTTCAAATTGTCGAACTGCTTATTATCCAATTCTTCTTTGTTGTAAATCAGGAAGTTGGTAAGGCGAGTCATAACTACCGAGAGAATATCCAAACGCTTGGTTTTTCCATCAATCAATTTTTTCAATTGCCCTTGCACTATTTTAAAATCTGGAGCTTTCAAGATATCAATAGGAGCGATCAACTTATCCAAATCCATATTGATGAAGTTGATAAAGGCTACCGCAGTTTCTTTATCCAAGCTGGCATCTGCCAACATTTTCACCATATCCAGCCCTTCTTTTAAGTTCTGAATGGACGAGATAGCAGAAAAGAATTGTACTAGCGAACGAGGAGTTGTCCGCTGCCCAGCAACAATTTCTGGGTAGGTCAATACAAAATCAATCCCTCTTGGGTCTATCTCATTTTTCTCCGCCCACTTTGCCCAAGCTTTCACATCAAACTCCATGGTGATGTGCATCATTCGGGTCAAAATAGCATCGTCCATGGTGGTAACAGAATAATCGCCGCCATCAGGGTTAGCAGTAAGAACGATGTTCCATTTTTTTGGCAGCTTCCAACTGATCAATTCATAATTCTGAAGCAGCTGCATGATTCCTCTCAAAATCCGGTCATCGGCACGGTTCACATCATCTATGAGCAAAATGCCTGGCTCTTCTTCAGTAGGTACCCATTCTGGTGGGATAAATTTGGTAACATGGGTTTCGGGGTCTGCACTTGGCATACCTAGCAAATCCCCCATTTCTTCAAACTGAGCAGGGGCAATGTACACAAACTTATAGCCATGCTCTTGGGCAAAATCGCTGACCAATTCGGTTTTGCCAATACCATGCATCCCCCAAATACAAATAGGCGTGGCGGGCTTCTCTAAATCACTTTTCAGATTTGTATTGATGATATGATCCAAAAACTTATTGATCTCAATAGCATCGGTTTTTGTTCCGTAGGTGATGTAATCAAACTGCTGAGTCTTTTCCATTTATACTATGCTTGTTTGTAGTCTTGTTTATTTCAATTTTGCTTTCCTTCCTTTGAAGGCACTAAACTCCGAGCTCTTCGGGCCTAAGCCATCTCGGCTGATCACCCAGAGTATCGGAAATCGGGACATATGCGTTGGTGCCGGAGCATAACCGTCGGTAAAATAGATCAGCCCATCAGGCTGAAAAACCTTGTTGCCATACTCAATGGGGGCATTAAAATCTGTACCTCCTCTACCCATAATAAACTCCGGTGTTTTCCCCCGGTATTCATACACATTTTGGATTTTCACATCGCATTCCACTACTTGAATTTCGGCTCGCTGCCTCCAAATATGGTAGATTTCGGAAAAGAAATCGCCCAAATCTTCTTGGCTTACACTTCCCGATGTATCCACCGCTACTAGTAGTTTTTTCAGCTTCCTGACCTTAATCCCAGGTACCGTCCCAAACCGTTTGGAAGGTCGCTTAATGGTATTTTTAATCTTGGTTCGGCTACTACTTTCAGAAAAAAGTTTGATCACTTTTCGCCAATCCACCAGAGGTTTTTCTTTTATGAGAATAGAATCTAGATAAGAGCGCAAACCTGCGGGCAACTTTCCATAACTCTTGCTAGATGTTCGCTGGTTAGAAATATGGATTAGGTTTTCCACATGCGCCTCTAGCAAGTCTTTTTCTACTTTACTCTGAGCTATAATCTCTTTCCAAACCTCGTGTCTGTCCAAGCCATGCGAACTGCGTTCTATCGATTTGAGGCTTTCAGCAGCGATTGTGCCTTTATATTCCGATTCTAGTTTCTCATTCAGGTCTGTCAGCTTATCGTAGTAATACTGCCAAGTTTGGTCTTTCTCTAGATTGAGTTCGGGAAAAAGATCCATCCTCACCGATTCATCTGGCAAATTTTCTCGGTCTATGTACTGGTTCACCACAATATCCATGGCGATGTTCATCAGATGGGCATCCTTTCCTTTGCGGTCGGCAAGGGTATGCTTCAGTACAATGTGCAACACCTCGTGCTTCACTACTCCATAGCGATGGGCAGGTTTTACCAAAAACTCATCCCAAAAAGTTGGGTTTACAAATAGCGTATGCGATTTGGCTCGCAGCCCTACGCCCATCGTCTGGATAGAACTATCTACAGCTACCACCTCTTTGTTCATACAGCTAAAAAAGTGGGAATAGAACGGTTCTTTCAGCAACAAGCTGATGCTGGTTTTTGTAACCTCGTCGAGGATTCTGCTTTGCTCTACCACCATCTTATTGTTCGCGTTTTTCGTCTAACACTTTTTTAAACGCTAGCGATTTTTCAGAAAGCGAGCTTGAGCCTGAACAGTAGATCCATTTGCTATATGCTGGAATCTGAGACGGATCGGGCAAGTCCATTTTATCCAAAGAAGGCAATGTCACTTGCTTAACTTCCGAGTCAAATAACTGAAGTGGGAAGGTTGAAATTTCAGTTTCGTCCAAACTGATTCTACTCACTTTTAGCTTTTTGAAGTCAGCTGGAAAAGTCTTAATCGGATTTTGATCGAGTTTCAACTCATCAATCTCCTCCAACTCCCACAAAATAGGCGGTACTTCTTCCAATTGGTTTTCCATCAAGTCCAATGCCCTCAACCTGATTTTTTTAGCAGGATCAGCACCTTCACTTTTTGAAAAGATGTTAGAAATTGATTTCAACAATCCTCTATTACCAGAAGTATTTCCTCCAATGGATTTGATTTTATTCTTCCTTGCAATAATACGCTTACCGCTATACCATTTACTTTCGCATTTGAACAAGGAAGCTGGCAAGACTTCTAGTTCATTGTTGGAGATATGCACATCTTCCAAATTGTTGCAATCATGGAAAGTATCGGCTATGTAATTGAGCTTACAATTATCAGCATACAATGATTGTAATTTTTTGAATTGGCTAAAGTTAATATCCAGTTTTTCGATATGGTTATCTCCAATTCGCAAGTGCTCCAACTTAGAATAAGATTGGATAGCAGCAGGAAGTTCTGTCAGGTTACAGGCTGTCAAATTAAGGTCAGAAACCTCTTTTAGGCTTGCTAAAAAGTCCAAACTATCCAGCTTGCAATTGGAAAAATACAACCTTTCCACATTCGAATAACCCGCTAATGCATTAGTATTTATAAGACTGCTGTAGGAAAAAGTAAGTCTCTTGAGCGCAGGATTTTTCAAGGTAGTTTCTGGAATAGAAAGCTTTTCATCCTGTCCCCACTTACCAATAGTCAACGATTCTAAGTGCTCCATAGAAGCCAAGCGAACCGGGTACTCAGTCATGGGATAGGAAAGTGTAAGCTCTTTGAGAGGCAAGTTTTTTAATTTCTCGTAAAGAAACTCTTCTTCTAGCGGCTCTTCCAGCTCAATGATCAGGTTTTCACAAAAATCCCATTCGGCTAGGCTATCGGTGTATGCCTCCTTTGGAAAGCCGTCCATCCGCACAAAATTATGGCGATAATAGTTGATGTTCTTCTGAGCCATTTGGTGCCACCTTACCATTTTAAAGGCTAAGATAAAGGCACAAACATCGACCTCTGGGTGGTTGTACACCAACTTGAATTGGTCTATATTTTTATCCCTAAAGCTGTTTTTCCAATGGTTCTTTACACTGCTCTGAAACTCCGAAGAAGCGTATTTTTTGAACAGGTTTCTAGACTTTCGCCGAATGTCATTATCGTTGTGGAACAAGTGGATGGCGAGTAAATAAGAGAGCAACAATTTGTTCGCACCGCCACCTTCTATCAGCTCGAGAAGTAAGGCTGTGTTGTCCTCATCTTGCACCTTCATTAAGCGCGTGATTTGTTCCGTTAGCTCTTCACCCCCTTCTTCCATCAGGTAAGGCGTATTTTCCTTAATCTGCTGGTTTTTAAGATGGTCTTCCAAAAAGATGGAATAATCCCCAGCCAGTATTTGAAGAACCATTTCTTCTTTGGTGCTTGGTGTCACCATTACATGAGTCACTTTTGCATCCAATTTTTTTGCCACCTTCGCCCCTCTTTCCGTAAGTTCTTTCCTCAGTGCTGTTAGCGTTGACCCAGACGGTTTTCCAGCTACAAAAACCGTAATCCCTGCTAGGTCGGCAGATTGCTGAAAAGGATTTTCCAGCAACTCATCTAGTTTATCAAAATAGCCCATAAACAGCCCAAAGCCGAGTTGCTTTTTCTGATCAGAAAGCCCATCCACCTTTCCGAGTTTTTCCAAAATATCCTTAACCTGCAAGGCTGTTTTGCTGTACCTCGTAAAACTGATTTGGTCGCCGCTGGCAAACTGAGCAAAATTAAGAGGGAAAGATAGTTTTTCGGCTTGACGATCGTAATTGGTTTGTACCTCAATTTTCAACTGCTTGATGAATGAAAGCTTGACAAGCTCGGCAGGGATCTTTTTCTCATTTACATAAATCTGAACCTCTTCCAATTCGGAAAAAGCTTGCAAACGCTCTATATACCAATTGAAATCATGAAGGTTTTGGTAATGGAATTTCAGCGTTCTTACGGTCTTTTTAGCAGCTAACTTTTGTAAAGCACTGTCTTCGTCTAGCTTTGGAAAACTCCAAAAACTAAACTCTTCGAGAGCAACATCGAAGAAACTATCGGGCAACTCGGTCAGTTCATCAGAGTTCCAACTCAGCACTTTAAGAGCTTTATAATTGGAAAAATGAGTAAATTCTTCATCGCTTACCTTATCGACCGAAAGGTGTTCCAAACTCATAGAACCGTTTAATTTGTACACTTCTAGCTGCGCACCGTTTCCTCTAAAATGCAGTCTCTTTAAGTTATTAAGTTGGTAAATACTCTCAGGTATTGTGCCCAGTTCAGCATTATTGTAAACACTCAAATCTTCTAAACCCTCCAGCTCTCCCAGCCCCTCTGGAAGTTTCTGCAATTTGGTTTTTACTACCCTTAGCCTCTTTAAACCCTTACAATTCTTGATGCTATCTGGCAGTAAAGCCACCCCTTTGGCATAGCTCAAATCAAGAACTTCAAGCTGGCTGAACAAGCCAATAGATTCGGGAATAGGCTCAGTGTTTTCAGCATTACCAAAACAGTTAAAATGGTTTAGATTTAACTCTTTTAATGATTGGATTTGAGCCAACACAGGAAAAACTTGCTCAGGGTCTAAGGCATTTTTCTCAAAATTCAGATTCTGAAGATTAGGCAAGCTACCCAAGGACTCGGGCAAAGAGGTAAGTAAGTTGTTTGAAATATCCACCTCTTCTAAGTGCACCATCTTGCCAATATTTTCTGGCAATTCGGTCAGTTTCCACTCGGCTAGGTTAAGCTTTTTGAAAGACTTTATTTGAGACAAAACCTCAAAAGCTTGCCCCAAGTCTAAGTTTTTATTTCCCTTCAAATGAACCTCTCGAAGGTTTTGACAGTTAGCCAAGCCTTTTGGCAAAACCTTAATTTGATTGCTTTCTAAAGACAAAGATTCAAGTTCTGTAAAATTGCCAATTTCTTCGGTCAAGGAAGCAAGGCTACAGGAAGATAAATCAAGTGACTTGATATGCTTTAGTTGAAAGAACTCTTTTGGGATTTTCTTGAATTTGTTGAACCGTAGATTGAGGTGTTCTAGCTTCGAAAAGCCACAAACTTCCTTGGGGAATGTTTTGAGATGGTTATTCCTAAGGTGCAAGTACCGCAAGTTTTCAAGTTGGGAAAATGAATTGGGCAACTCATGCAAACCATTGCTCCAAAGTATTAAACTTTCTAGCTTTGTAAGCTCTCCTATTTTCTCGGTCAGCTCTTTAAACTCATTTTTGATCAAGCCCAAGCCCCTCAAATTATCGATGGCAAGCAGTTCATCAATCAGCCCATCCTGATCAAGCTTTTTATTGTAGCTTAGGTCAAGCTCAAAATGCTCGACTTGTTCGGGAATTACAATCCCTTTAGGAAGGCTAGTTGCTTTTCTATTTTGGAGAGATAGTCTCGCATATTTCCCTTTCACTTTCTTCAATGCTGCAACATTGGTTACCTCTTCTACATCTAGCAAATTGGGCATTTTCTGGTACTGCATAGCTGATTATGTTTGTTATTAGTTATATCTAAACCTCAAAAAAGTCTTCTAAAAAGAGTTCTTATTTATTCAACAGCTCACACCTATAAAATGGTATATGATCAAGTTTGTAAGTCGAAAGTATTTTGGCAGACCGTATGGGATTTACGGAGTTGTTCCTATAACCAAAAAGTTTCATATCCTTCATATAAATCACAAATGCTACCTTAATAAAATATACTATTGACAATCAGCCGTTTACACAAAACAGATTATTCTTGTATTTTAAGTAATAATTCGTATATCTTAAACCCCAAAAGAACAGTATATCCATTTCTTACCAAGTTTATTTGAAGATTTACTTAAACACCAATAGAAATGTCAAAAGTTAGATGGGGAATTTTAGGTCCTGGAATTATCGCACATGATTTTGCCGCTGATTGCAAGTTTGTTGGAAATGCCGAGGTAGTTGCCGTAGCCTCCAGAAATTTGGAAAGGGCACAGGCTTTTGCCAAACAGTACGGTATTCCACAAGCAATGGGCAGCTACGAAGAGCTTTACAACAGCAAGGATGTGGATGCAATTTATGTGGCCACGCCCCATACGTTCCACTTGGAGCAATCGAGCAGGGCACTGGAAAGCGGGAAGGCTGTTTTATGCGAAAAACCAATTACCATCAATCCTGCCGAGCTTGAACAATTAATTTCGGTAGCAAACAAAACGGGGAATTACCTTATGGAGGGAATGTGGACCTACTTCCTACCTGCTATCCAAAAAGCTCAGGAATGGATAGATGCTGGAAGAATTGGAGAGATTTGCCACGTGAAGGCCGACTTCGGTTACGCTAAAGAATACGATGCCGAAAATAGACTTTTCAGCCCCAAATTGGCTGGTGGTAGCCTTTTGGACATGGGCGTATATACCGTGGCGATGTCTTGGATATTTATGAAGCAAGTCCCCCAAAACATGAGCGTCATTTCTAGAAATGCACCATCGGGTGTGGACTATGATATAAATATTCAGTTTGAATATCCGAACGCATCGGCTTCGCTACTAACTTCATTTCGCTGTAAGTTGCCCAACTGGACGTATATCATCGGTGAGAAGGGTTATATCGCTATTCCAGAGTTTTGGAGAGCAAAGGAATGTTTTTATTACGAAGGAGAAAAAATGGTGGAGCACTACATCGACAACCGGAAAGGGATTGGCTTTGAGTGTGAAATCAGGGCTGCCTCTCAAGATATACTGGAAGGAAAAACCCAGTCGGATATCATACCTTTTGAGTGTAGCAGAAAGCTACAAGAAATCATGGCTTTGGTAAAAGAAAACTTTACTCATTAAAGCTTAACTTTAAACAAATCTAGCATTCGCATTTCAAGAAAAGAGCAAAAACTAAAAACGAGTGTTTGGGCTAAAAAAGAATCAATCCCCTCAAGTTTGCCCTTTATTTTCTGTGCATAATGCGGTAAAAAACATATTAAACACGCACTTAAGTATAGTGCTAAGAAAATAGAAAAGTTAGCAATAGAGTTTTTCGAAAACGTATTATGTTACTGAAATAGCAAAAAACATCAACAACTTTGTTTTCACAATTCATCCCAATTTTCTGCTAATGAGGTAATTGAGGAAAGGGCATAATGACCTATTATTGTAAGGTCAATTTCTAACATAAACTTAACTCGGGAAATAGCACTAGTAAAGAAACCAGCAGCGCAATAACCCCTTAATTTTTTAAGTATATATATCTTATTTTTAAAAATTTCATCATTATGAGCATTGTAACTGGAGAAAAAGAATTCTTCAAAGGAATTGGAAAAATTGGGTTTGAAGGAAAGGAATCGACCAACCCTTTGGCGTTCAAATATTATGACGAAAACCTTGTAGTGGGTGGAAAAACACTAAAAGATCATTTGCGATTTGCCGTAGCTTACTGGCATACCTTCTGCGGAGACGGTGGCGATCCTTTCGGCAGAGGTACCAAAAACTTCCCTTGGCTCACTAGCAGCGATGCGGTACAAAGCGCTAAAGATAAAATGGATGCCGCTTTTGAATTTATCACAAAAATAGGCGCTCCTTACTACTGCTTCCACGATTACGATTTGGTGAACGAAGGATCAAACCTTTCGGAGTCTGCAAGCCGCTTGCAAACGATCGTAGGTTATGCGAAAGAAAAACAAGCAGCATCGGGAGTAAAATTGCTTTGGGGTACTTCTAACTGTTTTTCTCACCCTCGCTTTATGAACGGTGCAGCTACCAACCCCGATTTTAGGGTATTGTCTATTGCCGCTTCACAGGTGAAAAACGCTTTAGATGCAACCATCGCGCTGGGCGGTGAAAACTACGTATTCTGGGGAGGTAGAGAAGGGTATATGTCATTGCTCAACACGGATATGAAGCGTGAAAGAGAGCACATGGCCCGCTTCCTACACACAGCAAAAGACTATGCTAGGAAAAATGGCTTTACAGGAAACTTCCTAATAGAGCCTAAGCCTATGGAACCAACCAAGCACCAGTACGACTTCGATTCGGCTACCGTAATCGGTTTCTTGAGAGAGTTCGATTTGTTGGACGATTTCAAATTGAACTTGGAAGTGAACCATGCTACCTTGGCGAGCCATACTTTCCAACACGAAATGCAAGTTGCAGCCGATGCCGGCCTACTAGGCAGCATGGATGCCAACCGTGGCGATTACCAAAACGGATGGGATACTGACCAATTCCCTGTGAACCTTTACGAATTGGTACAGGCGATGCTCGTGTTCCTAGAGGCTGGTGGCTTGCAAGGCGGTGGAATAAACTTCGATGCCAAAACAAGAAGAAACTCTACCGACTTGGCTGATATTTTCTATGCCCACATTGGCGGTATGGATAACTTTGCTCGTGCGCTTATCATTGCCGATAAAATGCTCGGAAGCTCTGACTACAAAAAAATCAGGGAAGATAGGTACGCTACCTTCGATTCGGGAAATGGCAAGGCATTTGAAAATGGCGAGCTTACGCTAGAAGACCTTCAGAAGATAGCTCAAAAAGCTGGAGAGCCAGAGTTGATAAGTGGGAAACAAGAGTACTTGGAAAACATCATCAATCAATTTATTTAGGATGATACAAAGGCTTTATATGAAGCCTTTCAGCACATTTTTCACAATAACCAAACACAAACCCTATTGCTACTAGCAATGGGGTTTATTGTTTATTCTGAAATGAACTGAGTAAGTTTGGGGACAGGTTCTATCGATGTAAAAAAACAACATAAAACATATGGGTATTTCAATCACCTTAGGATTAATCATAGTCATAGTAGTTGCCAGCCTTGCCGCTTGGCAAAAGCCCGAATATTATTACAAACTGATGTTGAATCCGTATAGGGTACAGCGTGACAAGGAATATTACCGCTTGGTCAGTTCTGGCTTTATTCATAACGGTTACGGTCACCTTTTTTTCAATATGTTCACCCTCTACTTCTTCGGTAGCCTCATGGAAGCACTGCTGTACAGAGAAATTGGGTCAACAGGATCTTATTATCTCATCTTGCTCTTTTTGGTTGGGGTGATTGTATCGGATATTCCGACCTATCTGAAGCATAGGAACAATCCTAATTACAACTCACTGGGCGCATCAGGTGGGGTGTCTGCGGTGGTCTTTGCCTCCATCATGTTCAACCCGCTCAGCCCAATTTACCTCATGTTCATCCCCCTCCCCATTCCAGGGTTTATCATGGGAGCGCTGTACCTCATTTACTCTTACTACCAGTCAAAACAAGGGCGGGATAATATAAATCACGATGCGCACTTCTATGGAGCTTTGTTTGGTGTTATTTTCAGCATTGCCATAAAACCCTCAGTAGCAATATCTTTCTTCCAACAACTAGCAACGTGGTCGGCATTCTAGGAATAGTCCACAGAAAAATTTAAAAAATTATGCTAGATTTTTTTGTGGTTTTGAAATCTGTTCTGTTATATTTGCACACCTAAAAAAAAGGAACAAGCGGGAGTAGCTCAGTTGGTAGAGCATCACCTTGCCAAGGTGGGGGTCGCGAGTCCGAGTCTCGTCTCCCGCTCGCTAAGCCCAATTCAAAGAATTGGGCTTATTTTTTTCCTTTGTAACTTTACCATTTGCCGGGATGGTGGAATTGGTAGACACGCAAGACTTAAAATCTTGTGACCGCAAGGTCGTGTGGGTTCAAGTCCCACTCCTGGTACTAAAAATCCCCAAGGAAGTTTTTCCTTGGGGATTTTTTTATGCCCTACAGTAAATTATAGGTTTTGGCTCAAAAGTGTGAATGCCGAAAAGGTTGTGAGCCGAATAAATGATTTAATGGGCTCATTAACTCCGTATACATGAGCCGAATAACTAATATAATCGGCTCATGGAGGCTAAAGATTTTAGCGGAGGCATAATGACAGCACCTGCTATGAAGTGAATTTTGGCTAAAAGATCGTGCTTTATAATTCATCTTCTTAATAAGCTTGTTAAGCAAATAATATTTTTCTACCTTAACAAGGTGAACTTACAATAAAACAACCCTAATTTGTAATATAATGCCTGGCGAGCCTAAAAAAAGCAGTTTAAAGCACATCATCTTAATGTCACTGTTTAACAACCTTTTCATTACAATAATAGTAGGAGGAGCCCTTGCTTATTTCGGATACATCTCTTCAGAAAACCTACAACACTCACAAACCATTAATCAAATAAGAATTGACAGTCTAAATAAAATACATGAAGCAAGGTTAAATGAGATACAAAAAGAAAAGGACAATAGCACCCAAAAACTTCTTGAAGAATATGTAAAAGACCTTGAACTAAAAAATGAAATTCAACTGTTGGGCAAAAGCTATGAAGTAGAGTTACAAAAAATCAATGCCCAACTTCGAAATGACTCCATACTCCAAGTTGAAAGTATCAATACAGACAATGAAAAAGACCTTAATAGGGCAAGACTTAATTAGATCATGTTTAAAAATTTTAAATAGGCATTTTTTTGATCCTATTAAGTATTATTTGGCAGTTTTGCCATAAAACCCAAGCTTCTTGGCTTTTGGTAGTTTTTTCATAGTCTTTGGACAGCCTCCGGAAGAAATTGAACGTGCCGAATGTCCTCTCGGTGACCCATCTCCACTTGATGGGCACAAAGCCCCTGGGGGTTGGGGGACAAGAGGATATCTCGACCTCTACGCCCCTTATGTTGTCCTCTACCCATCCGGTGAACTTCTTTTTATAGGCCTGGTCTGCCAGGATCTTTTCCATCCTGTGCAGGTAGCCCAAGAGGGGCTCCACCACCCGTTGCCCTATCGTGCCGTCATGCTCGTTGGCGCCAGTGGCGACCACTCCCCATACCAGCCCGAGCGTATCGGTGATGACGTGCCTTTTTCTCCCGTTCACCTTCTTGTTGCCGTCCAGCCCCGTGTCCTGCCCGATAAAAGGCGCGCACTTTACCGACTGGCTATCAATGGAAAGCATGCTCGGGGTCGCCTTCTTGCCCTTCCTCTTGCGCTCTAGTTGGTTGAGTGCCGCGTTCAGCCGAAAAAGCGTGTTGTCCCCCTGCCACTTGCGGAAATAATAGTATACCACATTCCAAGGAGGGCGTCCCTCGCCCGAGAGGCTGCGCCACTGCTGTCCGCTGCGCATGCAGTACAAGATCGAGTCCACCACGTCCCTGAGGTCATATTTGCGTTTCCTTTCCACGGGAAGATATTCTTTTATATATTGCCATTGCCGGGAGGTCAAGCGGGTATATCCTGTTTCCATAAACTTTGTTGTTTCGTCACTACAAAGTTTTAGCCTGCCCGGCTCTTTTCAAAATTTAAACATGCTCTTATATAACACGACAATTAGAAGAGTTTTACTGGCCAATATTGATCAGGCTAGAAAAAAACAAATCTGTTTTTGATATGCTTCAAAACCAATATGTAGGAGATAATCTTGACTCAATGGTCATACTTCCTAATTATTTGGCAATAGTGGACATTATTGAAAAAAAAATTCATCTAGCCCAAGCTGATGAGTACCTGCAAAATCATATATCCTATTTTATCAACCATGTTTATATGTACCAAGCAATCAGACAAAGAGGATTAGAAGGGTTTCCAGAAGATTATGCAGCTTTAAACTTTAATAATGAATTTTATAGCATAATATCTAACAAAACTAAAATATATCAAGCACGATACAATGAATTGATCAACCTTGTAGAAGGGGTTGAAATAATTCATAGCAAGACCAGCAAAACAAGCCATAAAATATTTAATCTTGAATACAGAGAATCAAACATTCCAATTATTATAATAAACCGAACAAAATTAGAAAGTAAAAAAAAGACTCAAAATAATCTGGGAAACTCATCAGATGAGTTCAATATCTACTTTTTAAAAAACAAACAAAATACAATTTCATTTTCTCCCAATAATTTTGGCATGTCCTCAGAAGAGTTTTCTTTTTTAGACTCAGCTAAAAATAAGTATAACTTCTATCTTTCTCAAACAGTCAATCAAGCCCAAAAAATCTGGCAAGTCCCAATTGAAATAAGCCTAGCTGAACCTTCTATCAACAATCTAAATAATGAGTTAAACTTTACAATCTCCTTTCTATCTCCTGAACTTAATTATCTTAATTACAAAGATGATTTAAATCAAAAAGACAGATCTAACACTTCAGGATTATACATTGACCCTTCAATTAAAAAGCAAATAAACAAAGTCAATTATGTACTAAAAAAAGACTTAGTTATAAAGTATGAAAATAATTTAGACTCTAAAAGAACCCTTCTCCAAGGTCTTCATTATGACACTTTGTACCATACTTTGAAAAATGATTTAAAGAATATCCAGAACAACCCCATCATTGACAATATTTCTATTTACCCTCATATTGATAATTCTCTTGTATTAAACCATTATGGTCTCCGGTTTAGAATTACTTTTAATATCAATGGCGATATTCATCAAAACATCTACTCAAAAGCTACGATATCGATATCTTCTTGGAAGCAAAAAGAGTATGAATTCAAACTTGAATAGATAGTTGCCATATCTCAAGCACTCCCAAATCTATAGATAGATTTGAGCTTTCCACTTAAAAAACTACCT
This sequence comes from Flammeovirgaceae bacterium SG7u.111, assembly GCA_034044135.1. NCBI lineage: Bacteria > Pseudomonadati > Bacteroidota > Cytophagia > Cytophagales > Flammeovirgaceae > Flammeovirgaceae bacterium SG7u.111. Next base: position 238,125 of record CP139021.1, on the reverse strand, counting down.
CGCCTTCGCAAATAACATCTTCACCGCAAGCCCAGTCAACACCGAAGTCATAAACCATTTTTGTACCCTTAGCCAAATTGGCTTTTTGGAAAACCAACTTGCCATTTTTGCCGCAGAGATTACGATTAGGAAGTTTACGGTAAAGCTGATGAGTATTTGAACAACACCTAGCTGTAAACTCTGCCCAAAGATAGAACCGTATTCAGGCTTTATAAACTGGGGGAAAAGCGAAAGGTAAAACACGGCCATTTTCGGGTTCAGCACATTGGTCAGCAATCCTATATTAAATAGCTTCAAAGGTTTGTCTGCTCGCATATTTTCATCAGCATTGAAAATCGTATTTTTTGATTTTACAGAGTTATACGCCAAATACAAAAGATATCCCACCCCAAAAAACTTAACTGTAACGAATGCATAAGGCACGGCAAAAAAGATGGTAGTCAACCCAAATGAGACCATGAGTATATGAAACAAAAACCCACACATCACTCCTAATAAGGATATAATTCCCGCTTTCTTCCCTTGAGACAAGGACCTTGAAATCAAATAAATCATATTTGGTCCTGGGGTTAGTACCATAATCAATGCTGCTAACCCGAACAATAGTAAATCTTGAATTGGTGTCATATGCTATTTGTATAAAGTAGCTTTTTATCTTTTACTTATTTTTTTCAAAATACCGAGTAACCGCTTCGGGAATAACAATATCATCCGATAGCAGTTCATCCCTGACAGGCTCAGCTGCTTTTTCTGCAATAGGGACTACCCCAGCCCAAATTGGTAAGCCGAGGTCTTCTTTTTCATCTATCGCACCCTCTGCTCGTATTTTTGCCGAAGCGGAATCCATGCTCACTTCCATTACTAGCGTAGCGTTTAGCTCTTTTTCGTTGGGCTGCCTTATGTTCTCCCAGTGATCGTCTATCATATGGTTGAGGATACACTTTAGGGCTTCCATTTTTTCTTCTCGCCCTTCCAGCTTTTTCACTTTCCCAAACACATTCACCGATCTGTAATTTGCCGAATGGTGGAAAGCGGAGCGGGCTAGTACCAAGCCATCCAAATGGGTGACGGAAATACAGGCTTCCCCCGCTTCAAGTAGCCCCAACATCATTCTGTTTTTCAAAGAACCGTGGATGTAAATTTTGTCGCCATCCCTACCGTATGCCGTGGGGATCACTATTGCTTTTCCTTCCCAGGTATAAGCGATGTGGCAAAGGAACTTGGCATCCAAAATCTCATTGATCTGGTCTTTATCGTAAGTGGCTCTTTTAGGCCCTCTTACTACTTTGTTCAAAGGGGTTGTTTCGTACGTTGACATTTTTTTTAAATTATTGGGTAAACAATTAGTTTTTAGTCACACAAACTGGCTCGTGGTTTATGGGAAAGTTGCAAGAATTGGCTATAAAGCAAAGCTTGTTTGCCTGGTGGTGCAACTCGTTCGCCTTGGCTATCATCGATGCTTCGGCTACTACTACATGGGGCTTTAGCACCACTTCTGTAAAATGCCCGCTGCCATTCGCTTCTTCCACCATCATCCCAATAGGATCATCGTCATATTCGACTACCACCACGCCTGATGTGGCACAGAGATGCAAATACCACAGCATGTGGCAGCCCGAAATTGAGCCTAGTAGCAATTCTTCAGGATTATGTTTGGTTTTATCTCCCCGAAATGCGGGATCAGACGAGCATAAAATAGCGGATTTGTTTTCGGCTGCAATCGTATGACTTCGATCGTAGGTCTTATAATTGCTGGTGCCATCCCCTTGGTTTCCCGTCCAGGTTAATTTCAGGTTATACTGATGCTGAGTTTTCATATCAAAAGGTGTTTTGAATAACACGTCAAAAATAATAGCTTAGTGGCGCAGTTAAAGCATCCAGTTTTAACATACTTAATAGTCCGGTTATGATTCCCTACAGCACCATTATCCAGCTAGATAGAAAAATAGGCACCCCTGTGTATATCCAATTGTGCAACCAGCTTATTCAGTTGATAAAACAGGGAAAGTTATCGCCTGCTACCAAATTGCCCGGATCGAGGCTGATGGCCGAGCAACTTAGCATCCACAGAAAAACAGTTGTTGCTGCCTACGACGAGCTTATGGCGCAAGGCTGGCTAGAGTCTAAACCGGCAAAAGGAACGTTTGTAAATACTGCTCTGCCGATCGTAAAATCACGGACAATCGCAAAAGAGCATTTTTCTAAAAAGGCAGAAATACCCAAAAAAGAAGCAGGTTTTTCTTTTCACTCAAAAGCCCATCTGAACAGACCAGATTCCACTGCCCAAAAAGAAGGGGTAATCACTTTAGACGATGGCGTACCCGATAGCCGTATTGCCCCCATTGAAGAAATTGCCCGAACCTATCGGAGTATCGTCCAGAAATCGTATAACCGAAAGCTACTGACCTACGGCTCTATTTATGGGAACGGAGAACTAAGGGAAACGCTGGCTAGCTACCTGAATGAAACCAGGGGCTTAGCTATTCAGTCAGAAAATATTTTGATTACCCGAGGAAGCCAAATGGGTATTTACCTTGCCGGAAAACTACTTTTGGAAAGCGAAGGCAACATTGTGGTGGGAACTACCAATTATCGCTCAGCCAACAAAACTTTTATTGAATCGGGTGGGGTTTTGAACAAGGTAAATGTGGACGATAAGGGATTAATAACCGATGAAATTGCAGCTCTTTGCCAGCAAAAAAACATAAAGGCGGTGTACGTGACCTCGCACCATCATCACCCCACTACAGTCACCCTTTCGGCGGAGCGGCGGATGCATTTATTGGAGCTTTCCCAGCAATACAACTTTGCCATCATTGAAGACGATTACGACTACGATTTTCATTACAATAACGCACCCATTCTTCCTTTGGCAAGCGGGGACGAACAGGGGAATGTGGTGTACATTGGAGCTTTGTGCAAAATAGTAGCACCCGCCATTCGGGTCGGTTACATGGTAGCCCCCTCCAATTTTGTAGACGAAGCGGCCCGCTACCGAAGGATCATCGACCGGCAAGGGGATGCGCTACTGGAGGCAGTGATGGCAAGAATGATAAAAAACGGAGATGTACAGCGGCACAGCAAGAAAGCATTAAAAATCTATAAGGACAGAAGAGATTTATTTTGTTCGTTGCTGAAGGAAAAGCTAGGCAAGTATTTTGAATTTGAAATTCCGGAAGGCGGTATGGCGGTTTGGGCAATGCTTAAAAAACCTTATAGCTGGGACGAACTTAGGAAAGAAGCAGCAACGCAAAACTTGGCCATTGCCGATTATTGCTGGGACAGAGAAGAAAATGACCCGGTAATGCTACAGGGAATGCGACTAGGCTTTGCCTCGCTCAACGAAGAAGAAATTCGGGAAGCGGTAAACAGGCTGGCATTGACATTCCAGTCTTTGGACAGTAAGATTTGAAAAAGTCCCATGAAACTACTTCCATGGGACTTTCTTGAACTTCTTAATAACTTCAGCACTTACCTAAAAAATGGTCAAACGTATCGCCTCTTAAGCCCAAACGTATCGTTTCCAAAGGAATTAGTTCATTTGGAGCTATATTTCCTAAGTTAACATTTGCACCAAGCAGTTTTACAAACCAAACTTGCTGCGCTTTTTGCGGAGCTTCCCAAATGATTTTATCACCTGGGATTTGGGTAAGAATTTCTTCTACCAAACCCGAACGAACCTCTCCTGAGGAACGGAACAAACCTACGTTTCCACCTTCTCTAGCTTCACCTATCACTTTCCATGCACCCGCTTCCAGCTCGGTTTTCATTAGCTGAATCCACTTGTACGGAGGGATGATTTTTTCAGCGTCTTTTGAGCCTACTTCCGAAAGTACCGTCACATACTCGGAAAGCCTGCTGATATATCCTAGCTTATCATCATGCTCCATTTCCAAAGAACCATCAGATACTTCAGCATGGGTCATTTTGTACTTTTCCAGCACCCTAATGTAATCTTCAAATTGACCTCTGGCCACAAAAGCTTCAAACAGTGTACCCCCAAAATAAACCGGATAGCCCGCTGAGCGGTACAAATCTAATTTCTCTTGAAGCTTGGGGTAAACATAGGAAGTAGCCCAACCGAGCTTAATAATGTCAATATACTCGCCCGAAGAATCCAACATATCTTCGGCTTCCCTGAGGGAAAGTCCTTTGTCCATTGCCATGGTAAGACCGTAATTACGCGGTTTTACTTCACGCTCAGGAACTTGATTCAAATGATAGTTCATCTACTCAGTATAGTTTCTATTTAGGCTTTGAACAATCTAAAAAAACAAAGATTGGCAAGCCTCCAAACACAATGATTCGAAGTTTTTTAAAATTTTGAAGCGCTAAGGTAGTAACAGTCGGGCGAAAATGCGAAAGTAGTTAGGTTATCCTACCTAATTGGGGTACATGCCAAATAAAAGCTTTAGAGGTTTGATTATCTACTTAGACTTTTTAGAAACCTACTTGATAATTCGTACAATAGAAAAGCTTAGGACTGAAAGTAAGGAGATTAGAAGCTAAAAATCAGGGGTTAAAAAACTAAAACGTCAAAAGGTTATTTTTTTCAAACCTCTAACCTCCAGCTTCTAATTTGTCTTAAACTAGCCTTTCTAAGGTTTCAAATAAAATTATAAAGAAACTCAGCTTTTATATTGCTGGATAATCTTGAGAATCGCTTTTTGGGTTTGGGATTCGGGAAAGAATTCGAACAGCTGGGTATGCTTGTCATAATCGAGCAAAAGTGCTGTTTCGAGGTAGTCTGCAGCCTCTACATACTTACCTTCCACTATCAAATACGCGCAAGCCCTGTAAAGCAAATCTGCATTATCTGCAATTTCATCCAGTCCTCTTAGCAATACATCCACTGCTTCTAATGTATTTCCTTCTTCATAATAAATAAAGGACCAATTAAGCCAAATATTCGGTTCTGAAGGGTCTAACACCGCAGCACGTTCGTAATATTCTAAGCTTGAAATAGTATTTCCTACATTATATTCTACCTCGGCCAAAGCCAAGAAATATTTCATTTGGTGAGGGTTCAGGTCAGAAGCTTTTTTCAAAAAATGAATGGACTCAAACCATTTCCCTTGCTTGCTCAGGCACATGCCCATTCCATACCAAGCATCTTCGTATTCTTTATCTTCCTCCATCGAAAGTTTAAAGTACCTCAATGCCGAAGTTAGGTTTTCTTGCCCTTCTAAGCTCGCCCCTAAGTAGCAATAAATCTCTGCACTTGCCCCTTCTACCTCTAGCACTCGCTTAAACTGCTCGTAAGCCTTTCCAAACTGCTTGAGGTTCATATACGTATTGCCAAGGTTGAAATGCCCATTGGCAAAATCATCATTTATCAGTACCGCATATTCAAATGCTTTTTCAGCATCTTTGAAGCGGTTCAACTTCCCATAGGTAATACCCAAATTATTCCAAGCCAAGCTATTGTAAGGGTCCTCTTCTATCAACTCATTGAAAAAGTCGAGGCATTCATCTAGGTTACCAAGTGCATCGAGGCAAAACGATAGCTCAAAAAGTGCATCATCATGTTCCAAATCTTGCTTAAGTGCCTTTTTATAATACCCTATGGCCTTTGAATACCTCATTTGGCTCTGATAGATGTAGCCAATGCTATACAAAACCTCCGCTGGTTCTTCCGAAAAAGGCAATGCGCGCTCATAGCTATCTATGGCATTGTCATAATCGCTCACCATCGAATAAAGATTTCCTTGGAAATGTAAGAGTTCTGAATCGGTTGGCTGGAGGGAAATAGCTTTATTTATAGCCTCGAATGCTTCTTCAAACTGATTATCGAATGAATATATCCGTGCTTTGTACAAAAGAATTTCTGTAGAAAAGGGGTATTGCCCCTCAGCTATTTCACAGACTTGGAGCGCCTTAGAGGTATCGCCATCTTCCAGATAATGCTCCACAAGCTGCTCGTAGGTATTGATCTCGAAGAAAACAACCGAATTTTCTTTTAGCATTTGCTCGAATTGCGAAACAACTTCGGGCAATTCTGTATTCCTTCTGAAATTTTCCGCCATTAAGTTAGTTTATGATGTTATGAAAACGTATAGCTGTTAAAATGGAATCTTGCAAAGGTATTTTATAATACTGGAATTGAATCAGAATAAATCATAAGCAAAACCCCAAGTAGTATAAATCACCTATTAAAAGGGTATACACCCCATTATTATTTTTTACAATTACTAAACACCACTTCAGGAATAATCATTCAATTTACGGAATCTTCCAATTAGTGAACAAAAAAAACGTGCTTTTTTTGTTGATAACTCACCAGTAACCTAAGGTAAAAGCTAGCCACACAACCATTTCTCAATTCCTAATTATTGGCTTTTAAGCATTTACATCAAAACCCCTTGCTTAGGAGTAATGGCTGGTGGAGTATCCATTTCGCCAAGTTGCTGCTTGAGGTTTATTTCAATGGTTCGGCTCAGCGCTGTCATAGGCGTATCGTTCGAGCGGTCCTCAAAAGGGTCTTGCAGCAAAACCTCAATTGTCTCTATCATCAGGAAAATAAAGGCGAGCAAGCCAGTGAGCGGAATAGTGAAGTACTTGGCATAATCGACCATGCCAAAAGGCAAGATAAAAATAAATACCATGATGAAAAAATGAATAAAAAAGCTGTACTGAGTGGGAAAAACCGTGTTTTTTATCCGTTCGCACTTACCCATAGAATCGCAGAGCCTCCTAAGGGTCTCGTCCATTTTCATAAGCTCGAACATATGCATTTCCCCTTGCTGTTGAAGCTTTTTCAAATGAACCTCTTGCTTTTGCAAAAGCGCATTAGGCCTGTTGGTATTTCCGCTTATTCCAGCAATTTCCTCTTCGTTCAAAAACTCTTTAAAATATTTGCCCAGAGGCTGCTTTCGCAATGTACCTGCCAAGGAATAACACCAACAAATTTGCCTATATACAATGGTTTTTATCTCTTCTGCATTTTTGTGATCGGCACTACCCAAAAATGTGACGGCCTGCCTAGCCAGCGTACGCGAATCGTTCACTATGCTTCCCCATATCTTTCTGGCTTCCCACCACCTGTCATAAGCAGAGTTGGTTCGGAAACCTAGGAAAAGCGAAAGCGCCGTACCCATTATCCCGGGAATAGTGGAAGGGAATTTAAGGTAGTCTTGCCCATAGTACTGGTTAGCAACGGTAATGATCGTTGAATAAACAGTCACTACTAGCACATTTTTCCACGTATTTTGGATAATTCGATTTAATGGGATTTTCTTTTCTATAAGCATAGTCCCAAAAGTATGATTTCCGATCAATAATTGAAAATGCATAAATTAAGCCTAAAAAGCTAGTTTAGGATACGTAAGCTTTGCTCGTTCAAAACGATTAAGTGTATATTTGAGTTAATCATGATGGTAATTGACTCAACCCTTATTTTTAAGCATAATGCAAAACCTCAAGCTTGTAAAAAGCTTTTCATTTAATTTTTTAATCCTGTTTTCAATTGTTTTCGCCACGAAAGCAAATGGGAACGACCTTTTCAATTATGGCATCCCGTTCATTAAGCATTTCACCAAAAAAGAATACAAGGCTGGTAACCAAAACTGGTCGATCACGCAGGATGATAGGGGCTTTATTTATGTAGGAAATTCAAATGGGTTATTGCAGTACGACGGGCTGAGATGGAAAAAATACAATCTGCCCGGATCTCCCATCATCCGCTCGGTATTTGCAGATGGGGACAGGATTTACAGCGGATCCTTAGGGGAGTTTGGCTACTGGAATATTGATGACGAATTCAATTTGTCATACACTTCCTTATCCGATAGCCTACCAGAAAATGACTTTGGTGAAGAGGATATTTGGTGGATCACCAAGTTTGGAGATGATATTATTTTCCAGACCTTTTCCATCACCTTTCTTTACGATGGCAACACCACGACAAAAATAATCTCAGGGCAAGGAGTCATCTTCCCTCCTTTCTTGGTCAATGATAGGTTGTTTATTCCCTCTGTAGAAAAGGGGATTTTTGAAGTAAAAAACAAGCAACCCGTTTTGCTGCCAAACAGCGAAGCCCTCATCAATAAGCGGGTAAATATAATGGTCCCTTTTGCCGATTCGTCGAGCATATTGATAGGCACAGAAAACAATGGGTTTTACCTCTATGCAAACGGTCGAATTAACCAATGGGACACACCCGCCCAGCAAGTTCTTAAAGACCATCAAATAAACAGAGGCATCAAGATCGATGATGAACTGTATGCAGTTGGGACTATTTTGGGAGGAGTATATATCTTAAATAGTAAAGGTGAAATAGTCGCACAGATAAACAAAGAAAAGGGAGGGCTCAACAACAACACGGTACTTAGCTTTTGGCTAGATAAAAAAAATAATTTGTGGGTTGGACTTGATAACGGTATTGATTTGATCAAAATCAACTCGCCCCTTTATTACAACACCGATCTATTTGGGAACATTGGTTCGGTGTATTCCTCTGTAATCTTCCAAAACCAGCTCTATTTGGGCACCAACAGGGGCGTCTTTTATAAAAACCTAGAGAAAAAATATGCTCCACAATCAAGCTTCTCCCTCATCCCAGGCTCACAAGGGCAAGTTTGGGAGTTATCCGTGATAGACAGCACGCTCTTTTGCGGGCACAACTCCGCAACTTATATCATAGAAAGAAATACGCTAAGAAAGATTTCAGACATTACAGGCGGATACCAAATTCAGCAATTTCCATTTGATAGAGATTACATTGTACAAGGCAGCTACACAGGCCTATATGTGTACAAAAAAGAAAGGGGAAGCTGGAAATATTCACATAAAATAAATGGCTTCGACAAACTGTCCAAAATAGTCGCGTTTGAGCGAAAAGATATTCTTTGGGTTTCGCACCATCACCAAGGGCTATTTAGGTTAGAGCTAAACGACTCGCTCACCCAAATAGAAGAGATAAGGTCTTTTTTCCCAAAAACTAAAACCTACATCAACTCGCTAGATACCAAGCTGGTTTTTAGTGCCGACTCAGGGTTTGTGTATTACGATGAGGTCCGAAACAGTTTTTTTCCCGTAGACTATTTGAATAATTCTCTTGGAAATTTCTCCATCTCTGCACATTTCTACAAAACCCATAAGAATAATTATTGGGTGTTCAATGATGGAAAATGCCAGCGGGCAATTATGGATGAAAACCACGTAGTAGAAGTAGATGGCACCATTTTGAGCGATTTAAATGGATACCTCATCCCCGGGCATGAAAATGTGTACACGATTGACTCAAGGTTCACGCTTATCTATTTGGATAATGGATACGCCGTTTTCGACAAAATTTGGGCAGATAACTTTTCCGACTGGAAGCCTCGTATTTTTTTGCGAAAGCTTACTTTCTCTGACAAAAACGGAAACCCACTTTCTTTACAAAACCCCGATCCCAAAATCCCCTTTACCTTCAATGACCTAAGCATTCAGCTCTCCTTCCCTCAGTTTGTCGGCGATGTTCGCTTCCGCTATAAGCTAGAAGGTAATAGCAACCAATGGTTTATTTTGGAAAACCAAGAAGAACTTGTATTTCAGAACTTAGAGCACGGGCAGTACACGCTGCGCATAGTCCCTACCGATGGAACTCAGGAAGATGAGGTTACATTTAGCTTTTCTGTAAACCCACCTTGGTACAGGAGCATAGCCGCTCGCATGCTCTATGTATTGCTAATTGTGTTCATGGTAACTTATAGCTTTGTATGGAATAAACGGTCGGTAAAGAAAATACAGCAAAAGCATGAAATAGAACAAAAGCGCTTGCTAGAAAAAGAAGCTGCGGAAAATGAAAAACGCCTCATTAAAATGAGGAATGAAAACCTTAGAAAAGAAATCAAACTAAGGAACAGTCGCTTGGCAAAATCTACCTTTTCCCTTATCCATAAAAACAACACCCTCATTACCGTGAAAGAGGAGCTGACAAAGATGAAGGAAGAGTTAGGGACAAGGTTCCCTTCCAAGCACTACAACCGGATCATCCGAAACATCGATTTGGACATCACCTCAGAAAACGATTGGAAAATGTTTGAACAGAGCTTTAGTGAAGTCCATGAAAACTTCTTGCAAAAACTAGAGGAAGAATTTACCGACCTCACCCCCGCAGACCTCCAACTTTGCGCCTACTTGAAGATGAACCTTTCCTCCAAAGAGATCGCCTCATTGCTCAATATTTCGGTGCGTGGAGTGGAAATCCGAAGGTACAGGCTCAGAAAAAAAATGAAGCTCGATCATGACACCAATCTTGTAAAATTTATAATGAGCTATTCTTAGTTTTATGATCGTTTTTTGAGTTCTCAACCAATTCTTTGGAACAGAGCCTCTTCCCTACTAGCATTTTTTTTCGGTTTACTACTCAAACTTTTCTCACATTTCAACCTTTATAAATAATTAATAACCAGTAAGTTGATAAACAATGATGTAGTGATGTAAAGGTAAAAAAAAAGCCCCATCACTCGGTGAAGTATTGAAGTAGTAGCTTCATATTTTATAAGCTCCTGAGCAAAACCTACCTTAGCCTGAGTTTAACTTAAAATATGAAATATGAAAAAACATAAACAAGTAGTAAATGCTGCTAAGGCATTTCTTTTATGTATGCTGTTGCTTAGCTTCACAGAAATACTCGCACAGCAGCGCACGGTTCAAGGCAAAGTATTAGACGTTGAAACTGCTGAAGAATTACCAGGTGTAAACGTACTCATTAAAGGCACTGCAAACGGTACAGTAACCGATATAAACGGAAACTTCAGTATCTCGGTAAACTCCAACGATGACGTTCTCATATTTAGCTATGTAGGATTTAGCTCCATGGAAGTTCAAGTAGGCGAACGCTCTACAATCAACATCTCACTAGAGCCCGATATTCAGGCCTTGGAAGAAATCGTGATCATTGGTTATGGTGAATCAAACACCAAAGATCTCACATCTTCCATCACTACCGTAAAAGCAAAAGACATTGTAAACACACCTACCAGCCAAGCCATGCAAGCTTTGCAAGGTAAGGTAGCCGGTCTCCAAATTGTGAGTAGCGGTTCGCCAGGAGCATCACCAACTGTCCGTATCCGTGGCATAGGTTCTTATCCCGGTAGTGACAACGAAGCGCCACTTTATGTGGTAGATGGAATGTTTTTTGATAATATCGACTTCCTTAACACCAACGATATTCAATCCATCTCTGTAATGAAAGATGCTTCTGCAGCCGCTATTTACGGTGTAAGGGCAGCAAATGGAGTGGTGTTGATAGAAACCAAAACAGGCTCTTACAATCAAAAAGCTGAAATCACCTACGATGGCTATTACGGCACACAGATCGCTCAAAACATATTGAAAATGGCCAACGCCGAGCAATTCACCAACATGGCCAACGAGTCTGGTTCAGCTGCCGATGCAGAATTGATCCTCAATGCCATGCAACGCTACGGCAGAAGCCGGGTAAACCCCAACGTGCCGGATGTAAATACAGATTGGTACAAAGAAATTATTCGCCCAGCGTCTATCCAAAACCACAGTCTGAACATAACGGGTGGTGGGCAAAACGCATCGTACTCCATAGGCGGAAGTTACTTTGCCCAAGAAGGCATCCTCGATATGAAAAATGAATATGAACGTTTCAACCTACGTTCCAAAATAGACTACAAGGCGAATGATTGGCTCACAATTGGAGGAAATGTCATTTGGAGTGAAGCAACTAAATATGAGGAAGAGCAATCCGCTTGGAGCCAAGCTTATTTTGCAGTACCTATCTTACCTATTTACGATGAAGAAAATACAGATGCATGGCCTACAAATTATGCCAGTGCTCAACTTTTAGGCTACAGAGGAGGGCAAAACCCCTTTCCTTCAATGGACTTCAACAATAGCAAACAGAGGATCAGGAAACTTTTGACCAACTTCTATGTAAATATTGACTTGCTTCCCGAAGCACTTTCATTCAAATCTGCCTACAACCAAAGTTATACAAACCTCGAAATAAGGGATGTTGCCTTACCTTATTACATTACCGACGGTTTCCAAAGAGCTGATGCCACGTTGAACAAAACCACTGAAACTTATTTCAATAAGATTTGGGACAACGTACTTACCTACAAAAAGGACATTGGAAGCCATTTCATCACTGCAATGGTCGGTACTTCCTTCAGGGATGAATCTTGGCAGCAACTAAGAGCCAGAGGGCTTAATTTCCCTTACGAGAATGAAGAATCATGGTATCTCTCACAATCTGAGACCATCGTGATCGACGGAGTAGGCGACAACGGCAGCAGGCAATACGGCTTCTCTTACTTTGGCAGAATCTCTTACAATTACAATGACCGATACTTGCTCTACGGAACTATGAGGGCGGATGGAAGCTCTAAATACCAAGAAAAATGGGGTTATTTCCCCACAATTGGAGCAGGTTGGGTTCTTTCCGAGGAAAACTTCTTAGTAGGCAACAACATTATCGATTTCTTGAAATTGAGAGCTAGCTGGGGAGAGCTTGGCAACGATAAGATCAGTGCCAGCGATGGCGCCATCACCACATCGGTAGTAACTACGGCGATAGATGATGTGCTGGTTTCAGGAACTACTACGTCAAGCACATTTTCTTACCTAGGTTGGGAAGTAACTGAAGAATGGGACGTTGGACTTTCTTCTAGAATCTTGAACAATAGGCTATCCATAGAGGCTGATTACTACATCCGAGATACAAAAAATGCAGCCATCAATGTAAATATCCCAGCCATAGGCGGTACAGTGCTCAGAAACGTGGGCGTCATCCGAAACTCAGGTTTTGAACTAGCGCTTAACTGGAGCGATGAGCTTGACAACGGCTTGAAATACTACGCTGGAGGTAACCTTGCCACCTTAAAAAATGAAGTGAGAGACCTTTACGGGCAGCCTTATATTGACGGTGGCTCAGCAGAGTTCCGCCAACGCTCCATGGTAGGCGAACCACTTCTTGCTTTCTATGGCCGTGAAATAGCTGGCGTTTACCAAACCGATGAAGAAGTACAAAACGACCCTGTAGCAGTAGAAAACAACCTCGAACCTGGCGATTTTAAATATGTAGACCAAAATGGCGATGGTGCAATAGATGACGATGACAGAGTGGTACTTGGATCGTATCTTCCTTCTCTCATGTATGGCTTCAACTTTGGCGTCTCTTTCAAAAATATAGACCTATCTGCCAATTTCATGGGCCAATCTGGCAACAAAATACTTAACCGTAAGCGAGGCGAGCTTATCTGGACTTCGGACGGAAACATCGATGCTGACTTGGCTACTAACCGCTGGCACGGAGAAGGCACTTCCAACGAATACCCTTCTTCGAAAGGCCTTAGAAAAGGATGGAACCAAAAAATGAGCGACTACTTTGTGGAAGATGGTTCTTTCTTTAGGATTCAGAATATAAACCTTGCTTATAACTTCGTGAACAAAGAGCTATTTGGTGCTGAAATGCCAGCCATCAGAATATACGCTACAGCCGAGCGCCCCCTTACCCTTTTCAACTATAATGGTTTTAACCCAGAAGTTTCCGATGGTATAGATAGGCAAACCTATCCAATTCCGGCAGTGTACACCATGGGGCTAAATGTTAAATTCTAAGCACATGCTATTTGTAAAAACAAACTTGGCTTTGATAGCCAATCCCTTACAGAAAAACAGGTTGTTTTTATTCTTATGCAATCACTTAAACGAAAATATGACGATGAAAATATTAAAATCATTCTTACAGTTAAAGGTCATCTTCTTGATTTTATTGACGGCCGTTTCTTGTGAAAACTTGCTTAACGAGCCGCCAGAAAACAGGGCATTCACCGAAGAAACCGATTACACCCAAACCGAAAATATGATTCTCCCTTTGATAGGGGCATATGCAGAGTTCCAAAGCAGGGGCTGGGAAGAATTCCCACTTATTTCGGTACGAGGCGACGATGTGAACAACGGAGGACTTGGCGATCAGCAAGATTTTGCCGAAACAGACAAATTCAACTATAACAAGGACTTCTGGATGTATAATTCTCTTTGGCAAAACTACTACCGCGATATTTTTAATGCACATTCTGCCATGGAGCAAATTGCATTGTACAAAGAATTTGCAAGCAACGAAGCCGTTGCCAACCAGTACATTGCCGAAGCGCAAACCCTCAGAGCCTTCTTGCTTTTCCAACTGGCAAGGGTTTGGGGAGATGTATTTATCCCAACCAGTTCCGATCCTTCAGAGTTGTTGGTCGCTGGTTTATCTTCAAGGGAGGAAGTTTTCCAACACATTTCTAACCAAATGGACGAAGCCATTCCTAACCTCCCAAGCATCCATCCTAACAAAAGGACAGACATAAAAGGAGGCGTAACCAAATACACCGCTTTAGCTATAAAAGCCTTGGCTAACCTCGAACTGAAAAACTACCAAGGCGTAGCAGATGCAACTTCTCAACTTATCAGTTCAGGAGAATTTGCCCTCGAATCGGATTATTACAACCTCTTCAAAGTACCTGGCAAGCTCAACGACGAGAACATTTTAGAGCTTCAATATTCTGATTTCGGCTCGGGTTCTGGAGATATCACCAGCTATCTTTTTGCCTTCTTCGGCCCTCAAAACTGGACTCCTAAAGTTACTGGAGCAGGCAGCGGATGGGGATTTTACGAGCCTAGCCTCAAGTACATCAAGTTTATGCTCAACAGGGGTGAAACCACCAGGCTACAAACAAGCGTGCTATTTACCGACCGAGGAATTGCTGAAATCAAATCAGATCCAGCATTTGCTACCCTGCCAGATTGGATTTCGAACACTACCCCTTCAGGAGATCAGATCAACGATTACAGCCGAGCCTTATTTGCCAGTGGAAAGCACTACCTTCCTTCTGACCAGCTCACACCGGGCCGTACAGGCTATGGCAACAACAAAAACTTCACGTGTATTCGCTATGCTGAAATACTACTGATGCATGCCGAAGCACTTACCCAAGGCGCTACCAGTTCTTCCATTTCGGCTGACGAAGCGGTAAACCTAGTAAGAGCAAGGGCAGGACTTTCACCGATATCAGGTGTTACCACCCAGCAGGTAATGGACGAGAAATTTGCCGAATTGGCAATGGAATGGGGCACTCGCTACTACGACATGATAAGGCTAGAAAAATACGATGAGTTAAGCTACGAGGGCAGAACTTTCACCGCAGACAAAAAATTCTTGCCTTATCCACAAAACCAAGTGGACCAACTTCCAGTGTTGGGACAGCAATAGAAAATACTTAATCAGTAAATAATTTGAAAATGAACTTTATGAAACGAATATATATATATGCGCTAGCCCTAGCCTTGTTCTCGGGCTGCAACGAGGGAATTGACCCAATCTCATACGTAGATCCGGGGCCAGATATGGCAGCCCCCGAAGTAACCATCGACTACCCGACGGAAGGTACGCTTATAAGGGTGAAAGAAGACGTAACCCCAATTGAAATCAAGCTTCAGGTGGTCGATGACATCGAAATCGCATCTATCAGCGTAATGCTCGATGGCAGCGAGATCAATAACTTTACTTCGTTCAAAGATTACCGTATCGCACTCGAAGAATTTGTGTACGATAACTTGACCAACGGTACGCACACACTGGCTGTAACAGGAACAGACCTTGCCGGAAAAGCAACCACTTCTTCTGTTTCTTTCGAAAAAGTTGCTCCTTACAAACCTGTTTATGATGGAGAAATAGCCTATATGCCTTTTGATGGCGATTATATGGAATTGGTAGAAATCACAAACGCCAATAAAACAGGTAATCCAGGTTTTGAAACAGGAAAAATAGGAAAAGCATATGCTGGTGCAACCGATGCATACGTAAGCTTGCCCACCGATAACTTAATGAACACTGAGTTTAGTGCCGCTTTTTGGTATAAGGTAAATGCTGACCCGGATCGAGCAGGGATTTTGACAATGGGGCCTCCAGACGAAACCAACCCAACAGCTATGAACAATAGAACCAGCGGATTTAGGCTGTTTAGGGAAAATGCAGGGGGAATGCAGCGGGTGAAATTGAATGTGGGAAATGGAAGTGCCGACAGCTGGTTTGATGGCGGTGCTGCTGCCGATATAGACCCAGCTGCTGGTGATTGGATACATATTGCATTCACTATTTCGAGCACCGAATGTGTGGTATACCTCGATGGGCAAGTAGCTAGCCAAGGCGGCTTCACTGGGGTAGATTGGAGCGGTTGCGATATTCTTTCCATTGGTTCGGGCGCGCCTAGGTTTACAGGCTGGAGCCACCTTTCTGACAATAGCTTGATTGACGAGCTCCGCATTTTCAACAAAGCACTTGGTCAGACTGAAATCCAAGCAATTATCGACGCAGAAAAATAATTATTGTAACAAGGTTAAATCGCAAATACTTTTCACTAACACCAAGAATCCCAGCGAACTGGCTGGGATTCTATAATTTCCCAATTGATATGTCCTTAAGGAAACTAGTCCTTTTATTTATCATCTCCATCTCTCTCTGGGCTTGTAAGAAAGATGAACCTCAAGTTGGCTCTTTCGAACTAAAGCAAGCCTTTTTGGGTACTTCAGAACTTGTTCTTTTGGGAAATAATGAAGAAATGCCCGTAGATAGAAATATATCACTTATTTTCTCTACTCCAGTCAACCAAGCTTCGGCTCAAAATGCAATTACCCTCAGCGCTGGTGCACAGAACACAACCATTGATTTCAATTTCTTGTCAGAAGATAAAAACGTAGTACTTATCCCTTCAGGAGTATTACTCAACAACACTGTTTATACAATCACCATAAGCCCTCAACTACAAGGGGCAAATGGGGAAAGTTTCGCAGCAACCACCATTAGCTTTAAAACAATAGCAGAAGAGCTCAAACTTCTTTCGGCCAACCTAAATGGCGATGAGATAACAGGGACGAACAACATCCTTGATGCGCCAATGGATTTCCAAATAACCTTCGGCTTTTCTGTTCCTTTAGACCAAAATTCTGTAGAGGAAGCAATGAAGCTGAGCGGGCCAGATGCTCCTGCTCTCACGCTTACTTTTTCTGAGGAGGATAAAACTGTTTCTTTCAAGGGAAATAACTTACTCAACTACCTAAGCAAATATCAGTTCCAGCTTTCCGACAAGCTCAAAGGACTGGAAGGAGAGCCTTTTGAAGGGTACGATTTGGCATTTTACACCGAAGTAGATACCACTCCGAAGTTTCCAATTATCACAGAAGAAGAGCTACTCACCAAGGTTCAACAACAAACTTTCCGCTATTTCTGGGATTTCGCCCACCCTACTAGCGGACTAATCCGTGAGCGAAATACATCGAACCAAACAGTAACCTCCGGAGGAAGTGGTTTTGGGCTTATGACTATCCTAGTAGGAATAGAAAGAGGGTTTATTAGCAAAGCAGAAGGACTGGAGCGCTTAACCACTATGGTCGACTTTTTGGAAAAAGCCGATCGGTTTCATGGTGCTTGGTCGCACTGGCTTGATGGCGCTACGGGAAAAGCTGTTCCCTTCAGCCCCGACGACGATGGCGGCGATTTGGTGGAAACCTCTTTCGTGGTAATGGGACTAATTACCGTAAGGCAATACCTCGATGAACAAGTAGCTGAGGAAAAACTTTTGATTGAGAAAATAAATCAGCTGTGCGAAGAAGTAGAATGGGATTGGTACACGCAAGGCGAAAATTCATTGACTTGGCACTGGTCTCCCAACGTTGGCTGGAAAATGAACCACACCATAAGAGGCTGGAACGAAGCGCTTATCACGTATGTTCTTGCCGCTTCTTCGGCTACCCATTCTATTTCCACAGAGGTGTATGAGCAAGGTTGGAAAGGTGGAAATATGGAAAATGGAAAAGACTTTTTTGGTATCAAACTTCCTCTTGGTCCTGACTATGGCGGGCCGCTGTTCTTTGAGCAATATTCCTTTTTAGGACTTGATCCAAGGAATTTGAAAGATCCAAAAACAGATTACTGGGAACAGGCAGTTAACCACAGCCTTATCAACCAAGCATATTGCTCCCAAAACCCGAAGAAATATGCTGGCTATAGCGAAAACTCATGGGGTTTAACAGCAAGTGATGGGAACAATGGCTATTCTGCCCATTCCCCCACCAACGACTTAGGCGTAATCACCCCAACGGCAGCGCTTTCTTCTTTCCCTTTCACACCTGCTGAATCTACAAAAGCATTGAACCACTTTTATTACCACTTAGGCGATAGGCTTTGGGGAGAATATGGATTTTATGATGCCTTCAACGCTTCGGAAAACTGGTACGCCTCTTCCAACATCGCTATCGACCAAGCACCTATTATTCTAATGATAGAAAATCACCGAACAGGGCTTCTTTGGAATTTATTTATGTCAGCTCCCGAGGTACAAAATGGCTTGGGAAAACTAGGATTCACCTATTAAAAAAAATATAAACATGAAGAACTTACTTATACTCCTTTTTAGCGCATCCGTCTTTTGGAGCTGCACCTCCAAAAAGAATGCGGAAATAAAGACGGAACAAGCTGAAGTCACCCAAATTTCAGACGATTCGCTGCTCAATTTAGTCCAATACCAAACTTTCCAATATTTTTGGGAAGGAGCTGAACCAACTTCGGGCTTAGCTAGGGAAAGGCTTCACATGGATAATATTTACCCTACCCATGGACCAGAAATCATCACTTCTGGTGGGTCGGGCTTCGGACTTATGACCATTTTGGTTGGTGTGCACCGAGGGTTCATCACCAGAGAACAAGCCTTAGAAAGGTTCGAAAAAATAGTTGGCTTCCTCGAAAAAGCCGACAATTTCCACGGGGTTTGGCCGCATTGGTGGAACGGGGAAACAGGAAAAGTACAGCCTTTCAGCAAAAAAGACGACGGTGGGGATTTGGTAGAATCGGCTTTTCTTGCCCAAGGGCTTTTATGTGCAAGACAATTTTTCCAAGAAGGAAACGAACAGGAGCAAGCACTTGCAAATAGAATAAACCAGCTTTGGGAAAACATAGAATGGGATTGGCATACCAAAGGAGGCGAAAACGTACTGTATTGGCACTGGTCGCCCAACTTTGGCTGGGACATGAACTTCGATGTGCGTGGATACAATGAATGCCTCATTATGTACGTGCTGGCGGCTTCTTCGCCTACCCACCCTGTCGATCCGGCGGTCTATCACGAAGGCTGGGCGATGAATGGGAAGATCAAAACAGATAGGAAGTACCTAGGCTATGAAACCGTGCTCGATCATTATGAAACCAACGACTCTCCTGTAGGGCCACTTTTCTGGGCGCATTATTCGTACCTCGGGCTTGATCCAAGAGGTTTGCAAGACCAATATGGCGACTACTGGAAACTCAACCAAAACCATGCACTTATCCATTATAAGCACTGCGTTCAAAACCCAAATGGCTTTAAAGGCTATGGGGAAAACTGCTGGGGCTTGACTTCTAGCTACTCCATGAAAGGTTACGCAGGTCACCGTCCCGATAACGATTTGGGGGTAATTTCTCCAACAGCCGCGCTTTCTTCATTTCCCTACACCCCAAATGAAAGCATGCAATTTTTGAAATTCCTTTACCAAGATACCGATTCGTTGGTTGGCAAATATGGCCCTTACGATGCCTTTAGCTTAGAAAATAACTGGATGTTGCCTAGGTATTTGGCCATCGACCAAGGCCCTATTCCCGTCATGATCGAGAATTACAGAAGTGGCTTCATTTGGGATTTGTTCATGTCATGCCCCGAAGTGAAAAAGGGATTGCATAAATTAGGGTTCTCCAGCCAAAAAATATAACAAGCAACACTTACCTATTTTTTCATCCTTAAGAAAATGAAAAGAACAATTCTATTACTACTGATAACTTTTAATCTTAACCAATTAAGCCTCCATGCCCAAAATATGGAGGCTTACGAAAGAAAAGTCTTTGTTGAAAAAAACGACACACTTCTTTACCGCCTACTCCTTCCTGAAAATTTTGATGAAACGAAGAAGTATCCGTTGTTGATTTTTTTGCATGGAGCCGGAGAGCGAGGCAATGACAACCAAAAGCAGCTTCTCCATGGAGGAAAGCTATTTCTGGAGCAAGAAAACCGAGAAAAATTTCCCGCAATAGTAATTTTCCCTCAATGCCCACAAGAGAATTATTGGGCAGCTGTGGATAGGAAAGTAAACCAAGACGGTAGCAGAACATTCACATTTCCAAAAAATGGCAAACCCAGCAAACCAATGGCACTCGCCTTAAAACTGCTCGACTCGTACCTCAAGCAAAATTTTGTTGACAAAAGCCGTGTGTATATCGGAGGGCTTTCCATGGGCGGAATGGGAACTTTCGACATGGTAAGCAGAAAACCAAATGTATTTGCGGCAGCCTTCCCCATTTGCGGAGGCGATAACCCTGCTTCAGCAAAAAAGTATGCCAAAAAGGTCGATTTCTGGGTTTTTCATGGAGCTAAAGACGATGTTGTCCCTCCAGCTTTTTCTGAAAATATGGTGGAAGCCATCAGGAAACAGGGCGGAAATGTAAAGCTAACGATATACCCTGAAGCCAACCACAACAGCTGGGACAGCGCCTTTGCCGAACCCGAACTGCTCCCTTGGATTTTTTCAACCAAAAAAAACTAACACACCATGCAAATACTCAAATCACATATTATCCTCCACCTGCTTTTGGGCTTACTCCTAATCAGCTCCACAACTTTTGCCCAACACACGCAAGCGAGCACCTACTGCAACCCGATCAATATCGATTATACGTACATGATATACAATGCCCATAAAAACATATCTTACCGATCTGGGGCAGATCCCGCTGTAGTGGAATTTCGAAATGAATACTACATGTTTGTCACCCGATCTATGGGTTACTGGCATTCCACCGACCTCAACAATTGGGAATTTATCACCCCAGAAAAATGGTATTTTGAAGGCTCGAATGCCCCAGCCGCTTTCAATTACAAAGATTCGGTTTTGTACGTGACGGGAAACCCCTCTGGATCGATGAGTATTTTATGCACCGACAACCCGAAAAAAGGAGATTGGAAAGCCGTTCCATCCATTTTGAACAACCTTCAAGATCCTGATTTATTCATTGACGACGATGGGCAAGCTTACATGTTTTGGGGCTCTTCCAATACCTATCCCATTAGGGGGAGAAAATTGGACAAAAACCAACGGTTTAAGCCCTCAGATGAAGTTGTTGAATTGTTTAAGCTGGATGGAGAAAAACACGGTTGGGAGCGCTTTGGTGAAAACCATGCCGATACGGTGCTAAAAGGGTACATGGAAGGTGCTTGGCTCACCAAACACGAGGGAAAATACTACATGCAATATGCCGCGCCAGGCACCGAATTTAATGTGTATGGCGATGGAGTTTACGTGAGCGATTCCCCACTTGGTCCGTATGAATATGCACCCAACAACCCTGTTTCCTACAAACCGGGCGGGTTTATGAACGGAGCTGGGCACGGAAGCACCGTTATTGGTCCACAAGAAACGTATTGGCATTTTGCCTCCATGTCGCTTTCGCTCAATGTAAATTGGGAAAGAAGAATTTGCATGTACCCTACCTATTTTGATGACGAGGGGCTGATGCATACCGAAACCTATTTTGGCGATTATCCCCACTTTGCGCCAGCTACTTCAGGAAAACAAGGAAAATTCACCCAATGGATGCTGCTTTCTTACAAAAAACCTATGAAAGCTTCTTCCGTTGTAGAGAAATTCAGTCCTGAAAATGCGGTAGATGAAGACTCCAAATCCTTTTGGCTAGCAGAAGAAAACGATGATAAGCAATGGTTGGAAATCGATTTGCAAAACCCAGCCATGATCTATGCCATCCAAGTCAATTACCAGGATTACCAATCTGAGTTTTTTGGAAAAGTTTCTGGGCTGATGCACCGCTACTCCATAGAAGGCTCTTTGGACGGAGCACAGTGGTTCACTTTAGTTGACCGAAAAAATAATTACAAGGATGTTCCAAATGATTACGTAGAACTAGGAACTCCTCAAAAAGCCCGATTTATTCGGTACAAAAACATCAAAGTCCCCACGCCGAACCTCGCTATTTCTGGATTGAGAGTTTTTGGAAAAGGGGAAGGAAAAGCTCCTAAGCAGATCAAAAAATTCACCGCCAAACGGGCAAGCGACAAACGAGATGCAATGATTGAGTGGGAAACGCAAGCCAATTGCCAAGGGTACAATGTACTTTGGGGAATTGCACCTGATAAGCTATACAGCTCATGGTTGGTGTACGATAAAAATGAACTGGAACTCAAATCCCTCACGGTAGATCAGGAATACTTTTTTGCGGTGGAAGCTTTCAACGAAAACGGTGTTTCTACACGATCGCCTATCATCAAGTTAGAATAGAAAAAAGCATTACAACACTTTCTTTGTGGAGAAATACACCTTTTGATATCTTTTTAAAATTTATACTTCAATGAAAAAAATTCAGATAGCATTTGCCGCAATTATCCTGTTATGGGGGTGTAGCTCTCCCAGCAACAGTCCCAATTCATCTTCCTTATCTAGCCCCAAAATAGACTCGTTACTTTCTGTGATGACTCTTGAGGAGAAATTAGGGCAACTGAACTTGCCGGGCGCAGGCGATATTGTCACAGGGCAAGCCTCCAACTCAAATATTGCAGAAAGCATCCGCCAAGGAAAAGTGGGTGGGCTTTTCAACATAAAAGCCGCTGAAAAGATCCGTGAGGTGCAACGAGTGGCTGTAGAAGAAAGTAGGTTGAAAATCCCTTTGATTTTCGGAATGGATGTGATCCACGGGTACAAAACCGTGTTCCCTATCCCCTTGGCACTTTCGGCAAGTTGGGATATGGAAGCGATTGAGCGCACCGCCAGAATTGCCGCGATTGAAGCCAGTGCCGATGGAATTTGCTGGACTTTTTCCCCGATGGTCGATATTGCGAGAGACCCCCGCTGGGGCAGAGTAGCGGAAGGAGCTGGAGAAGACCCTTACCTCGGCGCACAAATTTCCAAAGCGATGATACACGGCTACCAAGGCGATGACCTCACAAAAAACAACACCGTGATGGCGTGCTTCAAGCACTTTGCACTTTATGGCGCTTCTGAAGCCGGCAGAGATTACAACACCACCGACATGAGCCGGATCAGGATGTACAACGAGTATTTCCCACCGTACAAAGCAGCGGTTGATGCTGGTGCAGGCAGCGTGATGACTTCTTTCAACGAGGTGGATGGAATCCCTGCAAGCGCAAACAAATGGCTGATGACCGATGTACTCAGAAAACAATGGGGATTTGACGGCTTCATAGTAACAGATTACACCGCCATCAATGAAATGATAGACCACGGAATGGGCGATTTGCAAACCGTTTCGACACTTGCGCTCAAAGCTGGAGTAGATATGGATATGGTAGGCGAAGGATTTCTGACCACGCTAAAAAAATCGCTAGAGGAAGGGAAAGTTACCGAAAAGGACATAGATGCCGCATGCAGGCGAGTGCTCGAAGCCAAAGAGCGATTAGGGCTTTTTGACGATCCTTACAAGTATTGCGATGTGGAAAGGGCTAAAACGGAAATTTATACCGAAGAAAGCCGAAAAGAGGCGAGAGAGATTGCCGCGAAGACGTTTGTACTGTTGAAAAATGAAAAACAAACGCTCCCTCTCAAGAAAAACAGCACCGTCGCTTTGATAGGTTCCATAGCCAACAACAAGGAAAACATGCAGGGAACTTGGAGCGTAGCGGGAGACCACGCCAACTCCATTTCGCTGTTGGAAGGAATGAAAAGCGTAGCAGGCGATGAAGCAAAAATCTTGTATGCCAAAGGGGCAAATGTATATGCTGACGAAACCTTGGAAACGAGGGCTACGGCTTTTGGAAAAACTGCCAATAGAGATTCAAGATCTGCGGCAGCCATGATCCAAGAAGCGGTTTCCATTGCCCAAAAAGCCGATGTGGTAGTTGCCGCCTTGGGCGAAGCATCGGACATGAGCGGGGAAAGCAGCAGCCGTACGAGCATCCAAATCCCCCAAACCCAACGGGAATTACTTGAAGCGTTACTGAAAACAGGCAAGCCTGTTGTTTTAGTGGTTTTCACTGGTCGTCCGCTCGATCTCACTTGGGAAAATGAACAAGTTCCTGCCCTGTTAAATGTATGGTTTGCTGGCTCAGAAGCGGGTTACGCCATCGCCGATGTGCTTTATGGAGACGTGAACCCTTCAGGAAAACTTTCGGCTACTTTCCCTCAAAATGTAGGACAAATTCCAATTTTTTACAACCACAAAAACACAGGCAGACCTTTGCCAGAAGGCGTAGATTATCAAAAATTCAGATCGAATTATCTTGATGCTACCAACGCCCCTTTGTATCCGTTTGGCTATGGCTTGAGCTACACCAGCTTTGACTATTTCGACCTTAAGCTTTCAGCAAAAAGCATTAGGCCTGAAGGGAAATTGACAGTGAGCGTAACCCTAAAAAATACAGGAGATTTTGATGGAGAGGAAGTCGTTCAACTTTACATTAGGGATTTGGTAGGAAGCGTAACCCGACCTGTGAAAGAACTCAAAGGCTTTGAAAAAGTTTTGTTGAAAAAAGGTGAAACTAAAACTATCAGCTTTGAAATAGGAAAAGAAGAACTTTCCTTTTACAACTACGACTTAGACTTTGTACAAGAACCTGGTGAATTTGAGGTATTTGTTGGAGGAAATTCAGCAGATGTTCTTTCAGGGAAGTTTGAATTACTTGCCCAATAAACTTTGCAAAAATCGAGAACCTCCCCATCACCCCAAGGGTACAAGTTAATTGTACCCTTGGGGTGATGGCTTTTTAAAGGCTATTTCTAAACAAAACCTTACCCATAACTTTACGATTCGTTCACTCAATCATAAACCCCTTTCGGCATTCGCTGAATAGCCTTTTCCTAATTTCGTCCTTCAAAAATTTCACATTATGGACAAAGGAAAACTATTTAGTATTATCTCTATTATTGGGCTTTCGGCACTGATTTTCTCCTGCCAAACTCAAGAAAAAACCTTCAAAATAGAAGGTCTAAAGCATGTAATCATCATAGGGGTGGACGGCATGAGCCCCGATGGCATCCAAACGGCGAATACGCCAACTCTTGACAAGTTAATAAAAGAAGGTGCGAGCACACTTCATGCCCGCTCGGTATTGCCCACCAGCTCGTCCCCCAACTGGGCATCAATGCTTATGGGTGCTGGACCTGAACAACATGGCGTAACTTCAAATGCTTGGAGAAAAGATGAGTTTGTATTGCCCACTGTCGTAAGCGACGAATCAGGGTTTTTCCCAAGTATTTTCTCGCTCATACGCAAAAATAATACTCAGGTGGAAATGGGAGCGATTTATCATTGGGATGGATTTGGTGACCTGTTCGACAATAACTTGGTCAACTACAATATTTCCCCAAAAACCGAAGATGAAACCGCTTCGCTAACATCTGCTTATCTAAAAGAAAAGAAGCCCCAATTCACTTTTGTGCACCTCGACCATGTGGACCATGCGGGACATGCAATTGGGCATGGAACACCTGCGTATTATGCTTCTGTGGAAAAAGCCGATTCCTTGATTTCAGATATTATTTCTACCCTTGAAGAAGAAGGAATGATGGAAAATACGCTAGTAATAGTAAGTGCCGACCACGGTGGCGTAGGTAACGGACACGGCGGAGAAACTTTGGAGGAAATTGAAATCCCTTTGATTATGTACGGAAAAGGGATTAAAAAAGGATACGAAATCAAAGTTCCGGTAAATATTTATGACCTGCCCGCTTCAGCTGCTTTTGGCATGGGAATCGATTTGCCACTAGTCTGGATCGGTCGCCCAGTGAAAGAAGCATTTGAAGGGTTTGCAGCTCCTGAGTTAGCTTACGCCCCACAAAAAATGGTGAGACAGCCTGTCATTTATCCTGTAAAAGATGGATTTGACCCAGCAGGAGGCTTGTTTATTGACAGCATTCCAACTTTAAAAATAGAAAACCCAAATGACATGGGAGTAATCAGGTACACCCTCGATGGTTCTGTGCCAAGTACCAAATCCCCAGAATATACCGAAGAGGTTCAGCTTTCTAAATCTACAGTTGTAAAGGCAGCTCTTTTTGTTGGGTCAAAGCAAGCTAGCCGAGAAGTGGTAGGCTACTTTAGGGTATTGAATAGCGGAAATGGACATGGCGTAAAATATGCTTGCTATGAAACTACGGAAGCAGCCGTTCTGCCTGATTTCAGCAAGCTTAGTCCAGTAAGCGAAGGTACTGCTCACGAATTCAACCTCGATGATGTAAAGCTTCCTCGCCCTGAGCAAATTGCCACCGTAATGGAAGCTTATATCGAAATAAAAGAAGCAGGGAAATATACATTTTACATTGCCTCGGACGATGGCAGCAAACTTTACCTTAACGGAAAGGAGTTGGTCGACAACGATGGTGACCATGGAGTCATTGAAAAAGGTGCTTCAGCCACACTTGAACCAGGAAAATACCCATTAAGGGTTGAATGGTTCAATGCAGGAGGGGGAATGGGACTGTACACTTATTATAGCGGACCAAATACTCCTAAGCAGCTTATCCCGGCCGATTTACTTTATTTGGGAAAGGAACTATAGAAAGCTAGCCCTTCTTTGCTTTCAAAAACAACTAAACTCTTTAGTTTTAACGATAAAAGTTAGAACCGAGCAAAACCTTCTCACCTGAGAGGGTTTTGCTTTTTTTGGTTAATTTGGTGGAAAGAATTATCAACAACCACATTCACATTCGAACCACTTACTTCATGAAAAATCTAGTCTATTTATTTATGGCAATAGCCTTTGCCGCCTGCAAACCTTACGATACGCTCATAAAAAACGGAACGGTGTACGATGGCAGTGGCAAGCCCGCTATCCCTACCGATATCGGCATTAAAGGTGATAAAGTCGTCAAAATAGGAAACATTCCTTCCAAAAAAGCTAAAACTATTGTCGATGCGGAAGGCATGGCAGTCAGCCCTGGGTTCATCAACACCTTGAGCTGGGCATATTGGCCATTGCTGAAAGATGGTCGCTCCATGAGCAACCTCAAGCAAGGGGTCACACTTGAAATTTTTGGAGAGGGAAGTTCTCCTGGTCCTTTTCACCCAGAAAAAACCAAAGACACGCCAAGCAGCTTTGCCGAGAATATGGAAAAACTAGAACAACAAGGAGTTTCCACCAACATCGCTTCTTTTGTGGGGGCTACCACCGTTCGGAAATATGTACTGGATGAAGACGACCGAGCGCCAAACGCAGAAGAGCTTGCCCTTATGAAGCAACTCGTGGAGCAGTCGATGGAAGAAGGGGCACTTGGGCTGGGTACTTCGTTGATTTACCCGCCTGCATTTTTTGCCAAAACAGATGAACTTATCGCTCTTTCCAAATCGGCTTCAAAGCACAATGGCATCTACATTTCCCACCTCCGCAGCGAAGGGGATAAATTACTGGAAGCTATAGAAGAACTTATTACCATTGCCCGTGAAGCAAACATCCCTGCGGAAATTTACCACCTAAAAGCGGCAGGGCAACGAAATTGGGAGGATCTTGAAAAAGCGATTGCAATGATTGAAAAAGCCCGTGCCGAAGGGCTAGAGATTACCACAAACATGTACAACTACACGGGAGCTTCTACGGGCTTGGGTGCTTGCATGCCGCCGTGGATTCAGGAAGGCGGAGAAATCCAATGGGTCAAAAACCTTCAAAATGCGGAACTCAAGGCAAAAGCAATTTCCGAGATGGAAAGCGACAAAACAGATTGGGAAAATTTCCTCGCTTTGGCAGGCGACCCTGCAAATATTTTGCTGCTCGGTTTTTCAACCGACTCTTTGCAGAAATTTAAAGGAAAGAACCTTGCCGAGGTTGCAAAGATTTGGGGCAAAAGCCCAGCCGAATCGGTTTGTGACCTCATCAGTGCCAATGGCGGGGACATCAGCACCGCTTATTTTCTGATGTCGGAAGAAAATGTGGCTAGGCAGATGAAGCTACCTTATATGAGCTTTGGATCAGACGCCCGCTCTATAGCCGCAGAAGGGGAAAACCTAGAATCGATGACACACCCTCGCACCTACGGGAATTTTGCCCGCCTACTTGGCAAATATGTTCGGGAGGAAAAAATAATCTCGCTCGAAGAAGCTATCCACAAGCTTTCTTGGCTTCCCGTCCAAAAGTTGCACATCAAAAATAGAGGTAGAATTACGGAAGGCTACTTCGCCGACATCGTCATTTTCGACCCAACTACCATCACCGATAAAGCCACTTTCAACCAACCCCACCAATACGCCGAAGGCGTGCAACATGTCTTCGTAAATGGCACGAGAGTGATAAAAAATGGGGAACATACGGGGGAAACTCCCGGTAGGTTTGTGAAGGGAAAGGGGGCGAAAAATTAAATTTGGAGCAAAAAAAAGCAGGAAAGGTTATCTCCCCTCCTGCTTCCATCATTAGCTTACAATTTTTTACCCCTTCTTCACCAAAACTACCCAGTCCTGAACCGTATCTGTGGCGGTGCTTTGCGGTGCTTTTCCCAAGGAGCACACGCCTCCTCCAGTAATGCTTTCCACCGAGCCTTTTTGCATTTCCCCTCCTTCTAGCGGATTGAACCATTGCACACTGAACTCCCCTTCTGCCTTGCTTAGGTCGAGGGTGTAGTTTCCTGCTTTGGGCAAATAAACTGCATAAACTTCTCCTTCTTTTTTGAGGCAATACGCCCCTTTGCCACTCACCAAGCCATGCTCAGGCTGCATTTCCCAATAAGGAAGGTTTTGTTGGCAAAAAGAAACCGCATAATCGGTCAGTTCCCATAGGCGATCTCGCCTGCGCCAGTCTTCCGAGTTGAGGTCGTTGTGGAGGGAATTTGCACCAAAGTACCATTCCACGCCAGCACCTCCCGAAAGGAGCGTTCCCCAAAGCACGTAGCGCCTCAAGGTTTCGTGCTGCGGATCTAGCGAATCGGATTGTGCTCCTGTATGCCACATCCCAATTTCATCCATGGTTATTAGCCACTCCTGCCCTGCTTCTTTCGATTTCTCTTTCCATGTTTGGATAACCTCGCTCACCCCTTCTCTTTTATCTACTTGTAAGGAAAGCCCATCTAAGTCCTTAAAACCGACAATTTGTCCTAAAATATCTTTTCTTGGAGGGTTGTGGGAATGCGTGTGCAGCAGGACTGGATGCTGGTAAGGGTCGGCTTTTTTCAGAAAGCTAGTCATTGCCCTTCGCTGCTCGTCGTTTTGACCAATCGGGCTAAACGAAGCTGGTCCATTTTCCTCGCCCAAGTTCCAGATCAGCCCAAGGTGATGCCCAAAGCGGGCGATCATTTCTCGCAAATAAAGCTGGCGCATGGGGCCAGTATCGCCACCGTCCAGCATGGTTTCGTTTTCTGTTTCTTGTAAAACCACGTGCAGCAATATTCCCTTTTTCTGCATATGCTGAAATACAATTTCCCACTGTTCCAGCTTGCTCACATCAAACCTTGTAAAGTCATCGGGAGAGTGGTAGGGCCACACATCTTTTCCATCGCCCAAAATATTTAAGGTGAGGAAATACATGGAATTCATCCCTTTGGAAGCCAAATAATTTATGCCGCCTATCAGCGCTTTCCCCTTTCCATCTTGCCAAGTGGGGTCGCCAGCTTTCCAGTCTTTCAGGTGCGGGGCAAACGTGTGGATTTCTTCGGGCGCAGCAGCCTCTCCTTCCCGCGCTTCCGCCAACATCCGATACGTCCCATCAATTCCTTTGAATGCCAGCAAATTTTCAGGGCTGTTGCTTCCTCCTTTCATCCAAAACTTATCTGTTCCTTCAAACTTAAAATAAGTATTTTCAATACCTAACCTTCCATTCCCTCTAAAATCTGGTCCTTCTTTATCGGTGGCAACCACCACAAATTCCCCACTGGCATTTCCCAATTTCACTTCGTCGCCCAAAGAAAGATCATCGCTAAGGGCAAGGCTATCTCCGTGCTGGAGAACTGCTTTGTATTTCCAATTTCCCACTTTATTGGGGGTGAACCTCGCCATCCACACACTTCCTACTTCTGCACTTGTTTCCGCAGCATTTCCATCGGCGGCAAAAAAACCTCTGATCACCTGCTTGTTTTCTTCATGTTCAAATTCAACGCGCAGCCTGTAGTTTAAAAATGGATTATCCGCATCGGTTTCGCTTGTTTGTGGGCCTACAAAAGGCAACTCAATGGTATGCCACTGGGCAAAAACGGGCGTAGTATCGGCTACTGCCGAAATAGGCTCAGCTTTTCCTTGGGGCAATTCCAACCGCTCAAGTGTGGTAAGCTCTGGACCACCACC
Source organism: Flammeovirgaceae bacterium SG7u.111 (assembly GCA_034044135.1). Lineage (NCBI taxonomy): Bacteria > Pseudomonadati > Bacteroidota > Cytophagia > Cytophagales > Flammeovirgaceae > Flammeovirgaceae bacterium SG7u.111. Next base: position 207,875 of record CP139021.1, on the reverse strand, counting down.
ACGGTTTCCGCTACCCGAAGCCACGTACACATACTTCCCAACTACAGCAAAGCCTGTTCCGTGCCTGCCTTCGTTGAGCGAAGGCCATTTGCTCCATCTTTTGGTTTCTCCATCATATGCTTCTACCTCGTTGTGTGCCACTTCATGTTTGGTACTTTCCCCACCGCCTATTACAATTGCTCCGTTCCAAGCAAACGCAAAGTTCCCTGCACGCATGGTGGGGATGGCTGTTGCTTGAACTACAGGCTCCCACTTTTGCGTTTTGAAATCATACACATTTCCGTGGCTAACCGTCAGGGCCATGTCTTGCTCAGTCGCTTTTGATGTGCGACGGCCGGCAAAGGCATAAAGTTTATTGTTGCTGGCTACTGCGCTAAAGTGGTCACGTGTATTTGGCGCATCGTCCAACACTTTCCACTCCCCTATTGTAGGATCGTATTCATCGAACCAAGCTTGGTAGCCGTTCATGTGTCCTTTGGTAATTCCTCCCACCAAATATATTTTTCCGTTGTACACCGCAGCTCCTGCCCCACCTCTTCTCCTGTGTTCGGGGATGGGATGGCTGTACACATATTCGTCTTTTTCGGGGTAATAAACTATCACCTTGTCTAATGGCTTTTCGTTGGGCCACTGACCTGACATAGCACCCAAAATGTAAATGGCATCGCCGAACACCACGGGCTGGAAATGATGCAGCTCTACAGGTGTTTCTGATTTATTTTCCCATGTATTAGTTTGGACGTCGTACACCGAGGTAGGATTAATTCGGCGACCACCCATTAGGTATAGTTTATCTTTATAAGCAACCATTCCCGCTTCATGGCGGGCAACGGGTTCACCTGTTGTCTCAAGGGTTTCCCACTTCCAGTTTTCAGGTACTTCTTGCTTGCAGTTTTGCAACAAAACCATGCAGCCAGCAAGCAAAAACATGGTTAGTACATTAAGTCTGATTCTCATAATAAAGTGATAAGGCTAAAATAGTTGATTGGTTCTTTTATAAAGAGTAGTTTTTGAATGAATTTACTGCTAAAAAGCTATTTTTTTATTCGTCCTGTAAGGACAAGCTATGCCTTTTCTCTATATCTAGATTACTACTTTCTACAACTGTTCCAGCGCATGTTTACACAGCTCAGCAGCTATTTTATTTTCTAGTTTGATGGCATATTCCAGCCCATTTCGCAAGTGCCGCCTAGCATCGTCGAGGTTATTTCCATTGAGATGCACATCGGCTAGGGTCATGCTGAAGCGGGGCAGCCACACAGGAAAATCGTCTATTTCGCTGTCTACTTTTCGGAAAAGATCATTGCTTTCGTCGTAAAACTCCAGAGCGGCAGCAGTTGCCCCCATTTCTATTTCCAAACCTGGAATAAGCGTGCGCATATGATTTTTGTACATCAGTTTCCGAGCCCGACCAAACTCTAGCCAAGCAAGTTTTGGTTCGGTATCGCGAAGTACTTGCCCCAAGTTCATCTGCAAAAGAGCCAATGTTTTCTCATCACCCAAGCGCTGTGCTATTTCCATACCCAGCTCGGCATATTCCTTGGCTTGCTCCAAGTCCTGTAACCTTCCCGCAAAAAGTGTCGCCATAGCCAATGCCTTAGCCAACCGAGGCTGATGCCCTGCTTTTTCCATCGCCTCTACGGTATCTAGCGCCATCGAAAGCCCTAATTTCCAGTGGCAATAAATATCGCAATAGCGCATCATAATCAAGTGGGCATCGGCTAGTTTTTCGGGGGTTTCTTCCAACTTTGGCAAGGCTGCTTGCATGTGGATGATAAATTGCTCGTACTGCCCAAGCCATAAATTGAACAAGGCAAAATTTGCCAAAGCTTCGGGAAAAAACACCACTGGTCGCAAGAGGTTTTGCGGGGTTTCCTCGTAGGTAAGTTCGCCCGCGTCGAGGCAAAGCTTGCCGTAGTTCAGTTGATAGCGAGCGTAATGTGGTCCTTTGCAGTCATCTGCCAATCGCCATGTTTTCCATGTTTTGTGGCAAAGCTTGAAGGCTGCATTTTCCTCACCAGCGGCTTCAAAAAGCCCCGTGGCAATATTTATGGCTTCAAAAGGGTGTAGGCTGTTCGCCCAATTTTCTATTTTTAGCTGAATATTTTCTTTGGAAGAGTTTTTCGAAAGTGTAGGCAAATCGAGCTTGGCTTCTTTCAATAAGTTTGTGAAAAAAGCTTCAAGCAACGCTTCTTTCTGCACCGCTTTCTCACCGTAAGCTTCCATCAGTTGCGAGGCACCGTAGCTCAGTTCACTACCCGGATAACTCAAAAAAGTAAAACCTGGGGAAGCTTCCGCCGCTGCTAGTAGCCCCAGATAATTGAGGTCGTGGTCCAAGTCTGCTGCGGAAAAGCCCGCATAGAGCCAATAGTTTTCCTTCAGCAATTTTTCCAGTGCCGAGTTCAAGGCATCGCCTCTGCCCAGGAGCCGTTGCTGGAGCGTATCTACCATCGACAAAGCTACTTCAGCCGTGCCGTGTATTTTTATGATAGGAAGTTTTTCAGAAGGCTTTTCAAGTAATAACTCATACCCTTTCTGATCAAAAAACACGTCAAACTCAACGCCAGCTGCTTCCAAGGCTTGTTCCACCAAACGATCAAAATTAGTGGTGACCACCGCCTTGAGCTTGCCTGCTTTTGCAAGCTTAGCTATCGCCAAATGGGTAACATTAGTTTGGGAAGAATCCAAGGCTTGAAGCACCTCAAAGTACTTTTCCCCGCACTCTTCCGCCATAATTTGGGCTTGGTAGTCAGGAGAGAAAACCCCCACCTTATCTCTGCGAAAGCTCACTGACTGACGGATTTCCGCCAACCAACCTGGCTTCTCAATGTAGCGCTCTATCCGCTGGCAAAGGGCATCGAGTACCTTATCGTTGAACCCAAACCAACTGGGCAAAGATGTAGGCGCATCCATTGACACTCCCGCCCCAGCCATTATCACCAAATTACCGCTATTTACAGCTTCTATTGCTTTTTCCATGTAGTGAAATTTGAAAAACCCAAGTTGTCTAAAATTGGAGGTAAAAGCAAATGGGGAGATGTACTTCTGCCCTAAAGAAAAAATGTAACCTGTTATATAAACAAGTACTCCTTTATGTAGATTTAGGAGGAATAGGTAAAAGCAAGAGCTAGCTCAGAGTATCATGAAACAAACAATAGAACTCAATAATCATAATAAGAAACCTAGGTTTTTTAACTTGATACTTGGAGGCGGATTTACTTCTCTTTTTGTGATAAACCTAACTTCAATTATTGGTCAAAGCCTTAATGCTTTTGATGTATTGAGTCTGATAGCTTATCCTATTTTCGGAATAACTTGGCTCCTTTCTGGACTTGGTTATAATTTGACTCGATTTCTAAAACAAGAAAAACTCATCATTAATGATTCGTCTTTATTACATGACAGTCCATTTAATAAGACTATAATTAGTTTTCGACAAATTCAATTAATTGAATGCAAGAATAAGTCCCTGATAATTTCACCAATCTCCGGCAAAAAAATAAAAATTCATTTACCGTCTTGGGATCAGCATAGAATTGATGAATTCACTGAAGAATTGAAACATATATCAAGTAGGGATAGTGAAGATGGAGGAAAAAGCACAATTAGGGAAAGAGAATGATTAATAAAATGCTGAGATGAAAAAAAGTTTAACAATTGCCTCAATAGGTTTGACAATACTACTTTTGGGGTGTGATGGTGGTATCAATATTAAAATTCAGACTGTGGAGAAAAGTACTATTGAAGGACTTTTCGAAAATGATGTAATACCCGATGGTATCCCTGTTGGAAATGTAAAAATTAAAATCCATGCCGGTAATACGGACGGAACAGAAAGTGGAATAAGTATTTCAACGGAAACAGATTCTAATGGAGTTGTATTTGAGCAAATTATAGTTCCACCAATGAAAAAAGAGCCTGAATTTGAAGGGTATATCACTTGGGAAAAAGAAGGGTACTTGGGAAAAAGAAGGGTTTATTAATGACACAATACGTTTTAATCATTCTTCCATAGATAAAAAGTACGCTATAATAAACTTGGAGAGAATAAAATGAAAGCTCCTTTTCCCCTCCCAATCCAATCACCCATCCCCTTGCGTTTCCGCTCAAAAATCACCAGTTTGTAAACGATTTGATGGATTCATCAAGTATCCATTTTTTAACTTCCAAAACCCAAATACCCATGAAATACTCATATCTATCTTTTGCAATCTTATTCCTTTTATTTTCCACGCAGTGCCAAACCCAAAAGGATAAAAGTGAAGTCAGCACCAATGCTAAAGACGACCTGGGCGTGAATATCTCCCCAGAAGATGTTGAAAGATTCAAGGCTGCTGGGGTGGTGCACTACAGTGACTTTGGCGCCAAGGGCGATGGCAAAACCGATGACATGGACGCACTAGCTGCAACGCATGCATTTGCCAACCAACACGAGCTTTTGGTAGAAGCCGACGAGGGAGCAACCTACTACATTGGGGGCAAAGAGCGCACGGCGATCATCCAAACGGATACCGATTTTGGGAGTGCTGCTTTCATCATTGACGATACGGAGCTAGAAAATATCAAAGCACCTGTTTTTGAGGTCAGCTCTAGCTTGGAGCCGTTTAAGCTGGAAGGGATCACTTCGCTAAAGAAAAACCAGAAAACCATTAATGTTTCCCTGCCCAGCACCTGCCTCATCACGGTTACCAATTCGAGCGTAAAACACTATATCCGCTTCGGGCTGAACCAAAACAACGGTTCTAACCAAACGGACATTTTTATTGCTGACAAAAACGGCAACGTGGACATGGATGCCCCAATCATCTGGGACTTCGACCAAATTACCGATGCGGTAGCCTTGCCCATAGACGAAACCGAATTGAAAATTACTGGCGGGCATTTTACCACAATCGCCAACCAAGCCGAATCGAAGTACAATTACCATAGCCGCAATATCTCGATCAGGCGCTCCAATGTAATTGTAGACGGGCTGAAACACACAATAAAAGGCGAAGGAGACCATGGCGCTCCCTATGGCGGTTTCATCAATACCAGCGACTGCGCTTATGTAACTGTCAAGAACACCATTTTCACAGGGCACAAAACGTATAAAACTATTGGCTCGGCAGGAAAGCCAGTTTCCATGGGTACGTATGATATTTCCCTCGGTCGGAGCCTCAATGTTTCGTTTGTGAACTGCAGCCAGACCAACGACATTGACGACCGCACCTACTGGGGATTAATGGGATCTAACTATTGTAAGAACATTGTTTTAGATAATTGCACCTTTTCTCGTTTCGATGCGCACAAGGGCGTTGCCAATGCCACTGTCCGCAATTCCACCATGGGGCATATGGGCATAAATGCTATTGGGAGCGGGAGATTTACCGTGGAAAATTCAACTATCCGTGGAAGAAGCCTTATCAACCTTCGCTCTGATTATGGCAGTACGTGGCAGGGGGAATTCATCATCCGCAATTGTGTTTTTGTTCCAAATGGAGGAAAAAAAGCCAGTACCAGCCTGATCAACGGGTATTATTCTGGGCAACATAATTTCGGCTACACCTGCTACATGCCAGAGAAAATTATCATCGAAAATCTTCGAATAGATGATTCGAACCATCCTGAAGGATACGAGGGACCTGCCATATTTTTCAACTTCAATAAAGACATGACCGACGAGTCTTACGTAGAAGAGTTTCCTTATGTCAAAACCAAGGAAGTTGTTCTCAAAAACGTGACCACCGCCAGTGGAAAGAAATTAAGGATTAGCGATAACCCGTTTATGTTCAAGGATGTGAAGTTGAATGGGGAATAATAAAGTAGTCCCCCATTTAACTTATAAAAACTCATCCCTTAAAATGGACAAACCGCTTCCGTAAGCTTACATAGAGGTAGCGGTTATTCGGATCGTACTGGCTGAAGTTATCTATATTCCCGGGCTGTACCCTATGATTTGTATAAAGTGGATTTCTCAATACGTTTACCGCCCGAAGTTGCACCGTTAGCTTTTGCTTTTTGAAACTTTTTTTGACATAAACATTCAATCCGTATCGGCATCCTTTTTCATTGAAAACTGTAAAAACAGAGGAATTGTAAAAAACTACACTTTGAAGATTAACTCCTTTTTTAAGCTTATAATCCAAATTCAATTTTCCATTGCCAATTAGCTCCTCCGAAAAGGGTAATTCCTTCCCAAGCAAATGGGTAGCTGATTGATGAAAGCCTGACAAGGTCATTTTAGCAGAAAGCTTTTCCTTGAACATTTTTCCTGAAAGAAATACCTCTGCTCCTACCAAACTCAGATCCGCCAAGTTCTCGTAGCGGTAGGTCATTATATCATAAGTATCTTCATTGTCGATATACACATAATCTTGATCGATTATCCCCAGGTTTTCCTTGTAAAAAACGGAAGCATAGGTATCAAAATCGTCTTTCCCATAATTATAGGTCAGCTCATAGTTTTGAAGTTTTTCGGGTACAAGACCAGGGTTGCCAAAGTGAAAAGAATAAGGACTTAGCGATGTATTGGCAGGATTTAGCTGCCGCATGTTCGGTAATTTCACACGCTGCGAATAGGAGAAATTTAAGCTTTTATGCTCGGAAAAAGTGTAAGAGATGGCCGCAGTAGGAATATAGTTGGTATAATTCCGCTGATAATCAACCGAGTCATTTACATTATAATCAGCGAGGATCAGCTCCATGCGAATTCCCCCATTTACATGAACTTTCCCCACCGTTTTGTTGAGCTGCAAGTAACCAGCATTGGTCACATCCGTTGAGTGGAACTGGGAAAGGTTATACAGAGTATCTTGGGAAGTTTCAGGAGCTGCGGGGTAGTATTTTTTCACTTGAAAAGCATCGGTACTTGAGGAAGATCTATTGTATTCAAAAAAATAGCCCGCCTCCCAAGCGAGAACCTCACCTAACTTATCTTCAAAATCGGCTTTGAAACCAAACTTGGTAAACCCGTCGTCTTTCCCGTTTCTCCTATACCGAAGGTAATCGAGTTTTTCGAAGGTATTTTTATTGTAAAGTTGTTGCAATCCCTCTCTGAAGTAGGTATAATTTCCTGTCGAAACATCAGCTACAGCTAAAAATTTCCGTTCTTTTTTGTCCCACTTTCTATTGTAGGAAATAGAAGCATCTATGTTTTCAGTGAGAATGTCATATGCATAATCGGCATCGGAAAAAGACCTCAACTCATCTTCTCGGAAGGAGGAGTCTTCTAAAAAAAGGTTATTTGCCAAAGGCTTGTTGAGGTACTTCAGGTTAAGGTTTAGTTGATTAAATTTATTTGGAGTATAAGCCATACCAGATGTGAGCACTACATTATTTAACTTCCTAGTATTACGGCTTTGTTGAAATACTTGAGAAGTATAATCTACTCGCAAATTCTTTCTTTCAACATCGGAAACTTGGTTTATTTCATTGTGCTGAAAATTCACCCCAGCAAAAACACGAAACTTCCCAAGGGTTCTATTTACCATCCCGTTGGTGTTTATCAAGCCTTCCGACCCTGCCCCCACTTCTACAAAGCCGTTTGTCCCCTTTCTTTTTTCTTTTTTGAGCTTGATGTTGATCACCCCATTTCCACCTCTGCCATCGTATTTGGCAGAAGGATTAGTAACCACTTCTATTTCGGCAATCATTCCGGCAGGCAGGTCTCCGGCAATACTTGAGAGATTACTCCGCACCCCATCGATTAGAATCACGGGGGAGCTACCCCTGATCATAATATTATTTTCATCGTCTACCGTAACCGATGGAATATTGTTCAACACATCTGCCACGCTGCTTTCCCCGTCCAAAGCAGAATTCTCGACATCTACTGTCATTTTCCCTGGCTCAACTGTGAAATAGGTTGGCGTGCCTACAATCTCTACCCCTTCTAGTTGCAGAGCACCAGATTTCATCACTACAGTACCCAAATCGGTATCTTCCGACAAGGAAAACTGTTTTTCTATTGTTTCTAAACCAATAAATGATGCTTTGAGCAGGTAATCGCCCTCACCTACTTGGAGTGTAAAAAAACCATTCTCATTAGTGGCTGTTCCTTTTACTTGCCCCCCTTCGCTGAAAAGCACCACATTCACGAAAGGAAGAGGATCGCCTATTTCATCGGCAACTTTTCCTTTAACTGTAAATCCTTGTGCAAGCGAAAATAAAGAAGCAAAAAACAGCATTAAAAAAGCCGTTATTCGTCTCATGATACTAATTTGTTAATAATGTTGGGATTGTGAAGTCCGATATAAAGCTACTGAATTAGTTTAAAATTGGACTGATTTGCTTCAAAAAAGAGAGATAAAATTATCCTACCTAAATATTTAAAGCAACAGCCAATTTGTAATTAGAGCGGAGAAACCAAGAAAGGTTTAGTACAGGGAGAGGAAAAATCGAGTTTTATAAACTGACTTACAAAGCCCTTTATTCCATGAGCGGTTTGCTCGGTCGGTTATTTACCCTTAATTTGGTTTTTTATAAATTGTACTATTATAAATAGAATTCCATGGTATTAGCAACCTTATTTTTCTCATTCATCGGCATTTTCAAATTTATCATCAGTGCCATTTTTACTATAATATGGATCGCATCGATCATCCATTGTATCCAAAGCGACTTGAGTACAGGGAAAAAAGTCCTTTGGGTATTAATCATTTTCTTCCTCCCCATGGTAGGTACCATCCTTTACTATTTCTTAGGCAATACACGGTAGGCAGAATGCCTTCTCTGAGCATTTTCAGCTCAAAACTTAACTTTTAAACATCCACTTACTATTTTTGATAAAATAAGGTAGGATGAAGAAAACTTAGGAATGGACATAACACAAGGACTAGACAAACCAACGACAGCAAAACAAACCAATTTACTTTCCAGCCTGATAGATATGGCTTGTGCGGAAAATCTTTCGGTAGCTATGTGGCAGCTCCCTGGTGAAACGGAGCAGCACGCCATTGTCGATTGTTCTGGTCAGTTGAACAAAGTCCAACCCGATCTGGAAAACCTGCCTGAAGGCTTCATTGCCAGCACTTTTTTGAGGGAAAATCCCGAAGATTTTTTCATTCGGGCAGATATTCATTTTAAGTCCAATGAACAAGAGCTGGTAGAGCGTATCTTGCCCAACCAAGAGTGGAAAATAGGGCAAACAAGAGATGAGTTTATCCGTAAGCTCAAATCGGTAATTGTAAAAAACACGCCGCGCTACCACAGCCATTCGGCTGCCCATTATTCTATTTCCGATAAAAACCATTACATAAAAATGGTAGAAAAAAGTATTGGGGAAATAGAAGCAGAAACTTTTCAGAAGGTAGTTTTATCAAGAAACAAAACCATTGAGTTGCCTGAGGGCTTCGATATTATGAGCTGTTTCAACCGCCTTTGCAAAGCTTATCCCGCCGCATTTGTCTCGCTTATTTCCTTGCCTGGTGTAGGCACTTGGATGGGCGCATCGCCCGAAATCCTTATCAATACGAATGAAAAGGGCATTTTCAAAACCATATCGCTGGCAGGTACGCAGGCTAAAAGCAAATTTGACAATATCTGTGATGCTTCTTGGACACAAAAGGAAATAGAAGAGCAGGCAATGGTGAGCCGATATGTGATAAACTGTTTCAAGAAAATAAGGCTGAGGGAATTTGAAGAAATCGGTCCCAAAACGGTAGCTGCTGGCTCACTTCTCCATCTCCGCACGGACTATGTTGTTGACACAAAAGCGGTGAACTACCCGCAACTTGGTTCGGTAATGCTTGGTTTGCTACACCCTACTTCTGCCATCTGTGGAATGCCCAAAGAAACTTCTCTAGATTTTATTTTGGAACACGAAGATTACGAGCGCTCATTTTATAGCGGCTACCTTGGCCCTGTGAACGTGGAAGGGAAAACGGGGATTTTTGTAAACCTACGCTGTATGCAACTGCTGGAAAAAGAGGCTGTGTTATATGCCGGGGCTGGAATTACCCAAGACTCCGTGCCCGAAAAGGAATTTATGGAAACCGAAATGAAAATGAATATTATGTTCAGCCAGTTGGAGGGGTAATGATTTTTTAGCTCAAGGAAGGAAATAAATAGGTATTGACCTGTTGCAAGCAACACCTTTGCCGAGTGGGAAAAAGCGGTTTTCTTACCGTTTATATAATCTTTTCCACTCTACTTTTTGAAAGCCGCAAACAATTCTATCTTTGTTTTATATAACTACATCAATAACAATCACTTAATATATTAAAAATGAGAAAAGGCTTATTTATTTTTTTGATACTAATAGCTGGAGCAAACGTTTTTGCCCAGAAAAAAATAACTGTCCAAGACATTTATGCTAGCCCTGCATTTTATGCGCAATCGGTACGAGGGATAAACTGGATGAACGATGGGCAGTATTACTCTTCGCAAGAGGGAAATGACATTGTAAAATATGATGTGACCACAGGTGAGATTGTGGAAACGATAGTGGATGGTGACGACCTCGACCCAAACATTTCTTTCCGGAGCTATAGCTTCAGTGCAGATGAAAAAAAAGTGTTGCTCCAAACGGCCATCGAACCTATTTACCGCAGATCTTTCAAGGCTGAATATTATGTATATGACCTTGAAAGCAAAAAACTGCAAAAGCTATCAGACGGTGGCAAGCAGTCTTACGCTACGTTTTCTCCCGACGGATCTAAAGTGGCTTTTGCCCGCGACAACAATCTTTTTTATGTGACGCTGAGCGACATGAAAGAGGTGCAAGTGACCGATGATGGCAAGTTCAACCACATCATCAACGGTAGTGCCGATTGGGTGTACGAAGAGGAATTTTCTATGGCAAAAGCATTTTTCTGGTCACCTGACGGGGGGAAACTTGCCTACTATACTTTTAATGAAACTGAAGTTCCTGAATACAACATGCAAGTGTGGGCAGATGCCAAGCTCTACCCTATTGACTACCGCTTCAAATACCCTAAAGCAGGTGAAAAAAATTCGGAGATCAATATTTCGATTTTCCACTTGGCTGACAGCAAAAAAGTAAGTGTAGATATAGGAACCGAAAAAGATATTTACATTCCTCGTGTAGTTTGGACGAAAGATGCCAACCTTCTTTCTGTGAGGAAAATGAACCGCTTGCAAAACAAGCTGGAAGTGCTTCATGTAAATGCAAAAACTGGCGAAAGCAAAGCTGTTTTGACTGAAATAAGTAAAACCTACATCGATATCAATGATGACCTTACGTATCTAGATGGAGGCGAACAGTTTATTTACACCAGTGAAAGAGATGGCTACAACCATATTTATTTGTACAACATGGATGGTAGTCTTGAAAAGCAAGTGACGCAAGGAAAATGGGAAGTGACCAGTTTTGTAGGGGTTTCTCAGGGAAAAAGACCTAAAGTGTATTATGTGTCTACCGAAGTTTCTCCTATGGAAAGGCATTTCTACAGCATCGACCTGAAGAAGGGAAAGAAAATAAAACTGACAAAAGAAAGAGGCAGCCACCGGGTGAACATGAGCAACGATTTCAAATACTACATCAAGTATTTTAGCAACTCAGACACACCAAACCAAGTAAGCCTACACAAAACAGAGAAAAACGAAATCATAAAGCCTCTGGAAGAAAACAAGGAATTGTTGGAAACTACCAAAGAATTTGGTTTCGTGAAAAAAGAAATCTTCACGCTAAATGCTGATGACGGAACGCTTTTGCACGGCTACATGCTAAAGCCAGCCGACTTTGACGAGAACAAGAAATACCCAGTTCTGATGCACGTATATGGCGGTCCTGGTGCTATCCAAGTGCAAGATAGCTGGGGCGGAAGCCACTTCCCTTGGCACCAAATGCTTACACAAAACGGCTACATAGTTGCCGTGGTAGATAACCGAGGAACGGGTGCAAAAGGCAAAGAATTTAAGCACGTAACCTACGGTCAGCTTGGTAAATATGAGACCCAAGACCAGATTACAGCAGCTAAATACCTTGGCTCGCTTGGCTATATTGACAAAAGCCGCATCGGGATTTGGGGATGGAGCTACGGTGGCTACATGTCTTCTTTGTGCATTATGAAAGGAGCGGATGTATTCAAAACTGCCATCGCCGTTGCTCCGGTAACTACTTGGAGATTTTATGATACTATTTACACCGAGCGTTATTTGAAATTGCCACAAGGAAATGCCTCTGGCTACGATGACAACTCGCCGCTTTCACATGTAGATAAATTGAAAGGAAACTTCCTTTTGATCCACGGAACAGGTGACGATAACGTACATTTCCAAAACTCGGTAGCATTGCAAAATGCTTTGATAAGTGCAGGAAAACAATTCCAGTCATTCTACTACCCTGACAGAAACCATGGTATTTATGGTGGAAATACTAGGCTTCATTTGTTTGAAATGATGACCAACTACGTGAAAAACAATTTATAAGAACAGCTATCGCAGAGGGAAACTGATGTTTCCCTCTTTTTTCATTTTGAGAGGAGTACATCTTTTCTTAATTTGACAATAATTTAAGTGAAAAACTTTGCCCCTAACCATTAAAAGCCATGATGAAAGCAATTATAGTCGATGATGAACGGCTAGCCAGAAAAGAACTTAGGTCTCTACTCGAAAAAATAGATGATCTGGAAATCATCAGCGAGGCTAGCAACGCAGATGAGGCTTTTGAGCAAATTCAAGAAGAAGAGCCTGACGTAGTATTTTTAGACATCCAAATGCCCGAAAAAACTGGCTTTGATTTGCTGGAAATGCTTCCTAGTGTACCTAGGGTGGTATTCACTACGGCTTACGATGAGTATGCACTTCAAGCATTTGAGATCAATGCATTGGACTATTTACTCAAGCCAATTGATCCGAACAGGCTAACCGAAGCTGTTGACAAAATCAGGCAGCTAGTTGCCGCAGAAGATTCTGTTCAAGATTCAGAAAGCAGAAAAGGAAAGGCCAATCAAAAACTGGACGCTGGAGATCAGGTGTTTGTGAAAGATGGGGAAAAATGCTGGTTTGTAAAACTGGAAGATATCCGCTTGTTTGAATCGGATGGAAACTATGTGAAGGTATTTTTTGATACATTCCGTCCTCTCATCCACCGCTCACTCAATGCACTGGACGAAAGGTTGGATGAGAAAATGTTTTTTAGGGCAAGCAGAAAATATATTATCAATTTGAAATGGATTGAGAAAATTGAGCCATGGTTCAATGGCGGCCTGATGGTCAGTCTGAGAGGTGGGCAAAAAGTGGAAATATCTAGAAGGCAAGCAGCTAAATTTAAGGAAAAACTAAGCTTGTAAACCATAAAACCTAATTTGGGCAGTTTTCCACGCACTGTCCTTCGTGGTTTATCAACATCCAATCCATACCTATTTGAACTTTTGCCTTTCCATTTTTATACGGAAAGGCAAAATCATATTTGGGGGAAATCACTTCGTTTCCCTCCTTATCTATGTAGCCCCACATAGCTCCTTTGCGAAAAGCTGCTTTTCCCTCAAAAAAAGAGGTTGCCTTGTCAAATTTGTGAGGGATAATCAGCTCTCCATTTTTATCCACAAAACCCCATTTCCCTTCTTTTTTTACTGCTCCTCCCCCTTCTCTGAACGCCTGGGCATCGTCGAAAGCCAATGGAATAACAACAGCTCCTTTTTCTTCTACATAGCCATAAAAACCATCTTTCTTCACCACTTTTAGCCCTTCGGAAACTTCCCCTACATAATCGAACTCAGCCTCAGAATCTTCAATTTCATCATCACCATCTTCTTCTGCCAATGCAGCCACCTCTTCTTCAATTTCGATAACTTTAGCAGGGCTTTCAGAAATAACTTCTTGTTCAGCATCATTTGTCCCTTCTTCGCCTTTAGAATTTCCACCACTACAAGAAACCAGTCCGTTTAAAAGGGCTATACATACAAAAGCGGAAATATACCGCCTTTTAAGATTGAACTTGGGCATACATTTCCGCATTATAAAGCAAGTTTAAGTTTTTGAAACCTTATTGGTGCTCGTCACGCAACAGGTCATTCACCACTTTTACAGGGTTGAAGGTTATGATCGGTACTTCTACAAATACAGTGTTCCAGTCAGACATTGCTCCGTTCCACAAACCAGGAAGCTCTTGCGCTTTCAAGTCTTTTCCATCTTTTGATTTTTGGGAAATAAAACCTGTCTTAGGATCGCGATATTTCAATAATTTGAACTCCCCGCCCATGTAGTCTTTCACTCCACATACCAAATCGACGGGATTGAAGTGGGTTGAGTTTTTCAAGATTGAAGCCTGCTCCTCATTGCCCATATCTACTTGGGCACTTTCTACTACTTGGAGAGAAACGCTACCATCGGGATTTTTCGCCCAAAATGGACCACCACCAGGCTCACCTTCATTTTTTACCATTCCACATACCCTAATTGGCCTGTTCAATTTATTTTTAACATATGCAACTCGACTATCCTTGTCCTTACCTCCTACCGCAGTTCCTGGCAATACACATAGCTCCTTTTCCAAAAAGCTTTCCATCTCAGCGAGCTCTGCTTCACTCACCTCTTGCCCTTCCATTTTGGTAAGATAGGCAAAAGCCTTTTGTTGCAAATCGAGCAATACGCCACCTATTATCTTTTTATACAAAAATGTATCTGCCTTAATATTATCAGGCACTACATTGTCGATATTTTTAATAAATATAAGATCAGCGTTGATTTCGTCCAAGTTTGCTAGCAATGCACCGTGACCACCTGGTCTGAACAACAAGCTACCATTATCCAGCCTGAAAGGTTCATTATCGAGCCCTACGGCTATGGTATCAGTAGAAGCTTTTTGTTGTGAATAAGAAATATCAAACCTTACACCAAAAGCCTTTTCGTATTTGCTTTTTACCTCTTCTACTTTTTCAAAAAACTTCTTCTCGTGCTCTGGCGAAACCGTGAAGTGAATTTTCACATCTCCTTCAGAAGACTTTGCATAATTCGCCCCTTCAACCAAATGTTCTTCTACAGGAACCCTTGCCCCATCTTCATAATTATGGAACTTTAATAAGCCTTTTGGAAGATTACCATAATCCAAGCCATCTTCGGTTAGTAGGCCTTTAAGCACTTGCCGGTATTCCCTTTTGAGCACAGCTTCTTCCAAGTTGATATCATTTTTGGCAAGAGCCGCCTTCAAATCCTTATAAAAGGCAAATTTTTCTATTTTTTTGAAAAAGGTGAAAATTGAGTTTTTGCCCTGATCAGCTTTTAGCTTCTCGTATTCTTCTTCTGTACCTTGGTAAGAATCCATGAACTCGAAAAGAGACTTGAACATCCTACTAGCTGCACCCGAAGCTGGCACAAATTTGACTACCGATTTTCTACCTATATTTTCATCGTAATATTTACTAAAGCTCTTAAGCTCTTCCTCCGACATTTGTTTTATGCCATGAGTTGGAGTAGCTGCCTTTTCGAGCTGCATAAAAGGGAAACCATCTTTGAAATTTTGGATTTGGGTGTCAACATCTCGAGTGTTTGAGCCTCTGAGGGCAATTTGTTGTAAGTCGATATCAGAAAACATTTCTTTAGGTTAGTTTTATAGTTACTTTAGGATTGAAAACAACAGTTTTTGCGCAACTACATTTGGCGCAGAAAAAATAACAGAGTTTATTAAAAATAGGTACAAAAATATAGTTGAGAAAAGAAGCAAGCTTATTTCTCAGTACCTAAAACTTGTCCTTGAATATAGCTGATAAAATGCTATTTCCTATTATTAGAACCTCACGTATAAATATTTGTTAACTACTTCTCAAAATAAGCAATAATCACGGCTTATAATGATAAGCTGTATTTCGAATTGAAAGGAAAATAAACTATTGATCAAAAACTGCGGAAGGGAAATAATTTGATGAGATCTATTTGAAAAAAAACTCAGACCCTATAAAAAGTAAAAAGAGCTTCGTTATTAACAAAGCCCTTAGTCTAGTAAATATGAAAATGAAAAGTTCTTATTTTGGATCTATGTCCAATTATATATCTTTAATGCTAGCGTTTTAGCGTATTCTTTTATCCGATTAGCTATGCAAATATATATTCGATGATACAAATATCCAAGTCGGGCAGACAAATATTTTCATTTTTATACAAATTTAACATTTAGTTAACCCAAAAATAAAAATTAGCGACCGTATTTAAATGTATATTTTACATGTATTTTAAAATGTCACCATTTAGTATTTTTCGATTAAATACATATATAATATCGTAAATACATATATTTGAAGAATATAATTCTTTTTATAAACATATTAATGTATTAGTTAGCAAAGCAATTAAATGGAGCAGATTTCGCAAGGAAACACTCACGAACATGAGTTTTCATTCACGCAAGAAGAAGTGAAACTATTTGCAAAAGTTACTGGAGACAGCAACCCTTTGCACTTGGATTCAGAATATGCAGCAAACACCCCGTTCAAAAAGCCAATTATGCATGGGATTTTGTCTGCCAGTATATTTTCAAAAGTGCTTGGGACTATTTTCCCAGGGGAAGGAACGGTATACCTTAGCCAAAAGGTCGATTTCTTGAGACCAATGTTTGTCGAGGTAAAATATAAAGCTGTATTTGAGGTAAAATCAATCAACCCAGATAAACATACCGCTGTTATTTCTACCAGTATCTACCAAATAGATACAAATAAAATAACCGTAAGGGGGGAAGCTGGGGTGATGCACCGAGAATTAATAGGCTAAAAAAAAGCCCTCAGAGTGGAAACACTTTGAGAGCTTGAAAGCTTTCATTGTCAAGTTACCTGAGCCTTGGTTCATTTTGTTCTTCTAAGAACTCAATAAGGTATTTTATATGGGTAATAACCTTCGTATTTTCATGAGTTTTGATATCCTGCCCTACTACTTGGTAGCCAGATAGCAAAATATCGGCTTCGGGAAATGTTTCAGATAACGTATCTACATACGCCTGTACATGGTCAGTTTCTGGCATGGAGGTAATTATGGTAACCAAATAATCAGGTTTATGAATACTATAAGCCTGAAGTAGATCTTCCATGGGCAAACTTTGTCCCAAGTAAATGAGTTGGTTATTTCGAGCCTTTATAAGGTAGGCAGCAAACAACAGGCTTATCTCATGCAGCTCACCATTTGGCAGATAGAGCATGTATTTTTTCTGGCTCTCATTGTTATTTGTATACTGACCATCAATAGCTACCACTAGCTTTTGCCTAATGAGATTGGTAATAAAATGTTCTTGGGCTGGATTGATAGAATCTATTTGCCACAGAAAACCAATCTTTGTCAGAAATGGGTAAATAATGTTGATCATGGTGTCTTCAAAACCGAGTTGAAGAATATTTGTAGACATTATTTTCTCGAACTGAGATTCGTTCAAGTCAATCATTGCGACTGTTAGCGCCTGTATCTGATCAGAATAATTATTATTCTTACCTATGGTTTCTACTACCTTCTCATACACCTCTTCTTTGCTCATATCGGCTATTTTAGAAATTTTGTAGCCATTATTATTGAGAAGGGAAATATTGAGCATATGCTTCAGATCATCCGCATCGTAATAGCGAATATTGGTTTCAGTTCGCTTAGGGTTTATAATTCCATAGCGCTGCTCCCATATTCTAATGGTATGCGCTTTGATTCCCGTTAGATGCTCAAGGTCTTTTATCGAATATTTACTCAGCACGATTCTCTTTTTTTGTTAAAAACCAAATAATCAAAAACTTACACTATTTCAGGGAATAAAAAGCCCCTAATTCTTCACCAAGCTCAAAAGCCATTTTCACGTTTAATTTTGAACGATTGGCGATTGTGCAAGCACATCACAATAAAGCGTCAAAAGGTTCAATCAATTGGTTCTACCTTCAAACTTAACAATTTTTCAAAATGTTTGAAGATTCAGCCTTTATCACAAACAGTTAAACATTTACTATTTTCCAAATATAAAATTTGAACGAGTGATTAACCTTATTCAAATCCTTAATAAATCTTTTGTTTGTAATTCTAACTATTGGATATAGAACTTAGACAATACAAAAATGTTTAATATTTACACTCAATAATTCCACAAAATTAGTTAATATAGCCTAACCATTAGGCTTAAAGCAATCTATTCTTCCATTTAAACAAATACCTAATACTACGTTGAGTCCCAAAACACTTTCATTCATTTTTGGCAAAAGCCCAAATAAAATATTGGCTTTCCATGGTTTTGGACAAGATGCTCATGTATTTGAAGGGCTAAAGGGAAAAGAAGTACATAGCTTCGATCTTTGGTTTCATGGGCATGTGGAGAAAATCGATAGAGAGGATGCAACTAAGGAAAAATGGGAAAGAGCTATTGAAGCTTATTTGGATGAAAAGAAACTTAAGAAATTCTCGGTCATAGCATTTTCCATTGGGGCTAAACCTGCTTTAAGTCTTGTTGATAAGCATCCGGAAACGGTGGAAAAACTGATTTTGATAGCCCCAGATGGTATTAGGGTAAACTTTTGGTATAAACTAGCGACAGGAATAGGTTCCCCATTATTTAGGTACTTCATCGCTAATCCAAGCCCAATTCAAAAAACCTTGCTTTTCTTAAAAAAAATCAGTTTCATTTCTTCACAAACATTCAAGCTTGCGAACCAACAATCTAAAAACCAAGCCCTCCTGCAACGTGTGTATGATACATGGATGGGTTATAAAAGCTTCAAATTTGACTTTAAAGAACTTGCAAAAAAATGTAACAGTAATAAAATTGAAGTCCAATTTGTGTTAGGGGAAAAGGATTCAATTATTACCCGACGGCATATTCAACCTTTCTATAAATACCTAAAGAACCCTTCGTTGGTTTATTTGCCAACCAACCACGCTTTACTTTTGAAGAAATATATCCAGAAGATTGATAGCTAGGAAAGGGGTAAGCTGATGACAAAGGTTGTTCCAGTATTTATTTCTGAACTTACGGTTATCTTACCTTCTAGTTTATCCATTGTTTCTTTTACGATATACAGCCCAATACCCGACCCTACAGAAATCTCACTCGCCTTAAAAAACATGTTAAATACTTGACGAATTTTATTCTCTTCTATCCCTATGCCATTATCAGAAAAAGTCATTACAAGCTCACTTTCTTGCTTCTCAAATTCAACTTTCAAGTAAGAATCATTGATAAACATATTCTGATATTTGATAGCATTAGAAATCAAATTTCGAAATACAATCTTGAGTCGCTTAGGGTCGCTTTCATATTCAAAAGGCTCACTAAGATGGCAAATATCTATATTGAGATGCGATGCTTTTTCCATGTACTGCAAATCATCGATTACCTCGCTGAAAAGAACAGGGAAATCAATAGGCTCTTTCACTAACTCCATGCGGGTATTCCTAGAATAATCAAGAATATCCCCCACAAAAACATCCAATTTCTTAACACTTTGATCTATCAGCTTAAGGTACGTTGGTATTTGACCTGGATCTTTTTCATTCTCCAAAATATTGACCAGCCCCATTACCGAAGATAAAGGTGCACGGATATCATGTGAAACTCTATATACAAAATTGTCAAGTTCCTTATTTGATTTTTTTAGTTCTTCCGTTCGTTCATCCACCATTTCTTCCAAGCGTTGGTTTATTTCCAGCACTTCAAAATTAGCGGCTTCCAACTCGGTGGATTGTGCTTGGATCTCTTCATTTTTACCTCTAATTATTTCATTCAAATCCCTAAGCACCCCATTTGCCCTTATCAACTTATCTGTCCGCTCTTGTACCAACTTCTCAAGCCCTCCCTTTTGCTTTTCAATACTTCTAATCCGCAAATACACTACACCGAAAAACACCCCAGAAGAGGCTATCAATAGTAAAAAACCAAACCACCACGTACGCCACCACGGTGGGGTAATGGTGATACTGAGAGTACGACTATTACTTACTTCCCCATCGGCTCCCACAGTTCCCACTTCAAAAATATAGTCATTTGGCAATAGGTTTGAATAAGTTGCTTTTCTTGATTTACCAACTTCCTGCCAGCTTTCATCCACAAACCCAAGAAGCCTATACCTGTAATCCACTTCTTCTATAGCCGAAAAATCTAAAGCAGAATAAGTAATGCTAAACAATGACTGTTTATGGTTCAACATTAACGTTTCTACTTCGTTAATCTGGGTCGGCAAAATTGGAGAGTCCCCTACTTTGACTGTTTTATTGAAAACCTCAAAATTTGAAAAGAAAATTGGTGGTACAAACTGAGACTTGCTCACACTATCGGGATGAAACAGGTTTAGCCCTGACCCTCCTCCAAAAATCATTTTACCCGAAGATAAAACACAGGACGAAGCGTGATTGAACCGCAATCCCTGCAAACCATATTTTAGCCCATAAGATGCCGTTGTGGTGAGTGTCGATGGGTCGAACCTATTGATTCCGTTATTTGTTGAAAGCCATAAATTACCAGATGCATCCTCTTCTATAGCTTGGATCGTATTACTAGAAAGACCTTCTTCTGTTGTAAATGCCTTACAGTTCATGTTTGCTTCATCTATCAACAACAACCCACCGCCCTCTGTACCTGCCCACAACCGATCTTTGCTGTCTCTTTTGAGGCAAGTAGGAAAAAAATTATTCCCTCCCAAATTTTCTATGGAGCCTATTACTTTCCCGGTAAGCGAATTGATACAATCAATGTTCCCCACATTACTTCCAACCCATATTTTACCGTTGTGATAATTTATTGAATTAACTTTTTCGGAGCTAATTCCACTATTAGTAGGCAAGAAATACTCATATTCATCTGTGTCAGTGTTAAACCTAACTACCCCTCCACCAAAAGTTGCTAGCCACAAATTCCCGAGATCGTCCTCTGCTATTGATATAACATTCTCATTAGCAGTCGTACCCCTGTTTTGATCTTTATAATGGACAAACCTATTTTCTTTAGGATCAAAACGATCTATTCCACCGTTCCAAAAGCCTATCCACAATTGGGATTTGCTATCCATAAAAAGAGTTTTTACCTTATTATTAAAAAGACTATTAGGATCCTTAGGATCGTGAGAATAATTTATGATTGAATTGCTAGAACGATCATAAAAATCTAGCCCACCCCCATCTACGCCTATCCAGACATTACCATCTCCATCTTCAAGCACTCCGCTAACTTCATTGCCTGAGAGAGATAGGTTGTTTTTATTCTCATAAATATGTTCAAATGTTACAAATACCTCATCGAACAAGCTAAACCCTTTTTCAAATGTACCAACCCAAAGCCTGTTTTCGCTATCTACATAAAGACTCTTCAAAATATTTGACCCTAAACTCTTAGAATCAAATTTATTTTTATAGTAACAATAAAATGCATGATCAGCCTCATTATAAAGAGCTAATCCTCCATCTGTCGCAACCCAAACCCTACCGTTTTCTCCCTTTACTATATCCCATACCTGATTATCTGGTAAAGATCTAGGGTCAGAAACGTTACATTTAAATTGCATCAACTCTCCATCCGCCTCAAACAAATACAATCCATCTCCCAAAGCCGAGACCCAAAGCCTGTCTTTTTCTTTCTCGTAAAGTAGTCCTTCTATCGCAGCTGTGCTCAAGCTCCTCCATTCACTTCGGCTAGAAAATTCTTTCTTTTCTGGGTCAAACTCAAAAAGCCCATTGCCAAGCGTTCCAACAATAAGCTTCCCTTCCTTTCCTTCTATTATTTTGTTCACCCTATTATGTGAAAAATCTTTATAGTCTGGAAGTGGCTTATAGACTCCTAATACCTCGTAGGAAGATGTATCGAACAAAAGGAGACCATGACCATAAGTTCCTGCCCAAATCCTGTTTTTCGAATCCTTAAAAACCTTATAGATAAAATTTGTTGGGATACTTGTAGTATCACCTTCCGCATGCACTAACCTTTTAAATCGTTCGGTGGCCAAGTCCATTATACTTATTCCTCCTCCCCATGTTGCCAACCAAATATCATTATGCAATCCATCTGAAATCTCTAAGATGTTATCATGTGAAATACTTGTAGAATCTGATGCATCATTTTTAAAAACAACGAATTCATTCCCATCATATCTATTTAGCCCATCGTCTGTCGCTAACCACATCACCCCTCTGCCGTCTTGGTAAAATCCTTTGACGAGGTTATCGGAGAGGCCATTCTCGACTGTGAAATTTTTGAACGCAACAGGAGGCTGAGCCAGAGCCAAGAAAGAATTTATAAGTATAAAGAAAAAAGTAAGCCCTCCTTTGGCATACCCTAAAAGTATGAGAGGTGGGTAAAACCGTCGAATTATAACAGAAAAGTACTGATTACTTTTATTGATTTCAATCATAGAAAACAGGCACGTGTATGCTACTCTACAAGAGTAAGAATTTTTTTAGGAATCATCCTCCGCAAACAGGTAAAACTTTATCGTATCCTTTTTTACAACATAAAAGATGCCCATTCATATGGATCGATTGTCCTTAAAACAGCAAATACAATATGATAATCCAAAAGAACTTCTTTAATTAAAAACAGCTGCCCTATTTTTGCCTAATCGCAAGACCCAATCACCAACTATAAAACCCATGCCTACCGAAATCATTGGCATCCCGCCTATCATCCATTCAATCAACACAGGAGGAAGATTCCTCTCTTTCCAAAAACCTGTAGTAATGGGGATTTTGAACATTACTCCTGATTCTTTTTATGCTGAAAGTAGAACTGAGGGCATAGACAATACTCTCGACATAGCTGGAAAAATGCTGGAAGAAGGAGCACGCATTTTAGACATTGGAGGCTATTCTTCTAGGCCTGGAGCTGAAGACATAAGCGAAGAAAAAGAAATAGATAGAGTAATTCCCATCATAAAAAACATTAAACAGAAATTCACTCAAGCAGTTGTCTCAATAGATACTTTCAGGGCTCGTGTTGCAGAAAAAGCTGTAGAAGCTGGTGCAGATATAGTTAATGATATTTCTGGAGGGAGCTTAGATGAGGATATGTTCAAAGTGGTGGGTGAGCTTAGCGTGCCATACATCCTTATGCACATGAAAGGCACACCTCAAAACATGCAAGGTTTTACCGAGTATGAAGACATAATAGGGGAAATAATAACGTATTTTGAAGAAAAAATCTTGAAACTAAGATCCTTTGGAGGTAAAGATATTATTCTTGATCCTGGCTTTGGTTTTGCAAAAAACTTGGATCAGAACTACCAGCTTTTGAACCAGTTGCCAGCATTACAGATTTTTGAATTACCTCTTTTGGTAGGAGTATCACGGAAATCGATGATATATAAGTTACTCGAAAGTTCACCCGAAGAATCGCTCAACGGCACTTCGGTTCTGAATACAATAGCCCTGCTTAGCGGAGCAAACATCCTTCGGGTACACGATGTGAAAGAAGCAGCTCAAGCCATCAAGATCTTTGAAAAACTTAAAAAAACAGCATAAGTTTGAAAAATCTCGTACGGTTTTCTAGGTTTTACGTTTACTATTAACATATTTTTTGATAAACTTTATCGAACGGAAACAGAATAAATAACACACAAATGCTCGCTTTTCAAGTTGGATTTTTGGAAATAGGCTGGAAAGACATACTAGACATCACTTTGGTGACTGTCTTGCTCTACAATGTCTATAAACTAATCCGAGGCAGCATTGCCCTTAGGGTATCTATTGGTTTCCTTTCACTCTATTTGCTCTACTTGGTGGTAAAAGCATCTGAAATGGAACTACTTAGCTCTATTTTGGGTCAGTTCATGAGCGTT
Source organism: Flammeovirgaceae bacterium SG7u.111 (assembly GCA_034044135.1). Classification (NCBI taxonomy): domain Bacteria; kingdom Pseudomonadati; phylum Bacteroidota; class Cytophagia; order Cytophagales; family Flammeovirgaceae; species Flammeovirgaceae bacterium SG7u.111. The sequence goes on along the minus strand of CP139021.1, from coordinate 184,221 downwards.
GGTGTTTTAGGGGCACTGATCATTTTCCAGAGTGAAATTCGAAAATTCCTCTTACTAATAGGCAAAACCACTTCTCTCCGAGACTTTACATTTTTTAATTTTTTCAATGTAAATGGTACATTGGACAAAAACAGTTTTGACATCACCCCAATCATAGATGCAATGAAAACTTTGGGTGGTACCAACACTGGCGCACTCATTGTTATTTCAAAAAATGAAGACCTTAAGTTTTTTGTGGAAACGGGTGATGTACTAGACGCCCAAATATCCAAAAGAATATTAATGTCCATTTTTTATAAGAACAGCCCACTTCACGATGGTGCTGCTATTATCCATAACAGCAGAATAGTTGCAGCAAGGTGCATCTTACCCGTTTCGGACAATCCAAATATCCCAGCAAACTTAGGGTTGAGGCATAGAGCAGGTATTGGTATCTCCGAAGCCTACGATGTTGTGGTTCTTATTGTATCAGAAGAAACAGGTCAACTTTCATTTGTAAGAGGAGGAAAAATCTCTCATAACCTCTCTGCCATTGAGATAAGACAATTACTCAATGAGTATATTTCTGGAAACAAAGTTGATAAAAAGAAAGTGATTCAGGCTGAAAGCAATCCTAAAATAAACCCTGAGCTTGGGGAAGGAAAAGTTCAAAATGCGGGTTAATCCCACTTCACGCTTTTATAAAAAATCTACCAAACCATACTTACACCTCCTACCCAGCCCGTTCTTTATACAGACAATGAGTATGGTTTTTGGTTATAAAGTTTTCCCAATCCATTTACTGAATATCTTTCTACATACAATGACCTTATATTTAGCGTGGCCATGAAAAAGGAAACCATTCTTTTAAGCATCTCACTCCTTCTTTTTGGGTTTATGCCCTATGAAAATAGTGCCCAGAAGCACTATCAGCAAGGAATGGAGAATCTTAAAAATGAAGATTATATAAATGCTATTGCCGAATTCACCCACGCTATCAGTCTAGAACCATCTTTTGCAGATGCTTATTTCCAAAGGGCTGTTTCCAAAGATTTGTTAGGCCAGGAAGCAGGGTTTGTTAGCACAGAGCTTTGCTACGATCTTATTCAGGCACAAATGCTGGGCAATGACAACTCTCTTACCATGCTTTTGGAAAAAAGCCAAACCGAATGTTTCACCACTCAAAATGCCTTTCTTGAACCCGATATGGTTTTTTGTGCCGATTTTAGTTCGAGCAGATTGAATGAAATGCCCTCCCAATCGGCTTCATTGAGCGTACTCCTCCACCTCAATTTATACGACAACAACATCACAAGTATCCCTCCTGTAATCAATGATTATCAGTATTTGGTAGCCCTGAACCTTGCCAGCAATAAATTACAAAGCATCAACCAAAGCCTGACGAAATTATCGTGGTTGGTAGAGCTAAACTTAAGTAAAAACCAATTAAGCAGCCTTTCTAGCAATTTATGTAACTTCCCTAAGCTGAAGTTCATGAACCTCCGCAACAACAATATTGAAGCAATCAGTAACGAAATTTCAAACCTAAATTCACTTGAGGTACTCGACCTTGCCCTGAACAACATCAAAGACCTTCCAGAGTCATTGTATTCAATGACTCATTTGAAAGAGCTAGTATTGGTAGGAAACCCTCTTGATCCATCCAAAGTAAAAGAGCTACAAAAAGCTCTTCCCAATACAAAAGTCTATTTCAACTAAGAAAAAGCCTCTATCTCCTCAATTTCATTATTTTTACATCAAACCATAACTCAAACAGCTGGTTGGTTTGTATGATGATGCACCCTTTATTTGTAAGGTGCTTTTACTTTAGGATAAAAAGATGAAATTGATAAAAATAGGAGGAGCCACCCTCAACCAAACACCCTTGGACTGGGATGGAAATAAGAATAGAATTTTAGAAGCTATCGCAATAGCTCAAGCCGAAAAAGTAAGTGTTTTGTGCTTGCCCGAACTGTGTATTTCTGGCTATGGTTGCGAAGATGCTTTTTACTCACAGGGAGTTCTACAAACCAGCCAAGAAATTTTAGTAGAGATCTTGCCCCACACCACCGATATTGCCGTTTGCGTAGGCTTACCTGTAATGTATCAGAACCGCATTTTCAATACAGTTTGCTTCATTGCCAACGGTGAGATTATTGGTTTTGTAGCCAAACAATTTCTTGCAGGTGATGGCATTCATTACGAACCTAGGTGGTTCACTCCTTGGCAAGAAGATACCAGAGGGGAAATAAAAATTACAAATAAAAAATACCCAATAGGCGATATTCTTTTCCAACTAGACGATATAAAAATAGGTTTTGAAATCTGTGAAGATGCATGGGTTTCCCGCAGGCCAGGAGGGAAATTGCACAAATTTGGAGTTGATTTGATTCTGAACCCAAGTGCCAGCCATTTCGCCTTTGATAAGTTGAAAATAAGAAAACGGTTTGTGCTGGAAGGATCTAGGGCATTTGGCTGTAGCTATATCTACTCTAACCTTTCAGGAAATGAGGCAGGCAGGGCTATTTACGATGGCGGAACGCTGATTGCTAGTTCGGGGCAACTTCAAGCAGTTGGACATAGGCTAACTTTCGACGACGTAAAAGTGACCACCGCAGTCGTCGATATTGAAAATAATAGATTGACCCAATCCCAAAGCAATGTTCAATTCCAGTTTGCCGACCTTAGGGGCATTTGCATTGAAAAACCGTTTAACTTTCCCGAAATAAAACCTGAGCCATATCTAAACCAAGACCTCCCTTGGGAAAGTAGTCCTTTTATAAAAGAAGAAGAATTTGCCAGAGCTTTAGCCATTGGGTTGTTCGATTATATGCGAAAGAGTTTTTCCAAAGGTTTTGTAGTTTCCTTGAGCGGCGGGGCGGATTCTTCCACCATCGTTGGCTGCTGCTACCTCATGATAAAACTAGGTGTGGAACAAGTTGGCTTGGAAAACTTCAAAAAAAGGCTTTCCTACTATAAAGAAATCCAAGACTGCAAGTCCATTTCTGAACTTGCCAAAAAGATAATTACCACAGCCTACCAGCCTACAGAAAACAGTGGAGACATTACCAAAAATGCAGCTCAGGGGCTTGCCGATGCAGTAAATTCGGAACATTTTGAGTTCGATGTAAATCAAATTTTCAAAACGTATAAAGCAATTGTTTCAAAAAGTTTGGGTAGGGAATTGAGCTGGGAACAAGACGACCTTGCCTTGCAAAATATACAGGCGAGGGTGCGCGCGCCAAGTGTCTGGATGATGGCGAATATCAAAAACGGGCTGCTTCTTTCTACCAGTAATCGCTCGGAAGCGGCAGTGGGCTATGCAACTATGGATGGTGATACCAGCGGAGGACTCAGCCCAATTGCAGGTATAGACAAAGCTTTTGTGAGAAGCTGGCTAGTTTGGCTAGAAAAGCAGGGAGTAGATGGGAAAATCAGAATTCCCGAGCTAGCGGCGGTAAACGACCAACAACCTACGGCGGAGCTTCGCCCCCAAAACTCGAAGCAAACTGATGAAGCTGACCTGATGCCTTATGACCTTCTGGACGACATAGAAGAAGCCGCTATTCGAGATAAAAAAATGCCCTTGGAATGCTATTTATTGATGAGGGCAAAATATCCGCAATACAGCAAGGAACAATTAAAAGCTTGGGCTACAAAATTCTTCCAGCTTTGGAGCAGAAACCAGTGGAAAAGAGAGCGCTATGCTCCTTCTTTCCATCTTGATGATAAAAATCTCGATCCCAAAACTTGGTGCAGATTCCCTATTCTTTCAGGCGGATTCAAACGAGAATTAAAAATACTTGAAGCGTACAAAGATTGACCTTCTAGCTTTTGCTAAAAAAGTGCTTGTGCTTAAACATTTTCCAATTGTATGGTGTATCTTAATCAACACTTTATTCTACAAGTGCTTGAACAAAAATAAACACAACCTACTTACCGTAAAATGTAGGTTATTAAAACCAAGTTTATTTTTAAAATGGCACTGATGCTTAAACATAAAATAAATATACCATGTACGATCAACCAATGTTGAAAGACGACGCTCTCAAAGGCAAAACCATTTTGGTAACCGGTGGAGGAACCGGCCTTGGGAGGTCAATGTCTAAATATTTTTTAGAGCTAGGCGCAAATGTGATTATTTCCAGCCGAAAGCTAGATGTACTCGAACAAACAGCCAGAGAATTACGATCTGAAACTGGAGGCGAAGTATTGCCCGTAGCTTGCGATGTACGCAAATACAACGAAGTGGAACAGGTAATAGAGCAAGGGAAAGAGAAATTTGGGAAAATCCATGGGCTGGTAAATAACGCCGCTGGCAACTTCATAAGCCCAACAGAACGATTGACCCACAAAGCCTTCGATATAGTAGTTGGGATTGTGCTGCAAGGAACATATAACTGCACCCTTGCCATGGGCAAAGATTGGATAGCTCAAAAGCGAAAAGGAAACATCTTAAATATAGTCACCACTTATGCTTGGACTGGCTCAGGGTACGTAGTGCCCTCCGCTGTTGCCAAAGCTGGCGTACTTTCCCTAACCCGCTCCCTTGCAGTAGAATGGGGAAAATATGGGATTAGAAGTAATGCAATTGCGCCAGGACCTTTCCCCACCAAAGGAGCTTGGGACAGACTTTTCCCAGAAAACCTTCGCAAAAAGTTCGACCCCGCTCTAAAAGTTCCTTTGGGAAGAGTTGGCGAACATCAGGAATTAGCCAACCTTTCCGCTTACTTAATTTCCGACTTTGCCTCGTTTATCAACGGTGAAGTAGTAACCATAGATGGCGGAGAGTGGCTTAAAGGAGCTGGAGAGTTCAATCATTTGGAAATGATACCACCAGAAATGTGGGACCAGATAGAACAGCTCACTAGAGGGGCAAACAAGAAAAAAGAGTAACAAAAAGGGGCTGAAATCAGCCCCTTTTCTTATTTATAAATTCTCTGTAAAATACTGGTAAATCCAACCCGAGACTTCGGCTATTTTAGCTACGCCTTTTTCCTCATTGGTAAGTTCTTTGGAAAGAATAACCAATACATACCTCCTTCCATCGGGTAATATCACAATTCCCGAATCGTGATGTACTCCCGTAATCCATCCTGTTTTGTGGGCAACTTTCACATCTTTGGGCAACTTTGCGGGAATCATCTCATTAAACTTCTGATCGAGCAAAATTCCAATCATTTTTTCATCTACCTCTTTATTTACTGCCTTTCCCTGCCCCATTTTATCAAATATCACCATCAGGTCATATGCTGTAGTAGTATTGCTAAACCCTTGGCGGTATGCCTTAATATCCTCTACTCCTCGGAGCACTTCAATATCTGGTGCACCCAATTTTCTCATCGATGCAGTTGTATTTTGCGCACCTACTATTTCCACCATTAGGTTAGTAGCCAAATTGCTGCTTTTGATGATCATTTTGTAAACCAAATCACCCAACGGCATTTTTTCACCTAAGTTCTGGTACAACTCAGATTCAGAATCATCACTTAGCGTAAGTTCGTATACACTACTATCTACCATACTTTTAAACTCATTCTTTACAAGGACAGAATCTGAAAGCGACAATCTCCCTTCAGCATCCTGCTTAAATGCTTCAATCATCACAGATGTTTTCATGGTACTTGCAGCGTGAAAGACCTCTTTTTCATTTATAAATATTGCGGTTTCGGGCTTACCGACCTCTTGGAATGCAACGGCAAAAGTTCCTTCCACCTTGGCAAAATTATCTGCAATTCTTTTGGTTAATTCCTCTTTAGCTTTAGAATCAGGTTGGCAGGAAATTAATGATAGAAAGATAGATAGTAGTATTAATTTTTTCATTGTGGTTGATGTAGGTTGTAAAACCTCAAATATAAAGTTACTCTCTCGAAAACTGTACCGCAGATAAGAAAATAACTTGATCGACCTAAGTAAAATACTTATACAAAACAGAATTATTTTTAAAGACAACCTACCTTCTCACTATTTGAAAGAATTAAAATTTACTTGTAAATTGAGCAAAACAACTAGAAAAAATGAACCAAGAACAATTTCCTGATTTTGCCAACATTAACCGAGAACTTTGGAACGAAAAAACTGAAACCCATTGGGGTTCCGAATTCTATGGCGTAAAGGAATTTTTGAATCATAAAAACTCCTTAAAACCCATCGAGCTAAACTTATTGGGCGATTTTTCGGAAAAGTCCGTACTTCATTTGCAGTGCCATTTTGGAATGGACACGCTTTCCCTAGCTCATTTGGGAGCGGAAGTAACAGGCGTTGACTTATCGGATAGGTCTATTGAAAAAGCGAGGGAGTTGGCTAATATGGCAGGGCTAGACGCCGAGTTCATTTGCTCCAATGTATACGACCTTTCCAAAGTACTAAACAAAAAATATGACATCGTTTTCACTTCTTACGGGGTAATAGGTTGGTTGCCAGACATGGACAAATGGGCAGAAGTAGTTTCCCACTTCCTCAAGCCAAAGGGGGAGTTTATAATGGCAGAGTTCCACCCTGTAGTTTGGATGTTTGACTATGACTTTGAAAAAGTGGAATATGCTTATTTCAACAGAGATACTATAGTGGAAGAGCTAGAAGGCACGTATGCCGACCCAACTGCTCCCATCAAAAAGAAGTCAGTATCTTGGAATCACGACCTTGGTGAGGTACTTGGGGCATTACTCAAACAAGGATTATCAATCAAGTCTTTTGAAGAATTCGACTACTCGCCTTTCAACTGTTTTAATGGTACAGAAGAAATAAGTGAAGGAAACTTTATTATAAAAAAGCATGGTAATAAACTACCTTTAGTATACGCCCTAAAGGCAAAAAAAGATGAAACGAAGATCGGAGGATAAGAATAACATGATGGGCGTAGGCATAGCCTTAGGGGCTGGTATCGGTACTGCTCTTGGCGTAGCACTGGACAATATTGCTATTGGAGTTGCCTTAGGCATGTCCATCGGGATAATTTATGGAATCATAATGAATCAACAAAAGAAAAAGCACAAATAAACATGGATACAAGTACAACAACACTCAGCCCTTCTCAGGAAAAGTTTCTTAAGAAAATGCTTAGCCCTTCCACCTTTAGGCTGTTTACACTGATGAAAGTACCCATGGGATTTTTAGCGGGAATGAAACTCGTAAAGCTTGACACAAAACATGCAGTTACCACCATTCCGTTCAAAAGACTGAATAAAAACCCTTTTCGTTCCATTTATTTTGCCGTACAGAGCATGGCCGCCGAACTTTCTACCGCCTCTATTGCTCTTTTAGCCATACAAGGCTATAAACCTTCCATAGCAACCATCATAGTTGGACTAGAAGCCGAATTCCACAAAAAAGCCACAGATCACACCACATTTACCTGTACCGATGGAGCCAATATTTTTGCAGCTGTAAACTGCTGTCTAGAAACGGGAGAGCCTGCCACAGTCACCGCCAAAACCGAAGGAAGGATGCCTGACGGTACGCTCGTATCTACTTTTTACTTTACCTGGTCATTTAAGCAGCGCTCCAAATAAGAACTTTTAGCTTCTCGTCACCTTAAAAAAACTTGCTAGGCAACTTCTACCCTTCCTCCTTAGTTTTTAAAGAGGGTAACTTATTCCCTTATTTTTCGTCTTCTTTATATGTAATCAAACCCTAAAAAAATGTAAATCCCTTCTTTCTGTCAATACGCCTTCCAATTAAGCTTTTTTGGGACAATTATTGTCATTATAATATTACCTACCCATTTCATGACTAACATTACTAACAGCCTCTATTTTTTTTGCAACTAAGCTACAGAACAAACACACCATTGTTTGTGACCACTATGCACCAAAATGAACTTTAAAATCTACAAACTTTTCCTGTTCGGAGCCTTTTTATTAGGATATACTTTATGCTGGAGTCAAAGCAAAGAAATTGATAGCCTAAAGGCAGCACTTCCTTTGGCAGACGATAATTCAAAAGCTGAGATACTTCTCAAGCTCTCCCATGCTTGGTGGCAAACCGACCTTAGTATTGCCGCACAATATGCTAGCAGCGCTTCTGAAATTGCAGCATCTCACAATGATAACAATATACATATCAAATCTTTGCAAGCTCTTGCCTCTGTAAATCATATGCTAGGTGAGCAAGAAGAGGCTGAAGCCTATTGGCATGAAAGCTTGCAGCTTTCAAATAACCTACCAAAAAACAGCAATACTTTTACGTTGAATGCCTATTTGGGTCTAAGCCAAGTGTATGTTGCCCAACACAGATACGGCAAATCTTTAGAGGCACTTGGAAAAGCTGAAGTCCTTTCTTCCGAACGAAATACACCTAGTCCTCAGGTTGAAACTTTCACCCATTTTGGAACTCATTATTATGCCAAGTATGCCCAAACTAAACAAAGAAGTGATATTGACAGCGTCCAATATTACTATACCAAAGCTTATAGATTAGCAGAAAAAACAGAAGACGTTCCTCTAAGAGTAGGTACAATGCGAAAACTTGCTTCTGCCTATGCCGAAGCTGATAAGAGACCTATTGGACTCGATTACCTCAGAAGAGCCATTAGTTTACTTGACGAAAAGGGGGATGAGCAGCACCTAAAAGAAGATTTACTGGCTCAAATAGGAAATCTTTATCGCACCGATAAGCAATTCAAACTAGCCCTACAATATTACCACCAATCGCTAGAACTTTCTGAAGAACATAACCAAACCATAAAAACATGTTGGGCTTTGCACCAGATGGGCATACTTTTCGAAACAATAGGCGAACCTGAAAAAGCTATTGAGTATTATCAGAAAAGTCTCGGTACAGCACGAGAAATTGGGATGAAAAGTTGGGTACTCAATAATTACGAAAAGCTCATTGGGATCTACAAACAACAAGAAAAGTTTGAACAAGCATTCCAATTACTTTCTGCTTTTTCTTCACTCAAAGATTCCCTCAGCGATGAATCAAGAAAAAGGCAATTAGCTGAAATGGAAACCAGTCTTGAGCTGATGGAAAACCGCAAAGAGATCGATCTTCTTACCGAAAAAAATAAAGTACAAACCCTTACCCTCAAGCGCCAAGAAAATGGTGTGATATTACTTATCGTTGGTTCGGTTATTTTCATCGCTGTCATTCTTATTTTATACCAGCTTTTCCGGTTAAAGCGAAAAACAAATACACGTTTGTCGCTAAAAAACAAGGAAATTGAAATGCAATCGAATGCGCTCACACAGGCGTATCAGAATTTGAGCTTGCTGAGTGAAATGGGAAAATCTATTGCCTCAAAGCTTACTGTTGAAGAAATTGTAGATACTGTTTATGCAAATATCCAATCGCTAATGGAGGCCTCTTCTTTTGGGATTGGAGTTTATGACACAGAAAACAATGTACTTCATTTTCCTGGCGCTATAGAAGAGGGTCATATACTTGAAAACATTTCTTTCTCTTTGGACGAAACCGAACGCTTGGCTGTGAGGTGTTTTAACAATAGAGAGGAAATTCTCATCAATAATTTTGAACGTGATTATCAGAAATATTTCGACAGGCGCCTTCCTTCCAAAACCACAAACGATTCTCGCTCCATCATTTATGTTCCCCTTTGCTCGGAAAGCAGCAATTCAGGAGTGATGACTGTTCAAAGCTTCAATGATAATGCCTATAACGATTACCATCTGTACATCCTCAGAAACTTGGCTGTTTATGCACGAATCGCCCTAGAAAATGCCCAAGTGTACAAAGAAGTAGCCGAAGGGAGAAAGGAACTGGAAGAAGCGAATGAAAAAATCGCCCTTCAAAACAAAGAATTGCTTACGCTGAACAAAGATAAAAACCAGCTAATCGGCATACTTGCCCACGACCTCCGAAACCCAATTTCGGCAGCCATGACCTTTATAAACTATATCGATTCTGAAGCTAAAGACCTTACTCGTGATCAGCAAAAGGCAGTAAAAGGTACCGTTAGGTCACTAAACAGAATGAATGCCATGATCGAAAAAATCTTGGATCTGCGTGCCATAGAATCAAGAAAAGTACGAATGGAAATCACTCGCATCAACTTGATGAGGTTATTGGTACAGGTACAAGAAACCTTCAAAGATGCCGCAGAAAAGAAGAACCAAAAGCTAAACCTGATTTTCACTTCCAAAAAACTGTATATAAAAGCTGATTGGAACTACACAGCCCAAGTATTTGAAAACCTTATTTCCAATGCGGTAAAGTTTTCCAAGCCTGATAAAAGCATCACCATCCAGCTTAAAGATGAAGATGAACATGTGATAGCTTCCATTAGGGACGAAGGCCCGGGCATAAGCCCCGAAGAACAACTCAAATTGTTCACCGCTTTCCAAAAACTCTCCGCCCGACCTACAGGAGGGGAAAACTCTACTGGCTTGGGGTTAGCTATTGTAAAAAAATATGTAGAAGCTATGAATGGAAAAGTCTGGTGCGAAAGCGAACCTGGCAAGGGAACTTCCTTCTTAGTCGCCTTTAAGAAACATGAGGAAGATGCTTCATAAATAAAGACTCAATCCCATCAACCTCCACGCTAATATCAAACTTTTCCAGTGCATAGGCCTGCGACGCTTCAACCATCTTTTTTACCTTTTCTGGGTTATTAACCACCCAATTGAACTTACTACAAAAATCCTTGACATTTTCGTATTCGAATAGCTGACCAAATTTGCCAAACCGCAGTATTTCTGGACTGCCTCCTGTATTTGCTGCAAGAATTGGCAACTTGGAAAGCATCGCCTCTACAGTTACCATCCCAAAAGTTTCGCTAAGGGAAGCGATTGTAAATACATCTACGGCAGAATAGAAAAGTTCTGGTTGAGGAGAAAACTTGCGGAAATGGACAAATTTTTCTACTCCATTCTCAGCTATAAGTTCTTTAATACCGTCATAGTATTGCTTCGAAGCCTCTTCATTTAAAGTAGGCGAACCAAAAATCAGGAGTTCAACCTCGACTCCTTGCTTTCTTAGTTCTATAAATGCGTCGGTTACAAACCTCTGCCCTTTCTGCGGATCTATCCTCCCTATTATTCCTAAAAGCATCCCTTTAGGATTGATTTCCAATTCCTTTCTTGCCCCAATTTTTGAAAACTTTGATTTGGTATACCTGTCAGATTCTACACAAAGTGGAATTACAGAAATTCGCTCTTCAGGAAATTTAGTCTGTTCCACCACTTGGTTTTTCAACCAACTGAGCGGGCTAATCCATGCATCTATACTTTTGTACCTCAACGTATGAAGTATATCTTTCTTTCTAATTGCCATCTGCATTTGCTGCTGATAAAACACCTTGAGCTCTTTGAAATAAATCCTTTTTGCCCAATTGGCTAAATCTATGTCCCTATTATCAGTCATAAAAACCCCATCATACCCTTCCGCTTTAAGAAAAACCGCTATTTTTTTTGCGTTGGAAAAATCAAAATACTTCTTTGTCTTTTGCAGGAAAAGCGAAGTAGAAAAACACTCTTTACCTTCTTCGAACATTTTGGAGCCTTCCGCAGTAACAAGCGCTATTTCCCACCCCTTCTCAACAAAAGCCTTAGCTAATTTGATGGTGTTCAATTCCAACCCACCCCAGCCAATCGATGTATTTAAAAACGCAATTTTTTTCATGGGCACAAAGGTATTATAGATGGGAATAAAAGTGATAGTTTAGTACAAAACAAAAAAGGCGATCCATTTCTGGACCGCCACTTATTCCTAAGATTTGTCTAACTTAAATCCTTCCGATACATTGGTTTACCAAGTTCTCAAATTGCTCTTGCTTTCCGCTTAGTTTCTTAGGCTCGCCTGCTTCTACCGCAAGGTTCCTGAGATCAGCCAAAGAAAGTTTTCCAGCTTCAAACTCAGCTCCTTTTCCAGCGTTGTAAGACGAATAACGCTCTTTTCTCAAGGCAGTGTAATTGGTGCTTGTCAATATTTTGTCAGCTACCAAAAGCCCTTGGGCGAAAGTATCCATTCCACCAATGTGCGCTACGAACAAATCAGCAGGATCAGTAGAGTTTCTTCTAATTTTCGCATCGAAGTTCAAGCCACCTGCACCAATTCCGCCATTTTGCAACAAGATCATCATGGTTTCGGTGGTGTCATAAATATCATGTGGGAAGTAATCTGTATCCCAACCGTTTTGGTAATCACCTTGGTTGGCATCTATGCTGCCCAACATGCCTGCATCGGCAGAAACCTGCAAGTCGTGAGCAAAGGTATGCCCAGCCAAGGTGGCATGGTTAGCTTCAATATTCAACTTGAAATCATCCGCCAATCCTTCTGCTTTCAAGAACCCGATTACCGTAGCCGCATCGAAGTCGTATTGGTGCTTAGAAGGCTCTGCTGGCTTAGGCTCTATAAGATAAGAACCCTTGAAACCGATGCTGCGTCCGTAGTCACGAGCTTTGCGCAAGAACTCCGCCATATGAGCCGTTTCACGCTTCATATCGGTGTTGAGCAAAGACATATAACCTTCTCTTCCTCCCCAGAACACGTAGTTTTCACCACCTAGTTCAACGGTTGCATCTAGCGCAGCTTTCACTTGCGCCGCACCGTGGCAAAGTACGTCAAAATCGGGGTTGGTAGAAGCTCCGTTCATGTAGCGAGGGTGCGAAAAAAGATTCGCTGTTCCCCAAAGCAATTTCACACCAGTATCTTGCTGATATTGCTTGAGCAAGCTCACGATTTCATGCAATATTTTTTCTGACTCAATTACGCTACTTCCCTCAGGAGCGATGTCGCGGTCGTGGAAACAGTAGTAATCTATTCCTATTTTTTGGAAAAACTCAAAGGCAGCCTCTACACGGTATTTAGCTACCGTAATAGCATCTGCTCCTGGTTTAGCCCAAGGAAAATCACGTGTATCAAGACCAAAAGGATCTCCGTTGCCATTACAGAACGAATGCCAATAAGCTGCGGCAAAGCGGAAGTGTTCTTTCATCGTTTTTCCTGCAACTACTTTGTCTGCTTCGTAAAATTTGAATGCCAAAGGATTATCAGATTCCCTTCCCTCAAATTGAATTTTATCGATGTTTGGAAAATAAGTGGTGCTCATATTATTTTAGATATATTGTTTTAGGATAGTTAACCAGTTATTATAAGCTTCTTTGTATTGATCTGCCACAGCTGTATCAGGCTCAATAGTCAAGATAGTTTCTAGCCCCTCAAAAGCTGCTTGGAAACTACTATAAATACCTACACCTACACCTGCGCCTCGTGCAGCCCCTTGCGAACCATCCGTATTATATAACTCTACAACAGCGCCAGTAACATTTACGAATGTTTCCCTAAAAATAGGACTTAGGAACATATTGGCATGGCCCGCACGCACCACATCCATTTGCAAGCCCATACCTTTCATAATTTCAAAACCATAATTCAATGCAAACACGATCCCCTCTTGCAAAGCTCGGAACATGTGCGCTTGGTTATGTTGATTGAAATTCAGCCCGTGAATTTGAGAACTGATATCATTGTTCTCAAGAATACGTTCGGCTCCGTTGCCAAAAGGCAATATTGCCAAACCTTCCGAGCCAATAGGTGCTTGCGAGATAGCATCATTCATTTGCTCATAGCTCATTTTCGAAATACCGGTCATGTTGTTTTTGAACCAACTGTTCAAAATACCCGTGCCATTTACACAAAGCAAAACCCCATAGCGGGCAGCTTCTTTTGCATGGTTTACATGTACGAACGTATTTACCCTAGACTGCGGATCAAAATCTGGGCTATCGGTAATGCCATACACCACGCCAGATGTTCCGGCCGTAGCGGCTACCTCACCAGGCTGAAGCACGTTGAGAGAAAAAGCATTATTGGGCTGGTCGCCAGCTCGGTAGCAAACTTTTACCCCAGCTTTTAAGCCCAATTCGGCTGCTGCTTTTGCCGTCAGCTCACCTTGAGGGGCAAACGAACCAACTATTTCAGGAATGAGTTCATCGTCTATCCCATAGTGGCTCAATAATGATTTAGCCACTCCTTTTTCTTTAAAATCCCACATAATCCCTTCGGAAAGCCCCGAAACAGTGGTAAGGATTTGCTCCGTCATTTTCATGGCAAGGAAATCGCCAGGAAGCATTACCTTATGGATTTTGGCATAGGTTTCTGGCTCATTCTCTTTTACCCATTTCAATTTAGAAGCAGTAAAATTACCAGGGGAATTCAAGAAATGAGAAAGGCAGTATTCTTCACCCATTTCCTTAAATGCACTATTCCCAATTTCTACGGCGCGGCTATCGCACCAGATAATAGAAGGGCGTAACACTTGTTGATTGACATCTACCGCTACCAAGCCGTGCATTTGATAGGCAATTCCTATTGCAGCAATTTTGTCGGTATCTAAACCTTCTGTTACTTCTTTTGTAGCTTCTATGGTGTTGGTCCACCATTCGTTGGGGTTTTGCTCTGCCCAGCCAGATTGTACCGAAACAATCGACATTTCCTCCTTTGGATAGGTAGCAGAGCCTATAACTTTGCCACTGGCAGCTTCTAGGGCAGTGACCTTCACAGATGAAGTGCCCAAGTCGTACCCTAATAAGATTTCGTCACTCATTAGTTTTTGTACTTTATATGTTAATAAAAAATCATTTTCATTTTCCGAATCAAAGATTGAGCATGAAAATTATGCCCAAAGAAAGAGTGACCCATAAATTGGTTAAGCTTTGGGAGATTGCACCCAAAGCTTAACTCGCTATAAATATACAATTATACCACGGGTTTTACTTGCCCGCCTTATAATGCACATCTGACATACTCCTAATTCTCTCAGCACTTGTTTCTGGTGTGATGTCACGCTGAGGCATGCCTAGCATTTCATAACCAACCATGAACTTTTTGACCGTTGCAGACCTCAACAATGGCGGATAAAAATGCATGTGGAAATGCCATTCTTCATGCGCCTCGCCATCGGTTGGGCTTTGGTGGATTCCTGCCGAATAAGGGAAAGATGTCTCAAAAATATTATCGTACTTCGTAGTAATGATTTTCAACATTTCTGCGTAAGCATCTTTTTCCTCTTCGGTCATTTGCAAAATATTTTGGAAATGTCTTTTGCTAATGATCATGGTCTCGAAAGGCCACACCGCCCAAAAAGGAGAAAGCACTACAAAATGATCGTTTTCGGCAATGATCCTTACTTTCTCTTCCATCTCCTGTGCCAAGTAGTCGGAAAGCAAGCTTCGTCCGTGCTCTTTGAAATACTTCAGTTGCTGGATCGATTCCTTCATAGGCTCATTAGGGATATCCTTTTGTGCCCAAATTTGCCCATGTGGATGTGGGTTGCTACAACCCATCATCTGCCCCTTGTTTTCAAAAATTTGTACATAGTTGATGTAATCGACCTTGCTCAACTCTTCAAACTGCTCACTCCATAGGTCAACAACTTTCCTTATATCTTCTACCTCCATTTCGGGCAAGGTAATATCTAGCCTTGGGGAAAAGCAAACAACTTTACAGATCCCTCTTTCGCTGCTGGCCTTTAGCAAGCCTTTTTCGAAACCACCTTCGGGCACATCCTTCATTAGTGCAGCAAAGTCGTTGGTGAATACGAAAGTATCTTTATAGTCAGGGTTTTGATGCCCTCCTACCCTTGTATTACCAGGACCGAGGTAATCGCCCGGATCGTAAGAAGGTCTTTTTTCTTCCTCGTTTTTCTCGGTTTGCCCTTGCCAAGGTCGTTTGGCACGGTGAGGGGAAACTAACAACCATTCCCCAGTTAGGGGGTTATATCTTCTGTGTGGATGATCTTCAAAATTAAATGTCGACATTTTTTGTAGCTATGGATTGGTTAGATAAAAATTGTTGGAAAAAGCGAAATAGGCACCTTACAGCACGCTGCTACCGTCTACTATATCAGCAACATAAGCTTTTAGCTCAATACCTGTTTCTGCGTGATAAATTTTAGCCGTCTCGCTTACAAAAGCATCTATCGCTTCTTCTTTGATAATGTTGATAGTACAGCCACCAAAGCCACCACCCATCATCCTTGAACCTAGCACAAAATCCTTGTCTTTGGTCTGTTCAACCAAGAAATCTAGCTCTGGGCAACTTACTTCATATTCTTTGCTCAGTCCATTGTGAGAGCCGTACATCTGCTCACCAAACTTTGCCAAATCACCTTTTTCCAAGGCTTCACAAGCAGCAAGTACACGGTTATTTTCCTCTACCACGTAGCGGCTTCTTGTATATACCGTTGCATCCATTTTGCCTTTCGCCTCGTCCAGCATTTCTACTGTCACGTTCCTCAAGCTTTTTATTTCAGGGTTTGATTTAGCGAAAAATGCAACGCCAGCTTCGCATTCTTCACGGCGCGTATTGTATGCAGAAGAAGCCAAAGAATGCTTCACTCCTGTATCTAACAAAAGAATTTTGTACCCCTCAATATTGAGAGGGAAATAAGCTTTTTCGAGAGAGCGGCAATCCAAACGGATCACGCTATTATCTTTTCCAAACATGCTGGCAAACTGGTCCATAATTCCACACTGAACTCCTGCCCATTCGTGCTCGGCTTTTTGAGCCATTTTCACTAGCTCAAGCTTATCTAAGCCAGTTCCATTAAGCTCATTGAGTGCAAAGCCCAAGCCGCATTCCAAAGCTGCCGAAGAAGAAACCCCTGCACCAATTGGGATATTTCCACCAAATACAAGATCAAAAGCGGCTACTTGAATATCCTTTTTCTGAAACTGGGCTACTACACCTATCAGATAATTGCACCATCCTTTGTCTGAAGCTTTCAAGTCTGCGAGCAAAAACTCCTCGCTTTCGTTGAGGTCGGCCGCATATACCCTACATTTATCCAAACCATTAGGAGCTATGGCAAAAACCATTTCTTTGTTGATAGCTGCGGGCAATACAAAACCTTCGTTGTAATCGGTGTGTTCGCCTATAAGATTGACCCTACCGGGCGAGCGAAACATTTTGGGAGATTTACCATACAATTCGGTAAATTTTGATGAGATATGATCCATATTGAAAAGCAAAATGCTTGTTATGATAATAAAAAAATAGGTAGTCTTTAATTCGTCTTTTAACTGGCGAAAAGATCATTACAATATTAAGCATACAAGAGCTTAAATAAAAAAAGACCCGGAGGAACTAACCTTCGGGTCCTTAATATTTCTAAAATAATCCTTACCAGAATACAGTGTAAAGAATAACAAGCAAAATGATGATCACGACAGAAGCAATATTGAAATTTGTATGCGTCTTGAAAAGTGACTTATCAATATCTATTGCGTGCTTATTATCTTTGATGTTGGTCATGATTCTATAAACCACAAAGGTGAATGAAACAAATGCCAAGTGGATTAATGTTTTAACCAACGACTCTGACATATCCCAACCTAAGGTATTGTTCAGTACTAACACCAATAGCGAAACAGTGAGAACCACTAGGTAGATTCCTATTCTGCTCATTGCATTTTCGGCGATTTTCAACCCTTTGCTTTCCATCACAGATACAACATACATTACCAATGAAAGTGCGAAGAACACTAGGCCCATCCTATCGAGGAATGGAATATTTGGGAAGCCAAACTTGATAGCCAACGAAAGCGGCAAGGTAAGCACCGCTACCCAAAGAGCACCACTAGTGGTTGCTTTTTTCCAGAAGAAACCATAGAAGAATATTACGAAAATACCTGGGCTCACCAAACCTGTATATTCTTGTATGTATTGGAATGCCTGTTCGATAGTTCCCAAAAGAGGGGCAACAATCACTGCAATAACGATTGCCACAACACTAATACCACGACCAACTGCAACCAGCCTTTTCTCTGAGGCATTTTTGTTTATGTAGTTTTTATAAATATCCATCGTAAAGATGGTGGCCGTACTGTTCATCATGGAAGCCAACGAAGAAACTACCGCTGCAACAAGCGCTGCAAATGCGGCACCTTTCAAACCTACAGGCAAAATGCTTAAAAGCGTAGGGTATGCTCTATCAGGCATTACCTTACCACCACCGGCTTGTAATGGATCAAACATCTTTTCGGAGAAAGAGCCTCCTGCTAGTTCTGCACCGTCCTTCAACAAAAGGCTATCCATATCGATAGCGCCTTCTCTCTGGAGCAATACGTAGGTAGCAATACCCGGAAGCACCACTATAAGAGGAACAATCAGCTTAAGGAAACCTGCGAACACAATACCTTTTTGCGCTTCGTTCAAACTTTTTGCAGCCAAAGCCCTTTGGGTAATATATTGGTTACAGCCCCAATAATTGAGGTTTACAATCCACATACCTCCTATTAAAAGCGTCACACCCGGTAAGTCCATGTAGTTCGGGTTGTCGCTAGAGAAAATCATATGGAAGTGAGAGTTTGCCTCTTCATAAACCATTCCCATACCTGAAGAAACGCTACCATCTCCCACTATTTCAAGCGCTAGCCATGTGGTGATGATACCACCCGCCACAAGCATTACCACTTGGATAACGTCCGTCCATGCTACCGCAGAAAGACCGCCATAAATAGAATAAAGAACCGCAAAAAGTGCCAAGCCCCCAATGGCCACATACACATTTACACCTTCCATAATGGTGATGATGGGCAATGAACCGAGGTACAAAACAGAGGTAAGGTTTACAAAAACGTAAAGCAATAACCAGAAAATTGCCAAAATTGACCTTACCCTGCCATCATAGCGTTGCTCCAAAAACTGGGGCATGGTGAAGATTTGTTTTTTGAGGAAAATCGGCATAAAATACTTTCCTACAATAATAAGGGTCGCCGCAGCCATCCATTCGTAAGTTGAGATCGCCAATCCCATTTTAAATCCAGATCCTGACATACCGATGATTTGCTCAGCGGAAATGTTAGAAGCGATAAGCGAAGCACCAATTGCCCACCAAGGCAATGAACGGCTTGCAAGAAAGTAATCGCTGGAATTTTTTTCATGGCCTTTTTTGTCCCTAGAGACCCAAAGTCCAATGAAAATAATCAAGGCGCAGTAAACCGCAAAGACGATATAGTCTAGCGTATCGAGCGTGGACATATTCATTTCTGTTTAGTAGTTTTTAAAAATTTCATTTCCTTTTAAAGAGTATTAAAAAATTTGCATTTTCTTGCACTGGTTAAAAGCAGGTTAAAACTAACTCAAACAGCGCATTTCTCAAAATTTAAAACATTCCCAAAATCTTATAAATAACTCAACAAAATGGAAAAATCTGCCATTAAAGGCTAAAAAAAGCTTTTTATGTTAAATGTTTATAATACATTTATTTTATATAAATAATTATATATTCACTCTTTTTCCCAAGCTGTTAACTTTTGCATAGAAGAGCCTAAACCATCTATACCCAATTCCACGAAATCTCCCGGTTTCAAGAAGCGCTGGGGCTCCATGCCCATGCCAACTCCCGAAGGAGTGCCTGTAGAAATAATATCGCCCGGCAATAACGACATAAATTGACTTAGATAACTTATAGTCTTGGGTATGTTATGAATCAGGTCTTTTGTATTTCCATCCTGCATTAGTTCACCGTTTACCTTGAGCCAAAGCCTTAGATTATGCGGGTCGTTGATTTCATTAGGCGTGGCAATGAACGGACCTAGCGGGGCAAACGTATCAGCGCTTTTTCCTTTTACCCACTGCCCTCCTCGCTCTAGTTGGAATTCCCGTTCGCTGTAGTCGTTGTGAAGGCAATAGCCCGCCAAATAATCTATCGCCTCTTCCTCGCTCACGTAGCTTGCTTTTTTCCCTATTACCAAGGCAAGCTCCACTTCCCAATCGGTTTTGGTGCTTCCTTTCGGGATGATCACATCGTCGTTGGGCCCACAAACTGCTGATACTGCTTTGAAAAATATTTTGGGTTCGGCAGGAGCTTTCCCGCCCGTTTCCGCTGCGTGCGCGGCATAGTTCAGCCCGAGGCAAATAATCTTTCCCGGTCTTTTTACAGGAGCAGCCAAGCGAACAGAAGTAGGGATTTCGGGGCAAGAAGCTTCGTTGCTTTTCAGCCAGCCTCCTAATTTTGTTACCCCATCGTTCCCAAAAAAATCTTCGTCGTAATCTTGACCAAAGACACTTACATCTAGACGTTTGCCACCTTCGGTAAGGATACCCGGCTTCTCACTACCAACTTCGCCAAATCGGATCAGTTTCATTTTCTACAGGTTCATAATGTGACAGAAAGTGGAAATTTACTGAAAATATCCCATCCTTTCCTCCACAAACTTCAACGTCTACAATTTTAGTCATTATAGAGCAGGAAACAGAGACGGTGAGTATGCAAAGGTTTGCACTCGGTTACTCAACAGGTCAGGTAAAAACTTAGAGCATGTATTAAAATTTAGGTTTTCATGCAAAAACGTGCACCGCGGCGGCGGAGCACTTTTGGGTTCTCACTTTAAAATAAAATTTAAACATGCTCTTATATTTTTTAGACTTGCAGCTTTTTCTTCACAAATAATAAGTGGAAAAGCCCTGAAGTCTTCAGCGACATATAGAAAATAGTGCCGAAGCCGAGGAAGAGGAAAAAATGGAAAGGCAGCAAGCCGAAGTCGCCTAGTCTGATGCCCGAGTAGATGCCGAAGGAAAAATAAAGAGCCAGCAAACCTTCGATGAGGGTTGCCCAAGAAAGCTTATTTTTTAGGTAGACGTTCCCCTTCCATTTGTCTCCACTGTTTTTGATATTGAACTTAGGCGTACGGACAAAAGGGGTTTTTCGCCCAATAAACCCCTCAAAAACGGCAATACCGTTGTGTAGGGAAAGCCCCATGGACATGGACATGAATAGGGGAAAGTTTTTGGCAAAATAGCTGAATGTTTTTTTGGGACTAACCCTTTTGGAGCTAAGCCAATAGAAATAGGTGATGCCCATAAAACCCAAAAGGAAAATACTTGCCAAATGAAACGCCAACTCCCACTCATGATGGGCATCTTTTATAAACAACGCTGGTACGCTCAGCATGGCAGCCACAAACAAAAACATAAACACGGAGCTGTTGAGCAAATGAAATACGGCATGTAGCTTTCGCCTAAAACCCAGATTGGATGAAAGTATCGTAGGAATATGTTTTTTAGCTGTTTCGGCTGCACCCTTATTCCAGCGGTATTGTTGCGATTTTATGGCGGGAATGGTAACAGGAAGCTCGGCAGGAGTAGTTACCTCTTCCAAATAAAGAAACTCCCAGTTCTTGAGCTGGGCTCGGTAGCTCAAGTCCAAGTCTTCCGTAAGTGTGTCGGGTTGCCAACCGCCAGCATCCAAAATGCAGCTTTTCCGCCACACTCCACCCGTACCGTTGAAATTGATAAAACTTCCGGCAAAGTTTCTTCCGCTTTGCTCTACGGTAAAATGCGCATCTAGCCCAAACGCCTGCAGCTTGGTAAGCAAGGAATAATTTTGGTTGATATGGCTCCAGCGAGTTTGCACCATCCCCACTTTTTCTTCTTCAAAATGCGGAAGCGTTTGGGAAAGGAAGTCTGGATCAGGCAAAAAATCCGCATCGAAAATAGCGATGAATTCTCCCTTAGCAAAGTCCAAGCCGTATTGCAAAGCACCTGCTTTGAACCCTATCCTATCTTTTCTTCGAATATGCTGTATATCAACACCTCTACTTGTTAGCGTCTCTATTTTCTTACGAATAATTTCCACCGTTTCATCGGTAGAATCATCAAGCACTTGTACTTCAAACTTATTCTTAGGGTAATCAAACTCGGCGATGTTTTCCAACAACCTTTCCACCACGTATAGCTCGTTGTAGATAGGCAACTGGATAGTTACAAAAGGAATTTCTTTTTCTCCAAAAGACTGCTTTCCTTCTTTCCCCCTAACAGGGGTTTGCTTGATTTTTCGGTAATACAAGCTCAAATGAAATTGCCCTAGGCTAAAAACGAAAACAACGGTAAGGCTCAAGCCATAGATGATGAGTACGAGTAGCTCCATATAAAAACATCCGAATGGTTAACCTTCGGAATAAGTATCTGATTGTTCTAGAAATAAACTTACCTCTTCGTCCTAAAGTTCAAAACAAAGGAAGAGAGCTGCAAAAATGACGAAATCCTAAGAAGCTGTTTGGGAATTATATTTAAAAATTGTTATCGCTTATTTTGGATGCAGAATAAGGCAAAATCGACAAAGATAGCTCCACTATCTTTGTCGATTTTAACATGGGCGGCTAGCCGAAATTATGTGTCAAAAGAAGCACATAAGAATTTTGAAGATACATTAAAAAACAGCTTCTTAGAAAGAACGGATTTTAGTTTTGTTAGAACTGGAAGTATATAAACGGTTGGATTTCCGATGCTTTCATTTGGAAAAGCAATAGGGCTACAGCCAAAGCAATGGTTGCCTTGGCAAAATCAGGAGCTTGAGTGAAGGCATCTTGCAACAACCTTTTCCAGCTTCCTGGCAGCCAGTGCCCTACAAACCCAACCAGCATCACCAAAAAGACATTTTTGTAAGAAACCAGTACTTCAGGAATGAGGGCTGTATTGAAATTGGAAACAATTTGGGACATTACTGCATGAGCATCGGCTATAGAAGATGCCCTAAAGTATATCCAGCAAAATGCTACGAAATGGAATGTGATGATTCCCGCGATCAGTTTAGATACGAAAGGCTCAGGTTTGTCCGATTTTGAACCTCTTACCTTCGCCAGCATCTCCATCCAAATTTTGTGGAAAGCCAAGGCTAGTCCGTGTAAAGCTCCCCAGATGATAAAGCGCATATGCGCCCCGTGCCACAAGCCCCCAAGTAACATGGTCAACAGCAAGTTTACATAGGTGCGGATATTTCCTTTTCTATTTCCTCCAAGAGAAATATAGAGGTAATCGCGCAGCCAAGAGGAGAGGGAAATGTGCCACCTACGCCAAAAATCGGTAATACTCGTTGCCTTGTAAGGCGAGTTGAAGTTGAGCGGCAGGCGGTAGCCCAAAAGCAAGGCAATGCCTATGGCAATATCGGTATAACCCGAAAAATCGCAATAGATCTGGATGGAATAACCATAGGTAGCCATTAGGTTTTCGAAACCCGAGTAGCTTCCTGGGCTTTGGAAAACCCTATCCACAAAGTTGATGGAGATATAATCCGAAACAAATATTTTCTTTATCAGCCCATTCAGAATAAGAAAGCCTGCTCTTCCAAACTCAGCCTGATTGAGACGGTATTTTTGATAAATCTGAGGGACAAAATCTGCAGCCCTTACGATGGGACCCGCCACTAGCTGTGGGAAAAAGCTCACATAAAAGGCAAAATCTAAAATATGCTTTACAGGCTCTAGCTTTCTTCGGTAAATATCTATGGTGTAGCTAATGGTCTGAAAGGTATAAAACGAAATTCCGACAGGAAGGAAAATCTTGCTCACATCCATTGTGGACTTGAAGAAAGTATTCACCGCCAAAGCAAGTACATTGGTTGTTTGGATGTGCGTATCAAAAATATTATTGAACGTATCGGTAAAGAAATAGGCGTATTTGAAATAACCAAGCAGCCCTAAGTTCACGATCAGGCTTATGGTCACATAGATTTTACGCTTTCTTTCATCGGTTTCCTTAAAAACCTTATTCCCCAGCACATAATCGACTACGGTGGAAAAGATGAGCAGGGTAAAATAGTAGCCACTGGAGAGGTAGTAGAAATACAAAGAGAAAATAAGTAGCAACAGGTTTCGAAGCGAGTTTTGCTTGTAAACCAGTTGGTAAACCACCATCAACACCCCAAAAAACACCCAAAATATGGCTTGGGTAAAAATTAAGGGATAATTCTCCTTATAAATAAAAATGTCCAGCATCTATGGTTCAATCGAATAATAATCACTCCTATGGGAGGCAATATCAGAAATCGCACGAAATAAATCATTTATTTCGAGAATCGGTAAATTCTGCGAACTAAAATAAATTGAAGAGAAAGCGAGGTTAGCTATGAAACAAAAAAAGCATCCAACTTCTCAGTCGGATGCTTTCTGATTTATCAACATTTTTTTACACATGCACGGGGGAAATCACCATTTCCTCCACTGTTTTGGCAATGCTTTCTGGGTCGAAGCCTGCATAGCGGTGCAGCTCGATTTGCTCGCCTTGCTCTATTACCTCATCGGGGATACCCAAGAGCTGGACTTTTGTATTTTTGTAGTCATTTGCCGCCATAAATTCGAGCACGGCACTACCAAACCCTCCTTGTATGCAACCATCTTCCACAGTAATAACCTTATCGAATTTGCCAAAAACCTCGTGGAGCATATCAGCATCTAGTGGTTTCACAAAACGCATATCGTAATGTGCCACCGAAATTCCTTTTTTATCTAACTCGGCACAGGCTTTCACGGCATAGTTGCCAATGTGACCTATGGTAAGAATAGCAATATCTTTCCCCTCTTTTATTTTCCTTCCCGTACCTACCTTTATTTCCTTAAAAGGAGTCCTCCATTCAGGCGTAACACCTTTTCCCCTAGGGTAGCGAATGGTAAATGCACCCGTTTCCCTTGGAAGTTGGGAAGTGTACATCAAATTCCTTAGCTCAGGTTCGTCCATTGGTGCAGCAATTACCATATTCGGGATGCAGCGCATGTAGGCAATATCGTAAGCTCCGTGGTGTGTAGCCCCATCTGCCCCGGCAAAACCCGCCCTATCGAGGCAGAAATTTACCGCTAGGTTTTGGATGCACACATCGTGGATCACCTGATCGAACGCTCGCTGCATAAAACTTGAGTAGATGTTGCAGTAAGGCAAAAAGCCCTGCGTAGCCATTCCTGCAGAAAATGTTACTGCATGCTGCTCGGCTATCCCCACATCAAATGCCCTTTTGGGCATTGCCTTCATCATAATATTCATAGATGAACCCGAAGGCATGGCAGGGGTGATTCCCACTATTTTATCGTTTTGCTCGGCAAGCTCCACTATGGTATGCCCAAAAACCTCTTGATACTTAGGTGCTTGCGGAGTATCAAAGATCTGCTTTTTTATCTCGCCTGTAACCTTGTCAAATTTACCCGGCGCATGCCATTTGGTCTGGTCTTTCTCTGCCAAGGCATAGCCTTTTCCTTTGGTAGTAATGCAATGCAACAATTTAGGCCCAGGAATATTTTTAAGGTCGTTGAGCACATGTACCATGTGGTTTACGTCATGCCCATCAACTGGACCAAAATACCTCAGGTTCAATGCTTCAAACAAATTGCTGTGGTTCAGTAAAACTGACTTTACTAAATGATCTATTTTGGATGCGACTTCCCTAGCACCTGGCGCTACTTTTTCGAGCTTACCGAGCATGTGCCACATATCGTCTTTTACCTTATTGTAAAAATGCGAAGTAGTGATATCGGTCAGATAATCTTTTAGCGCGCCCACGTTCGGGTCAATCGCCATGCAGTTATCGTTCAGGATGATGATCAAGTTGCTATCCGCTACGCCAGCGTGGTTCAAGGCCTCAAAAGCCATCCCCGCTGTCATTGCCCCATCTCCTATTACGGCAATGTGCTGCTTTTCCGTATCGCCTGCTAGCTGCGACGCCACTGCCATACCCAAAGCTGCGGAGATAGAAGTGGAGGAGTGCCCTACCCCAAACGTATCGTACTCGCTCTCGAACCTGCGGGGGAAACCAGAAATACCATCATATGTCCTATTGGTGTGGAATTGATCTCTTCTGCCCGTCAATATTTTGTGTCCATAGGCTTGGTGCCCTACGTCCCACACGAGCATATCGTTGGGCGTGTTGAACACATAGTGGAGTGCAACAGTCATTTCCACCACCCCCAAACTTGCGCCAAAATGCCCTCCATATACCGAAACATTATCAATGATGAATTGTCGGAGTTCGGTACAAACTTGGAACAATTGGGCTTCGTCGAGTTCCCTAAGCTGGTGGGGACTGTCTATTTTGGATAATAATTCTCCTGGCTTGATCAACATTAGCTAAAATATTTGGGTAGTGGCTGTCGAATAAATACGCATGTTTTTAATAAACCTTGCCAGTACCTTAAAATCAATAATTTAAAAAGCAGTGGCAAATTTACGCTTTTCAAGAATGGTTTTTAAACACGCTTCTAATTCTTTTGTTTAAATCAGGCTCTTATCGACAAAAATAAGCCCAATGTTAAACAGTAGGTCTAATAACAGGGCTTAGTAAAGCTAAGATAGGCAGGTAAGAAGTCAAAATTTAAGATCAATTGTTTTCTAAACCTTTCTTTTTCAATCAGAAAATCCCTCTATTATTTCCACCAACCTATCGAGGCCATCTGTAAGCGCAGCAGGACCTGGCTGTAATATGATGGATGATTTTATTTCGTACAAATGCCTGTTTCGCACCGCAGGAATTTCCTCCCAACCTGGGCGGGCTTTTACCTTTTCTGGTTTGAACATTTTCCCACACCAAGAGGCTATCAAGATATCAGGCTGGCGACGGATAACCTCGGTAGGGTCGGCTATTATTCGCTCTTTAGCTAGTTTTTTGGAAGGGAATTCGGGAAAACATTCCTTTCCTCCCGCTATTTCTATCAGCTCTGAAACCCAGCCAATTCCGCTGATGAGCGGATCGTACCACTCCTCAAAATAGACAACTGGCTTTTCTTTCTTCTGAGCTGATTTTTCTGCCAAACTGTTTATCCGCTCCTCCAATTGCTCTACCAAAATTGCCGCTTTTTCGGTTTCCCCAATCACGTTTCCCAGCATCCGCATCATGGTCAAAATCTCATTGACACTTCGCTGGTTAAATATCAGCACTTGGATTCCTTCTTTTATCAACTGGGAGGCAATGGTCGCTTGCAAATCAGAAAAGCCAACTACCAAATCGGGCTTTAAGGCTTTTATTTCATCAACTTTTGCCTCGGTAAAGGTGCAGATCACAGGCTTTTCTTTGCGAATGTCTTTGGGGCGAACGGTAAACCCCGAAATACCTACTATTTTATCTTTCGCACCGAGGAGACAAAGGGTCTCTGTGGGTTCTTCGGTAAGGCAAACGATGCGCTGGGGGTAGCTACTTTTGAACATATTTTTTGTTTAGAAAATGAAAAAATAAGAGCATGTTTAAAAGTATACTGCAATACCTATAAAACCAAAAGCCCTCACGACTTAGCTTACGAGGGCTTTTGGTATCCAAACATCTCAAACTCTTATTGGTATTGAATACTATTATAGTGCTTTCTTTTCTGTTTAGCCTCTTTGGTGTTGCAATAGGGTTTGGAACAAGAAGCTAAAAATGCTAGGATTACGATGAAAATCATCAACTTTACTTTCATAATGCAGGTTTTTGATTGTAAGACTCTTTACACGAAAAACGCTTTAGAAAGTTTAAAAAGATAGGTATTAAGACATGTTTGGAGAGCTTTTCCCCATTTGGTAAAGCACCCCTTCTTTGAGAGAAGCTTTTGACACGATCAGTTTTTCAAACCCACCTTTGTGAAGTAGAAAATCCGCCAGTACCGATGCAACTACTATCATATCTACCCGCTTTTCCAGCATTCCGGGAATCTCCAACCGCCCTGCCCTGTCTTTTTCCACAAACTGCTGATGTATGGATAGATACGCCGAAATAGGCACTTCAAATACTTCTCCCCCGTCTTTAGGCAGACCTTTTTCCTGACAGTAAATATCTTGTACGGTATCGAACGTGCCGGCACAGCCCACCATCATTTTAGGCTGATGTTTTTCTATTTCCCCAAACACTTCCTCTAGCTTTCCATCCAAAAAAGAAGTCAACCTAAGTAGCTCATCTTTGGCAATAGGGTCGGAATGATGGAAAGCATCTACCAAGCGCTGTGCACCAATCTCGATACTCCGCTTCCAGAAAACAGTTTCTCCATCGGCAATGATGAACTCCACACTCCCACCGCCTATATCCAAAATCAACATTTTTTCCTTGCCCGGATCGAATACCGACCTTACCCCAGAATATATAAACCCAGCTTCTTCGTTACCATCGATCACCCTTGGCAAAATCCCTGTTTCTTTTTCAATCTTCTCTAAGAAGGTTCTTGAATTTTTGGCACTACGGATAGCACTGGTTGCCGTAGCATGAATTTCTCCAGCCCCATGTTCAAGTGCGTGAGCTTGTAATTTTTTCAGTGCAATAATAGCACGCTCCATCGCCTCGTCGGTAATTTTTCCTTCACTGATGCCCCCTTTCCCTATTTTCACAAAAAAACTCGTCCTGAAAAGTGGGGTAAAACCATCGGGGTCGGGCTTCCCGACCAAAAGCTGGAACGTATTGGTTCCCATGTCGATAACTGCAATATTCATGAATGTGGGTTTAGGGGGAAATGTTTATTTATTGCTTTGGTTCAGTTTCACACGAAAAAACTGTTCAAACCTAACTAGCGAGGACGCTCTAGATATTTAGGTTAAAAAATCACAAACATAAGCAAAAGACGCTCAAGTTGAGCGTCTCTACCATTTATGCCTAGTTGTATCGCTTTAAACCCTACTCAACTCCTACGTATTCGTAGCCAATATCCTCTACCTTGCCTTTAATCTTATCCAAATCCAGCCCCTCACCTTCTATCACCACTTGAGCTGTTGGCAAATCTACCAAGGCTTTCTCCACTCCTTCCATGCCTCCTATGTTTTTCTCCACATTCGCCTTGCAATGGTTACAAGTCATTCCATTTACTTTGATGGTCACTTGGTTCATCTGATTATCATTTATAGGTTGGTTATTAATTGATTTCGTAATACTTCGCGAAGCAAGCCATTTCTGCACATAGCCATTTATAATTAGCCCTACCAGCGTAATACTGCTTGCCACTGCCAGCCACATAGGTACCAGATGGTTGCCATGTTCGTGGATATGTTGTGGCATTCCCATCAGCAAAAACTCTCGGGTAAAAAATTCGTTGATGATAGCCCCAAAAAAGAAAGAGCCGACTATGATAGTCCCCAAATAGATAGCTGCCACTTTTTTGCCCATCGTTTTGGCTATTACCGTGATAGTGGCCACGTTGGTAGCAGGGCCTGCCATCAGGAAAACCAGCACCGCACCAGGTGATACGCCCTTCATAAGCAATACCGCCGCTATGGGTACCGAGCCCGTGGCACAGACATAAATAGGCACGGCGGCCACCAACACAATGAGCATTCCCAAATATGGATTACTGATGGTCTGGCTAAAATAATCATCGGGCACTAGCACCGAAATAAGCGCGGCAATGGCCAAGCCGATCACTAGCCACTTGGCTATATCTTGGAGAAATTCTACAAAAGCATAATGCAACATCCTTACAACGGCTGGCTTTGCTTTTTTGGGAACAGCCGTAGAAGAACAGCTTCCATCCTCGCAACAATCTTCCGCTTCTTTCACTTCTTCGCCTTTGTCTAGCTTGTTGGTGAGCAGGCCTCCGGCTATTCCGGTAAATAATGCCACAACGGGGCGAATGATAGCCAAAGGCCAGCCCAACAGCGAATAAGTCGCCATTACCGAATCCACGCCCGTTTGGGGGGTGGAGATGAGAAACGAAACCGTTGCCCCTTTCGATGCGCCATTTTTGTTGATGGCCACTCCCGTGGGGATGACTCCGCAAGAGCAAAGCGGCAGCGGCACTCCCAAAAGAGCGGCATTGAGCACCGAAGCAAAATTATTCTTGCCCAAATATTTATTCACCTTCTCTTGGGGAAAATACACATGCAAGATACCTGCTATCAAGAATCCCAACAGAAGATAGGGAGCCATCTCGTTGGTGAGCGTGATGAGGGCGGAAATGTAGTCGGTTATAAATTCCATTATTGTGGTCTGTTAAGAATCGGGGTGCAAGTTACGGGTTTAGTTTGTACTAAACCGTTTAAAGACCTTGCCCTACCCAGTATTTTTTTCCAATTTAATAGCCAAAAGATCCTCAGTTATCATTTGCTATTCAAACTTCCCAAAAGGAACAACATTGGGGGAAAATAAATTCGAGAAATTTTTCCTACTTTACCCTTCTTCGCTCTTCTGCCATCCCTTATTTTGAAATTCTTCTCCCTCAAAAGACACCAATTGGTGACGTTTCTACTTCACTTACCCTAAGAGGTGCTTTTAGGTACAGGAGAACAAAGCAAAGGCGCATTTTTCAAAAAATCACTTTTTCCTATAAATATCACATATATTTTGAGAAGCAAGATATGCCACGAATTTGCAATAAAATAAAAACCAACAACACTAGCCTTCTCACGCTTTTACACTCATGATTAAAACAATATAACGAAATCTTCTTTATTTACAGAATAATTTAGTTGAAATACACCAAAATACAGACTGAAACAAAATTTACACAACTCACACAATTGCTTAATAACTGTTAAACAGGTGTGCACTTTTAAACAAGACGACGTATTCTTGTAGTGTAATCTGCGACAAAAACGATATAAATATTCCAATAGGGAAATAAACTTACTCAGATAACCTCTGAAAAAATCTTCTTTACTTAAGCACCGTCTCTACTTTCAGCTCATTCAGGGTAAACCTGATGGCACTCATTTTTTATGCCTGCTCCAAAAAAGCTCATGGTATAAGAGTGTCCATCTTTTACCTGACTTTTTATTTGAGAAATTGAATGTTTGACCAAAAACAAATGAATACACAGAAACAATAACAACAATGAAAAGGAAACTTTACATCCAAAAAAATGCGAGGCTTTGGTGTATGATTTTTTGCACCATGCTCCTGCTAACAGGCAGTAATTTATTCGCCCAAACCCGAATTATGCCCTTGGGCAATTCGATTACTTATGATAATAACACTTATCATAATACTCACCCAAAAACTCCTGAACCTCATATAGATAGAAAAAGCTACAGAAGACCTTTGGATAGTCTATTGACTGAAGGCGGTTATTCTTTCGACTTTGTGGGTAGCCAACGAGCAGGTGATCCTGATGTATTCGATATTGATAATGAGGGGTATCCGGGTATGAGTATTGATTTCATTGCAGGAAAGGTGTACGATTTATTAACAGCCAATCCTGCCGATTATGTGCTATTACATATAGGCACTAATGATTCAGGCATAGGGACTCCTGCTAGCAGAGCTGAAAAAGTAGGCGAATTATTGGACGAAATAGATAGGTACGAAACAGATAATAGTACCGAGGTCACTGTGCTATTGGCTTTGATTATAAACAAGGCGGCACCCACAGCAAGTGCGGATATTACAGATTTCAATTCAGCCGTAGTTACTATGGCACAAGAAAGGGTGGCAAATGATGGCGATGAGATTGTGTTAGTAGATATGGAAAACGGTGCAGGGTTGGACTACAGAGTAGACGGCATTGTTCCTTACGATGATGGAGATTTCCATGATGAACTACATCCAAATGATGACGGGTATGTAAAAATGGCACATGTGTGGTACGATGCTTTAACAAATATTTTAACGCCAAGTGACTGTGTTGACTGTGAAGACTGTCCTGAAGGCATAGCGCATTATTGGCATTTGGATCAAGGACTGGTAGAGGGAGACGGAGCGTTTTATGCAGACTCAATAGGATCACTGGTAGCTACTCCAACTGGTGAGCCGCTTGCTGTTGAAGCCAAAATAGGGAGAACTTCTGCACGTTTCAATGGCTCAAACTATCTTTCTGTTAGTAACGCAGGTGGTGAGTTTAATTGGACAAAAGATGAAAGCTTTACCATAGAGTTGTGGATGAAAGATGAAGGCACTACCAATTTAGGTGTGTTTGCTGGTAAAATTGATAATACTGTTGCTAAAGGAATGCAAATATGGGTAGGTATGAATCCAGATGGTACGGCAGCATTTCAATTACTTGAAAAAGATGGTGTTAATAATAAGCAAATTAATAGTACTGGGGTATTTGTTGACGATGGCAATTGGCACCATATAGTTGCCGTAAGGGATGCTTCCGTAAATCAAAATAGGCTGTATGTAGATGGAGTATTGAGGGGGTCAGTCTCTACTGTAGGGCTTTACGAAGGTGACTTTGATGCGCCAGTAGACTTTTTGATTGGAACTTCAACTATTGGTGGTACTTCTTTTACTGGAAGTATCGACGAAGTGGCTGTGTATAATTCTGCTGTTGGAATGATGAATATTACTGCTCACTACAATGGCGGAACAGGAAGAAGGTTTTGTGATGAGGGTGTAAGTAATAACAATCCTCCTGAAGTCTCTTCTGAAAAAGAGGTTTATGTAAATGAGGGGGAAGAACTTAACTATTTGCTAACTGCTACTGATGAAGATGGTGATGTCGTTAGCTTCCAAAATAATTACAGACCGAGTTGGATTGGTGAAGACGGCTGGGATGGTGAAAGGTTAAGAAAAATGACTACAAGTGCCCAAATAGGTGAACACGAAGCCAGTTTTAAAGTTAGTGACACAAAAACATTTGTTTTCTTCAATCTTGCCATTTATGTAAATGCCAAACCAGAGATTAAAAGTGTACCAAGTACTGTAACTGTAAAAAACACTGAGTATAGCTACAAACTAGAGGCCTTAGATAAATACCTCAATGAGCATACATGGTCTGTGAAAGAAGGTCCAGCGTGGTTAAGCGTAGATGTTACGGCAACAGATACTACATTGGTAGGTACTCCACCAGCGGTGGGTGATTACGATGTGGTTTTAGAAGTAACTGACGGTTATGCCACTACTAAACAAACATTTACACTAAGTGTAGTTACTGACAATAAAAAACCTGTATTCAGCTCGACTCCTGTTACCAACGCTACCCAAGGCGATGATTATGAATATACTGTAGCAGCTACAGATGCAGATGGAGATGACCTTACTTTCTCTATAGAAAGCGTATTACCAGGCTGGCTATCTTTCGATCCAGCTACTAAAAAGCTAACAGGCACCCCTGGAAGCGGCGATGTTAAAGATGTTTCTGTTACCATAAAAGCAGATGACGGTGAAGGCGAAAGCAATAGTGAGGCTTTCCAAGTATTCACTATAGTTGTAGCCAACATCAACGATGCCCCTGAGTTCGACTTAGCCGTATCTCCTATTACAGACGATGCCGAACAAGGTACTGAGTTTACTTATACCGTTAAGGCTACTGATGCCGACGAAGATGCTCTTGTTTATTCTCCAGAGAACTTGCCAACTTGGTTGACTTTTGTAAGCCCTAATAAAGTAGTAGGAACGCCGGGCAACGAACATGTAGGTGACACTGTTTTCACTGTAAAAGCGGACGATCAGCAAGGCGAAGGAAATAGCATTACCTCACAAGTAGTAACTGTAACCGTAAGTAATATCAACGATGCCCCTGTATTCACATCGGCTACTACCGATGCGGCTACGGAAGATATCGAGTTTACATACACAATTGCTGCAACTGACGATGATGGTGATGACCTTACCTTCTCGGCTGAGAATTTACCTGGCTGGTTGAGCTTTGAAGCACCAAACTTAGTAAAAGGAACACCGCTTAACGAAAATGTGGGCGACACTGTTTTCACCGTAAAAGCAGATGACGGAAACGGTAGCATAATAACTCAAAATGTTGAAGTATCTGTTACCAATGTAAACGATGCTCCTGAGTTTACATCTACTCCAAGTACCGAGGTGAATGAAGGTGATGCCTATGCTTATACTCTCGAAGTAGAAGATATTGATGCAGGCGATGAAATCACGCTTTCTGCTCCTACTTTGCCAACCTGGTTGAGCTTCAACGAATTCACTGGTGAGCTAAAAAGCATCGCTAATCCTGATGATGCTGAAGTAGGCTCTCACGATGTCCTGTTGAAAGCCACCGATGGTGATGTAGAGATTGAGCAAAGCTTCTCCATTGTAGTAGTGAACGCTAACGATGCACCAGCATTTACATCTGTTCCTGTTACTGCTGCAACAGAAGAGCAACCATATTCTTACACGGCTACTGCTGAAGACGACGATGCTGACGCGGTATTGAGCTTCACTGGAATTACTATTCCTGACTGGATGAGCTTTGATGCTGCTACTGGCAAGCTAACTGGCGATCCTGACGACAAAGAAGTGAAAGAAGGTCCATACAATGTAGTTCTTAGTGTATCTGATGGTATTGCCGATGCTGTTGACCAAGAATTTACTGTCACAGTAACTAATGTAAACGACAAGCCGGTTATTACTTCTGCAGCTATTACCACTGCTAGCAAAGATGTTCTGTATGAATATACTTTCACTGCAACGGACGCTGATGGTGATGACCTTACGCTTTCCGCTTCTATCCCTGTATGGTTGAGCTTCGATGCTTCTACCGGCTTATTGAGCGGAACTCCTGGCTTAGCGCAAACAGGAGAATATGTGGTCACTCTAGAAGCTACTGATGGAACAGCTACTGCTACTCAAACATTTAAGCTAAATGTGATAGATGCTAACAACCCTCCTACCAGTATTGCTTTAAGCGGGATGACTGTAGAAGAAGGAAGTGCAACAGGAACATTCATTGGTAAACTTAGTACGGAAGATGAAGATGCTGACGATGAGCATACATATACTTTGCCTGAGCTTTTTGCCAACAACAGTGAGTTTGAAATATCAAACGATTCTTTGTTCACCAAGTCTGGCAACTTCGATTACGAAACAAAAGATCAATACCTTATAAGGGTAGTTGTAAGCGATGGCAACGATGGTACTTTCCAAAAGGATTTCACTATCAATGTAGTCAACCTCAACGAGGAACCAACCAACATTCTTTTGAGTTCTTTCACAGTAGAAGAAAATGCTGTTGAGGGAACTGAAGTTGGTACGTTGAGCACAGTAGACGAAAATGGTGAAGATAGCCACACGTACTCGCTTCTTGATGGTGTTGATGACAATGCTTCTTTCGAGCTTAGCGGGAACAAGCTACTTACCAAAGCAGTATTCAACTTTGAAACAAAAACAAGCTACAAAGTAACTGTGAAGTCTGACGATGGCAATGGTGGTACTATAGAGAAGCAGTTCATAGTGAAAATAAAAGATGCTAACGATGCGCCAACTAGCCTAAACCTTAGCAATAATGTAGTTGCCGAAGATGCTGCAATTGGCGCAGTAGTGGGCAACCTTTCTACTACAGACGAGGATGCTACAGACAGCCATACGTATTCACTCACAGGCACTTCTGATGACAACAACTTGTTCGAAATAGACGGCAACCAACTGAAAACAAAAGTAGTACTCAACTATGAAGACTCTCCTAAATACACTATTAACGTAAAAGTTGAAGATGCGGCAGGAGCCAGTTTCTCTAAGCAGATCACCATATTAGTTGGAGATATCAGCGATACGTACGCACTTGGTGGCAAGCTTGCCAAAGTTGGTGGCGAGGCTGTAAATGAAAGCGAAGTAATCCTTTACAAAAAACTTGGAAAAGGAGAGTACGAGGAAATTTCCAAACAAACATTGGTTGAAACAGACACCTTTACTTTTGAGCAATTGCCGCTTGGCGAATACACAGTAAAAGTTACGGCAACAGCAACTGACCTATTGCCTACTTACTACGGCGATGTATTGCTCTTAACTGATGCTAGTGTAGAAGCGTTGACCAATGCAGATGAAAGCTTTGGAGTGATCACCGTGATGGCAAAACCAGCGCCGACTGCAGGTTACTCAACCATAGATGGCGAAATTGGCAAACCAAGTGGACGTGATCCTCTTTCAGGTGTGAACATTTATCTGTACGATAAAACAACTGGCGAACTAGTAGCCTTTGTGACATCAGGCACAGATGGATCATTCACTTTCGAAAACCTTGAAATAGGAACGTACATTGTAAAACCCGATTATGAAGGTACTCCTGTAGAAGAAACTACAAGTGAGGTGAAAATCAAATTCAATAGAGAAGAAATCTATGCCCTTGTATCGGTAACTTCTTCTCAAATCATTATGACAACTGACCAAGTGACTGGAATTGAAGACGAGCTTAAGCTTAGCAATATATCGGTATACCCGAACCCAGTACAAGACCAATTGACTATCAGCCTTGAAAACAATGTAAGTGGTACTTACGAATTGAGGTTGTTCAACCAATCAGGCCAATTGATCCAACTTGATCAGTTCACTAAGAGTGATTTTGCAAACGAGCATAGCATAAGCCTAGGCACATTGCCAACTGGCTTGTACATACTTCACGTAATTAAAGATCAGCAAATGGCTGTGAAAAAGGTAGTGAAGCAATAAAGATCCCCTCGTAGGGATGTAAGGAGTCGGGGCAGTAAACCTGTCTGGCTTTTTTCCTGAAATTTCTGTTATTTGTCTCAAAACCATCCTGTTCATGCAGGGTGGTTTTCTTTTTTATTGGTGAGGAACTTAATAGAGGGTTGGGCTAAGCTTTTCAGCTTTTATTTGAAGAAATAGCAATGATTTATTACTTCCCCAAAACGGTTTCATACACCTTCCTATATTTTTCCACACCTTTACTCAAGGCATAAAAATCAATAGCACCATTTCTAATCTCGGTTTTGTCAAGTGCCAATATTTTTGGAAGGTTTTCCACGGCTTCGGCATATGCTGCTTCAGAAAAATCATTTGTCAAAAAACCTGCATTGTAGGTTTCTACCACGTAGTCCGTATCGCCTACTTCTCGGTTGCAAACTAATGGAATTCCCATCGCCATCATTTCGCCCTGCTTGGTAGGCGAAGATGCTTTTTTGGAAAAAACAGGTTTGATAAAAAAGAGAGATGCATCGGAAAGGGAAAGCATGAGTGGTACTTGTTCTCGCTCAGCTTGCTTGATGCGGAAATGGTCGGGAGATACGCCTTGCCTTTCAGCCTCTTCCAAAATCATTGTAGGGTCTTCCGCAGTGATAAAGAAAAATACCCAATTGGGCTGTTTTTCAACCAACACTTTGAAAAAAGCCATCATTTCGGGCAACATGTACCAAGTTCCTATAGAGCCCAGATACGACAATACTTGCTGTTTTGCTGAAATATCAAGTTCTTTTCGAAGCTCTTCTTGTGCTTCTTCACTTATATTTTTCGCATCAAAAAGCTCAGTATCTACACTGCAAGGAATGACCGCGATGGGGATTGGCTGGTTCTTTATTTTTTCCCAAGAATGGATAATATTCGCCCCGTTGTGGGTCAGGCTAATGGAATGGTCTGCCTCCGAAAAAAACTCGATTTCTTTCTTTTTGAAAAACTCATACACCTTTTTGAAAATAGGGCTTTCCAGCGTCCAAATTCCCCCATCTAGCCTTTCGTCGGCAAAGAAGCCGCGCATGTCAAACACAAACGGCATTTTCAATTTCCGCTTTAGCCATAGCCCTACCAAGGCGGTGATATAACTTCGGCAATGAACGAGCTGGAAATTCTTTTTCTTATGAAGAGCAGTTACCGTTTTTCTTAGTTTGTAAACATCCCAAAGGGTGGATAAAACTGGTGGGCGTTTGGTATAATTCAAAGGCTTCCAGTCTATATTACTCTTTTCTAGGCGCTGTGCAATAGTTGATGTACGATTGGCTCGTTCTGCTTTTTCGAAACTAATAAGGGTGATGTTGTACCCCGCTTTTGTGAGTCCTTCGAGGTAGGGAATTACTTGCGACTGCCCCAAAGGATCAGTCATGCCGTCGTAAGAAAGGTAAAGAGTATTGATCAACGTGTGGAAGGTTTACATAAAAGAATTGTGCACAAAAAAAGCAGGCTCTGCCTAGAACCTGCTAATTTATAGTATTGATTTCGATTCCTACAAGTTTTTTACTTTTCTTCTGCCATCGTCTTGCTTTCGGCTAACCTCGAATAATAACTTTTATCCCTACCAACCACATGGTTTTGAAGCCAATGGTTCAAAAAATTGAAAACAGCAATAGCTACATCTTTATCACCTATTTCTAGCTCTTCTTTTACCTGCATAAGCCATTGTTGAAATTCTTCATGAGCCTCTTGATATTTTTGAATCTCTTTCTGCCCAAACTGCCTAAAAATTCTTTCTTCGGTAGAAAAATGGTAGCTTGAATAGGCAAACAGTTTGTCAATGATATTTTGGAGCACTCTCTCTCCACGACCAGCCCTAATCGCCTGATCTAATTCTTCAACTATAAGGAATAATTGTTTATGTTGGTCGTCGATTTTCTGAATACCGACAGAATGTGATTTTTTGTTCCAAGTAATAGTAGCCATGTAAGGTTGAATTAGGTGTCAAATAATTTCATCTATAATCAGAACTAGTGTTTTTGGCAAAATAGTATCAATTTTGTGGCATATTCATCTTTAAAAGGAGAAAAATAGGAGTGATAAAATGGGAAAGGGCAAGAAAAAAATTATGTTAGCTTCGGTATTGAAGCCTCTTGACGACTCCAGAATGTTCGAGAAATTTGCCCTTAGTTTAAGCCAACATTATGAAGTTCACCTCATTGGCTTTTCCTCCAAAAAGCCAACTTGCCTAAACGCTGTTACTTTCCATCCTTTACCGCTCAGAGGACGAAAAAGTTTGGGAAGAGCAAAGTCCTCAAATTTTATTTGGAAAAAACTTCTGCAAATCCAACCAGACTTGCTCATTATCCATGCCGTAGAACTACTACCGCTGGCTGTTTTATTTAGGTTGCTGAAAGGCAAACCATTTATCTATGATATTAGGGAAAATTATTTCAAAAACCTCCTTTACCAGTCTATTTACCCCACCCCGCTTAAGCAACTAATAGCCCTTGGGATTCGCGGAGTAGAATGGGTAAGCAAGCCATTTGCCAGTCATTATATTTTAGCGGAAAAAAGCTACGCCGATGAGCTTGGTTTTACCAAAGGAAAAGTGACGGTGGTGGAAAA
The DNA here is from genome assembly GCA_034044135.1 of Flammeovirgaceae bacterium SG7u.111. Taxonomy (NCBI): domain Bacteria; kingdom Pseudomonadati; phylum Bacteroidota; class Cytophagia; order Cytophagales; family Flammeovirgaceae; species Flammeovirgaceae bacterium SG7u.111. Next base: position 145,718 of record CP139021.1, on the reverse strand, counting down.
TAAATTCAAAAGAATAAGCCAGTTGGAACAACGAAAAACCGGTTCTTCTGAAAGAATAAAATTTGCCTTTACAGGAACTATTTCCAAAGCCTATGGAGCTTTAGAAGCTGCAAAACTTGTAATTGCCCTCAACCAATTTGGGCAAAAAGCGGCTCTCACCATTGCCGGGCATTTTATAGAAAATGACCTCAGAATGGAATTAATTTCCCTTGCCGAGGAACACACTTTTATTCGCCTTAAAATAGGAAAACCGCTTATAGCCCACTCCGAATTGATGGAACTATTAGCTGCATGTGATTTCGCTATTTTAAGCTATCAGCCGAATAAAAGCACGGAAAGCTGTATTCCCACCCGGCTCTATGAATGCCTTGCACTTGCCGTGCCGATGCTAATTCCACCAAACGAGCTATGGGAAAAACTGACCGCACCTTACCATGCCGCCATCACCGTAAATTTCAACCAACCAGATATTGAACAGTTTCTCCGACAGGTGCAGGAGCTTGACCCTTATCCAAATGGACAGGTGCAGGAAGCAACTTGGAAAAGCGAGGAGGAAAAGCTGCTGGACGTAGTGGAGAAAGTGTTGGGTTTTGAGCAAAGTTTTGCCAATCGTAGTTAATTTCCGATATTATCATTTTATTTTTGCCCCTTGCCCTCGGCAAACAACATGACCAAAACAGCGAACTGATGACCCAACCGATAGAGCTTAGCCATACGGAGGAAAATTATATAAAGGTGATCTACCACCTTTCCGAGAAAAACGAAGCCGTTTCCACAAATGCCATAGCCGATATGCTGAGTACCAAACCAGCATCTGTGAGCGATATGCTCAAAAAACTGGACTCAAAAAGCCTCATCAACTATATTAAATATAAAGGAGTGACTCTGACCGAAGAGGGAAAATCCATCGCTCTTTGGATCATAAGGAAGCATCGTTTGTGGGAAGTTTTTTTGGTGGAAAAAATGAAGTTTAATTGGGACGAGGTTCACGAAGTTGCCGAGCAGTTGGAGCATATAAAATCCAGAAGGTTGATCGAACAGCTCGATTGGTTTTTGGAATTCCCCAAGTACGATCCGCACGGAGACCCTATCCCCGATAGCGAAGGGAAAGTGCGACAGCTCCCTACCCTTCCCCTCTCGGAAGCAACCATGAAAACAGACCTAAAAGTAGTGACGGTAAGCGACAGCAGCTCGGAATTTTTGCAATACCTCGACAAGGTTGGCATTAGCATAGGCATCCATATCAAAATTGTGGACAAAATAGCATATGACGGCTCTTTAGAACTGGAAATTGATGGAAAAACCCATTTGATATCGAGACAAGGTGCGCAGAACATTTTGGTGGTGGCTTAGGCAAAATATCAGAATGCATAGGCAAATCACCAAACATCGTTCCCCCAAAAAGCAAAAAAAACTTGGTGAAAAAGCTTTTTGCCTCTGGTTATTTCTAGTTTACCAAGCGCTGCACGAAAGCGGAAAGCCTCGTTTCCATTATTTAATGTATACCTATAAGGAAGTAGCACAAGAATAATAGAAAGTTGGAAAGAGATTTTCGTAAAATTGCAGCACAATTGAATTTTAAAAAATGGGTAAAATACTATATAGGATCGGAATTGGTCTGTACGGTTTTTTGGTGAGAACCCTTTCTCTGTTCAATGAAAAAGCAAAGCTTTTTGCCAAAGGGAGAAAAGGATGGGAAGCTAATTTACAGGAAGCACTTGCGGGAAATACAAAAGAAACGGTTTGGTTTCATTGCGCCTCGCTTGGTGAGTTCGAACAAGCCCGGCCTGTTATAGAAAAATACAAGGAAGAATTTCCCAACACTTTTTTATTGGTCACTTTTTTCTCGCCAAGCGGCTATGAAATAAGGAAAGATTACGACCAAGCAGACTACGTATGCTACCTTCCGCTCGACACACCTGCGAATGCCCAAAAGTTTGTTGAAACCATTTCCCCTTCTTTAGTTTTCTTTGTCAAATATGAATTTTGGTATTTCTACCTACAAGCTATTCATCAACGAAACATTCCACTGATTTCCTTTTCGGCTATTTTCCGGCCAGAGCAATTATTCTTCAAGTCTTACGGAGGCTTTTATCGCCAGTCCCTCCATTTTTTCAGCCACTTTTTTGTGCAAGATAAAACTTCTGTTGAGTTGCTCAAAAGTATAGGAATAGAAAACACAACCCAATCGGGAGATACCCGCTACGACAGGGTGAAAGAAGTTTTTGACCAAAGAAAAGAAATTCCATTGGCGAAAGCCTTTAAAAATGGGGTAAAAACCTTAGTAATTGGCAGTAGCTGGCCGCAAGATATTGAGGCCATCGCCGAAATGTACAAGCAATTTGAACAACCACTCAAGCTGCTCATTGCCCCTCATGAAATTGGGGAAAGCAACATAAAAGCAGTGGAAAAAGCTTTTGCAGGATATAAAACTACTCGCTACTCAGAGGCAAATATAGACGAGGTGGCCAACAGCGAAATTTTGATCATTGATAATATTGGGATGCTATCTTCTCTGTACCAATACGGCGAATTTGCCTTCATTGGCGGGGCTTTCGAACAAGGCTTGCACAATACGCTGGAAGCGGCAACTTACGGCGTTCCCGTGTTTTTTGGACCAGAATATGTTAAATTTCAAGAGGCTTTTGACCTGATCGACTGCGGCGGCGGTTTCTCCATCAAAAATGGGGAGGACTTCCTTGCCCAATTTTCGGAACTCTATGAGAACGAAAAAGCTTGGGGAAAAGCAGCCAAAGCAAGTTTTGACTTGGTTAGAAAAAATGTGGGCGCTACCGAAAAAGTAATCGCTTTTAGCAAAAGTTTATCTCCATCAACTAAAGTGCAGTAATGTGGAAAAAGGATTAATTATCAGATCGACAGGTTCTTGGTACGAAGTTTTGCAGGGCGAAGGCACTAGCGAGCAAAAGGTTTACCAAGGAAGGTTGCGGGGTAAATTCAAACAGAGCAAGATTAAGATAAAATCGACCAACCCACTGGCCGTGGGAGATTACGTTGATTTTGAAGTGGAAAGTGAAGAAGAAAATACTGCGATCATTATGGATATCCACGAGCGGAGAAATTACTTGGTGAGGCAATCGACTAGAAAGCGCTGGCACAAACATGTGATAGCCGCCAACATTGACCTCGCCATAGTAATGGCAACAGTGAAGCAACCTCGCACTTCTCCGGGTTTTATCGACCGGTTTTTGGTCTCTGCCGAATCTTTTGAAATTCCAGCCTTGGTGCTATTCAACAAACACGACTTACTGGACGAAGACGAAAAAGAATACCAAGAACAATATGAAAAACTCTACCGCTCATTAGGCTACCAGTCCATGCACATATCCGCCCTCAATAAAGATGGGATGGACGAGCTTTACGAAGTTTTGAAAGGCAAAAAATCCCTCATAGCAGGGCATTCAGGGGTTGGAAAATCTACCCTTATCAATACACTTGTGCCAGAAGCCCAGCAGGAAACCAAGGAAATTTCCTCCTTTGCCAATAAGGGAGTTCATACCACCACCTATGCCGAAATGTTCATTTTGGGAAACGGAATCTTTTTAATAGACACCCCGGGAATAAAAGAACTGGGAATAATGGATGTAGAAGAAGCTGAGCTTGGAATGTTTTTTCCAGAAATCAAAAAGTATCAAAAAAACTGCAAATACTACAATTGCACCCACTTGCACGAACCTGGCTGTGCAGTAATAGAAGCCGTAGAACAAAGTAAAATAGCCATCCCCCGCTACAAAAGTTATATCTCCATGATGGAAAACGAGGACAACAGGAGGTAAAAATCCTCATGTTATAATCCAAAAAAATATTTGTTAATTAACATTATCAGAATATATAATCCATCAATAATGCCGTTTTACAGGCAACAGTCATCCCTAATTTCAAACAATTCCAATAGCTGAGGTATGGTTTTCGTAACCATCCTTTTAACAGATTGGCTATTTGAAAGTCAAGAGGTGGCTTTTTGTATGAAAAAACACTCCAACCAATAAGTAATCCTCGACTAACTCAACTAGCTAAACTAATAAACTAAACAAAAATTGACTCCAATGAAATTTCAATTGCTAAAAAGCAGCCTAATACTATGTATAACCATGCTTGTGTGGGGGCAGGTTAGTGCGCAATTTAACTATGTTTCCCAAGATAATACTCCAGTATCTATAAATTGGGCTGATGCGAGTACTTGGAATATTCCAAATGATAGTAATCCATATGATCCTGCACCTGTAAACCCAGGAAATCCAACAACTCATAATCGCCTTGGAACTGTAGATATTTATGGTTATGTACTTGTCAGTGGTGATCTAACTATAAATAATGCCAACCCTGTAATCAATGTACATGATACATTGGTAATTAACGGAGATGCGACCCTTGGGTCAGGCGCTGCATTAAATGTCTCAGGTAATGGCATCTTAATAATTCTTGGAAAACTTACAGTATTAGGAAGTTTTGATCTAGGGAATAATGGTAGAATGGTAGTTACTGAAGATTTAGAAGTTAAAAATGGTACAGTGCAGAATGATAATGATTTGTATGTTTACGGAAGTACTTCTGCTGCTTCTGGAGGAGGGGGAACAGTAAATGGTTGTGATGCATATAATACCGCTGTTTGTGACCCTGAGGACGCCTCGAAAACAGAATCAGAACTACAATCAGATGACCTTCCTTTATATAACTTTGTCAATGAAATAAGCGGGGGAGGCATTATACCTCTCCCTGTAGAGCTAGAAAGCTTTTCAGGTAAATTTGAAGAAGATAGAGTACAACTCTCCTTTTCTACTATTTCAGAATATGATAGCGATAAGTTTTTGATAGAACGGTCACTAGATGGTCGTACCTTCGAAACTATAGGCGAGGTAAACAGTGAAGGTTATTCAAATACTAGGATTGTTTACTCCTTTCAAGATACTAGCCCGAATCTCGGAGTCAATTATTACCGCCTTACCCAAGTCGATTTTGATGGCTCAACAGAGCTTTCCAAGGTAATAACCGTAGTAGCAGCGGCTAGTGGAATAGACTTCAACATCTACCCTAACCCTGTTTCCTCTAACTACTTCACTGTAGAAGGAATGGGAGTAGCACCAAATTCAATTATTCCATATGTTATCTATTCAAGCGAAGGAGTAGTTGTTCTAACTGGGGAACTGACATCAGAAAGTAGCTTTTCCAAGCACAGAATCGATATCCCTAGCCAATTGGGTAGCGGTTTGTATATCCTCAAGCTGTTTGTAGAAGGAGAAGGCTTCACCAAGTCGTTTTTAAAACAGTAAAGGAAACTAAGCTTATATACATTAAGGGTCTACCATTCCGAGAATGGTAGACCCTTTTTTCTTATATAACCATCTTCCTATTTGTACCTGCTGATATTGCTCTCACCTTTGCGAGCCCAAACCTGCTTTTCATTATAAACGGATTTAAACTTTTGGCTAAACCCTCCTTGTAAGTCATTGACAAAAAATCTTCTGTTCTTTATGGAAAGAATCCCGTGAGGGATTCCATAATTGTAGCCCAATGATTTAAGCTTAAAAATACGCCGTAGGTGTTGTAAATGTAAAATCGAAAATTACTACAATTATGAAACCCCTCCCGGGTTTTGTGTCCTTACAAACCTACCCGAAAAACTTGAAATCCCTGATTACATTTTGCCAGCTACTCAATCTAAAAGTTGCACATTTTTATGAAGAAGCAAGTTATCAATGTAATTACAACTAATGTTAGTAAACATGCAAAATGACTTCGTTACACAAAAACGCCCGACCAATCTGAGATTGGTCGGGCTTTTACTTTATCTAGTAAACCTGTTTTACTAGCCTAAATATTCAGCTAACAACCTACTTCTGTTAGAAGTACGAAGCTTCTTGATCGCCTTGTCTTTGATCTGCCTTACACGCTCTCTGGTCAAGTCTAAGATTTCTCCTATTTGCTCCAAAGAAAGCGGGTGATCAACACCAATACCAAACGACATCTTGATTACCTGACGCTCACGCTCGCTAAGGCTAGACAGCGCCCTTTCGGTCTCGATTCTCAATGAATCTTCATAAACCATTGGTTGGTCAGTAGTATCGATGTTCTTGTTCTCCATCACATCAAGCAATGAGTTGCTCTCTCCTTCTTGGAAAGGCGCATCTACTGAAATCTGCCTAGCACCTGCATTTAGCGTGCTTGTGATCTCGTGAGAATCCATCTCCAAAATACCTGCTAGCTCTTCAGCGGTTGGTTCACGCTCAAATTGCTGCTCTAGCTCGGCAAATGCTTTATTGATTTTGCTCAATGCACCAGTTTTGTTAAGCGGGAGCCTTACAATACGAGACTGCTCAGCCAACGCCTGCATGATAGACTGACGAATCCACCAAACTGCATAGGAGATAAACTTGAAACCACGAGTCTCATCAAACTTTTGAGCAGCTTTCAACAGCCCAAGGTTTCCTTCATTGATAAGATCATTGAGGGAAAGATTTCTGTTTTGATATTGCTTCGCTACCGAAACGACAAAACGCAAGTTTGCTTTTGTAAGTTTTTCCAGCGCAGCAGTATCACCCTGTTTAATCCTTTTAGCCAGTGTAACCTCTTCTTCTGGAGTTAGCAAGTCAACTTTGCTAATTTCATTGAAGTATCTTTCCAAGGACTGGCTTTCCCGGTTGGTAATGGTTTGTGTGATCTTAAGTTGACGCATATCTTTTTTCTACTATATGGTTTTTATATAAAAACAAATTATCAGGCACTGTGAGTATATTTATCAAAAGCTTCTGCCAATCAGGGCTGTAAGCTTTTTCTTATTTTTTTACTTTAATTCTGTGTTTGGTTAGTGGATAATAAAAAAAACGACTTAATATTGAGGTTTCCCTTGTTCAGGAATCATTAAGGATTTTTTGCCAAAAAAGCAGATAGTACGTTTTTTTTAACATTGGCAGGAAATTTTGCCACCCATGAGTGACCATAACTAGAACCAGAACAGCAAGTCTTTGTAAAAAGTTTTATATGCAACAAAAGAACTTGAACTTTTGTAACATTTATTGTTAATTTTTCTAGTAATTAAGGCCATTGGCTAAGCTAGCTAATGTAAAGCTTTTGTTACAACTTTCTTTTTGCTATTTTTCAATCAAAATTTTCTTTTAGTAGCAAAAACTTGCAAAGTTAAATCAAAAAAAACATAAAACTCAAGTTTTTTTTGATTTATAATTCACTGTATTCACACAAATTACCTTGTGCGTCCTGTTAATTCAATTTATTAACTCCTCCCCATATCATTTGCCAATGCTACTTCATCTGGCTTTTCTTTTTTTATCAGTAACATCAATGCTACAAAAGTCACCCCGCCGTTGATCATCAAAAGATTATAGCCAAACTGGTATCCTCCAAATAATGACTCAGAGAAAAAATCCATTAAATAACAAAGAACTGTTGAGATAGCGCAAATAGCTGGCACAAACTGATCCTTGATTTTCCATTTGGTAAAAATCCCGAAGGCAAAAAGCCCAATGAGTGGACCGTAAGTATAACTGGCTATGGTATAAATAGAGTCGACGACAGTCCTGTTCTTAAAAGCATTGAAGAGAATTACTAGCAAAAATAATAGGATGGCAAATACAATCTGGCTCTGAATCCGCCTCATCCGCTTTTTTGCTTCGCCTGTTTTTGTCTTGGTAAACTCTAAAAAATCGACAGTAAAAGCACTTGTGAGGGCTATCATGGATGAATCTGCATTGGCACAAGTAGCTGCTATCAGCCCAAGCATAAAGAGCAATCCTGTAAACTTGCCCAAATGATCTTGGATCACCAATACATAAAAATCATTTCCCGAAGCAGGAATTTGCATCCCTTCGGCATCAGCATAAATATAGAGTAACGCACCTAGCGTAAGCAAAGCAATATTAATGATCACCAAAAAAATACTAAACCATATCATATTTTTCTGGGCATCGGCAACAGTTGCGCAAGAAAGGTGCTTTTGCATCACAGCTTGGTCGAGCCCATTCATCACCACCGCTATAAAGACCCCGGCAAAAAACTGTGTAAAAAAATGCCTTGGATCACCCGTGTCCCAAAAAAATGCCTTAGAATATTCACTCTCTTGCACTTGAACCATCGCCTCGTTGAACGTTACCCCCAATTTATCCATCACTAAATAAGCAATGACTGAAATGGTAGACACAATAATAATAGTGTGGAAAACATCGGTAAAAACAATTGTTTTGATCCCCCCTCTCATAGAATACAACAGCACAACCAATAACACAATAAACACGGTAAGCCCATAATTAAACCCTAATTCTTCGAACATATAGCTCTGAGCCGACTTAGCGGAAACATACACCATAAATGCTGTGGCTATCAGCCTAGACAGAATAAAAAACACCGAGCCCGTTTTGTGTGACCAAAACCCTAGGCGTTCTTCTAGATATTGGTAAATGGAAACCACATTGAGCTTATAAAAAAGAGGTAAAAGGATAGTAGCGACAAAACTATAGCCTACCAAATAGCCAAAAACCCGCTGTATATAACTAAAATCATTGGTTCCTACAAACCCTGGAATGTTAAGAAACAAGAAGCCCGAAAGGAATGCCCCTACCGAACCAATTGCTACCAAAAACCAAGGAGCTTTCTTTTCGGCATTGAAATAAACACTGGTAGTAGCCCCTCTTGCAGTAAAGTATGCGATTATAAAAAGGGTTAAAAAGTACAGGCAGATATTTAAAATCACATGGTTAGTACTCATCGCTTTTGCTAAATTGAGACGGTAGTTGAGCGACATTACCTATTGCAAGCCGCTGGTTTAGGTGCGTATTTTTGCGCAAAAATAGAAGTATATTTCATTGTTCGAGTCAAGAACTTTGCTTTTTTACTCTCGACTCTAAAAGTATAGCTGGTAAACTAGCGGTTCTTTACCGCAATAGCTTCCAACATTTTTCCATTCGTCACATACACAAGAAACAAATCATCCTTTTCCAGGTATTCTATTCCCGCAACTTGCTCAGCGGCCAATGGCTTTTCCAATACTTTTTCCCCATTATTATAAAAAAGCACCAACTTTTTATCTGTCGCATTATGTACAGCAAATATTTCATTGTGAGGGCTAAACTTATAGTAGCTTGTGCTCACTTTTGCCTCTCTGTTCATATACGTCCTAAAAATGTATTTCCCTTCAGGGCTTATGAATGTCAACTCACGCCCCTCCATCCTTGCTGCTACCCAGTTTTGCCCAAGGTTCTGATCTATGCACATGACAAACCTGCTTCCTGGGTATTTTTTGGGGAGTTGAGCCCGCTTTAAAACCTTTCCCCTCATATTGCAACTTACCAGCTCTCCCGAAGTGCCTAGCAACTGTAATTGGGTATGTTCAAAATCTTGTTTTGGAACTACAAAAAGCGGATTTTTGGTTGGTACATTAAATATCAGTGGAAATTCGGGGTAAGACTTTGCATCTGTTTTGAGCGCATTGAGCGTACCATTTTCCAATAAGAAAATATAGGCATCAAAGTTCCCCACCCGAACAGCCCTTGCCGCTTGGGAAAAAGAATAAGAAAACATCCTTGGCGACCAATTATTGAGCGGCGTGCCATATTGGCTAATCACAAATGCATTTCCCAACTTATCCGTAGCCAAAAAGCGATAATTCTTAAAATTGTTGTATTCAATAACCGAAAGATGCTGGGTGTTAAAATAAGGAGGAAGTGATAGAGGGTATCCTTTCACAAAACGCCCTTTCCTATCTATCAGAAAAATTTTGTTCTCATACGAAAGTAAGATTTGCAATTCCCCATTATGTCTAAGGTCAATTTGCCTCACATCCGCATTGACTTTCCCATACATTTTTGACCTGAACAACTGTTCGCCACTGCTCGAAAATAGATACAAATTATTCCACTTGTCTTGAAGTAAAATATCTGTTTGCCCAGAGTAATGGTTTTTGAGCAAGTGCAAATTTTCTTGGGCATTGGTAACCAATGGCGCTTCCCAAAGTCTCTCCTGCACAGGAGCAGACCGAGGCGGGCGAAAAGTCACCATTCCGCTATGCAAATTCCCTCCTTTGTTCCCACTCCAGCTTGTCCACAGGTAGCCAAACTTTAGAAAATAGCGCTTGTATTTCTCAAAAAAGGGCTTCCATTTCGGTTTTAACTCAGAGAAAAAAGGTTGCCAAACATTGCTAGGCAACATTCCCAAGGCAAGGTTGGACGGCTTATCCAGTTCGGCATCAATAAAATCCTGATAGCCTTTCAGTTGGCTGAGCACCTGATTTTTTTTGTAACTCTCCAACAAATTTTTGATGTGCTGAGGGTTTTCAGCAAGCACCAAATGCTCCTTATAAAAAGCATAATAGGTTTCTTCCCAGGCCGGATGCCAAATACTGCTCAGCAGTTGGGGAAAATTAGCCATGGCAATACTTTTGATCTCAAAATCTCCGTACTTCTCACTAAAAGGCAACAATTCCTCAGGCCTAAGCTTTAGGTCTAAATCAAACAAAAGCTCTAGTAGCTCTTCTTTTTGCGTAGAGTTAAAAAGCAAAACTTGTGTTGGGGAATCGGTATTTTCCTCATCCTGCTCAAAAAAAATCACTTCTTTCTCAACTAGCGCAAAAAAATCATCTGTATCAAAAGGTACTCTTTTAGCAAGCTCCTTATATTTCTGAAACTTCTCTGGCTGTTTTTTTTCCAACCAACTCAACACGTTATCCCTCAGTTGTTCTCCATCATCGAAACCTAGACGCACAAAATAATTTGCCTTAGCAGGAATTAACTCAGCCATAGTTGCAGAAAATGTAGGTTGGAGGTTATGAAAAACCCCTTCCAATTCCTCTAGCTGTTCAAAATGACTCCCCTCAAAAGAAATATAACTTTGCTGGCTTTCCGCTCCTAATACCGATGGCGGAGCTAAAGCTGAAAGCCACTGAGGCAATTCGGAGCGCTGATTCAAAAAACAACTCAACAACTCCCCCATATGCTGAGGATTAAAATAAATTTCAAAGTCCTTTACTGCCTCACCCTCCTCTTCTTGGCTATTTCTAGCCGTTTTTATAAAACTATTCGAGCTTTCTTCTTTGTATTGCCTAATTACTTCTTCTAGCAAAGAACTATTTTTACTCAACACCAAGCGGTCTTTTATGGTGGTAATATTCCAAATTGGTGTTTTGCCCTTGTCTTTAAAAACGATAATTTCCTGCCCCTCATACAACCGTTTTTCTGTAAGAAACGGCATTAACTGTAGCGTGGGGGTGAACCAGTCGCCTGCTTGGGGGAAAGTAAAAAGGGGCATGTAATATACCAAATCGAAGTCGCGGGTAGAGTGCGGGTGGACACTCAAATACAAGGGCGATTCCGCCAAGGTCTGCTTCAAAAAAGGATTATTTTGAACCAAACCATCCAAAAATCTGAAGTTTTGGGCAAAACTGCCAAAATCAGGAATGTGGGAAAGGTGCTGAATAGCAGAAGAGCGTTCAAGTTCTTGGTACAAAGAATCGGTGTACCATATTTTAAGTGCCAAAGCAGAAGATGCTGGTATAAGTTCTTCTATTTGAGTAGTGTTGAGTTTCTTGTAGAGAAGAAAAGAAAGGTGGATAATGAGAAAAGTAATAGCAGTGATAGTGCCAATATACGCTACCCAATGTTGCTTGCTGGAAGTGGATGTAGGGGCTTTAAAAATACTTCCCAAGGTCATTTGCAGGTTTTAGAGTTGGTTTAAAGAAGATAAGATATGGGCTAATTTAGCCCAATTCTATCAAACCTCTTCTGCTCTAGGCCTTAAAAGATGTTTGTCTGCCCAAAAAGTACCAAAAGGAACGATTGAAGCCAAAATAGCCAAGCCAAGCTTTTTCATAGGCCAACCCTCATCTAGCTTGAGTTGCAATGCCCAAACAAGGTATAGCACAAAAAGCAGCCCGTGAACCATCCCAAAAACTTTGTTGGGCATGGGGTTGTCAAATAAATATTTGAGGGGCATAGTCACAAAAAGGATGACCAAAAATGATACCCCTTCGGCAAAAGCCAACACCCTGAACCTCCCCAAGTTTGTTTTAAATAATTCTTGCATCTGGTTGAAACTCGTTTGTTTGTAAAATACTAACATAAGCCAACGCATACGTTGGCTCTACATTTTCCGTGCTGGCACGAGCACTTGGTGGGGCAAAGCATTTCACCTGTACCTCTCACATCAAAACCCTTCTCATTACCCACACCCAAAATTCATGCTCAATCCCCTACTTCTTGTGCCTTCCTTCCAATATGCCAATCACCTCGTCGAGGGTGTAGCCTTTGGCTTCGAGCAATACCAAAAAGTGGAACAGCAAATCAGCCGATTCGTTTAGGAAAAGATCTTTATCATCGTCTTTGGCTTCTATCACTAGCTCCACCGCTTCTTCCCCAACTTTTTGTGCAATTTTATTGATTCCTTTATCGAACAAGCTGGAAGTATAAGACTTGTCAGAACCTTCTTGCCTTCTCGATTTTATTACCGAGGCAATGTAGTTCAAATATGCCCCTCTCCCTTCGTTGTCTTCTTTGAAGCACGTGTCCGCTCCCGTGTGGCAAGCCGGACCAACTGGCTTAGCCTTTACCAAAACAGTGTCGTTATCGCAATCGACCAAAACTTCTTCGGCAAAGAGGAAATTCCCCGAGGTCTCGCCCTTTGTCCAAAGCCTCTGCTTGCTGCGGCTAAAAAATGTGGTTTTTCCTTCTGCTTTCGTTTTTTCCAAAGCTTCGGCATTCATATACCCCACCATCAGCACCTTATTGGTAACCGAATCTTGCACTACCGCAGGCACCAGCCCATCTCCTTTTTCAAAATCTATCTCCATCATCATTAATATTATAGCCTTACAGCAACATTTTTCTTATTCAAATAACTTTTCAAATCTGGAATACCAATTTCCTTGAAGTGGAAAATGCTAGCAGCAAGCGCCGCATCCGCATCGTTGTTTTCAAAAATATCTACAAAATGCTCCATATTTCCTGCTCCACCCGAGGCTATTACAGGAATGTTCAAGTTTTTGGTCAGGTATCCGGTAAGCTCTATGGCAAAACCATTTTTAGTACCGTCATGGTCCATCGAAGTAAGCAAAATCTCACCAGCCCCTCTTTCTTCCACCTCTTTTGCCCAAGGGATCGTCCGTAACTCAGTAGGTTCGCGCCCTCCTTTCACATGCACAATATGCTCCCCTTCCACATATCGGGAATCGATAGCAACTACTACGCACTGCGAGCCAAACTCCCCAGCAAGCTCATTTACCAAATCAGGATTTTTAACTGCCGAAGAATTGATGGAAATCTTGTCTGCACCAGCATTGAGCAAAGCAGAAACATCTTCTTTGGTACTGATACCGCCACCTACGGTAAATGGAATGCTGATTTTCTGCGCCACTCGGCGAACCAACTCTACCAAAGTCTTACGCTTTTCTACCGTAGCAGTAATGTCCAAAAACACCAACTCATCCGCACCCGATTCACTGTAAATTTCGGCAAGCTCTACCGGATCACCCGCACTTATAAGGTTCACAAAGTTGATCCCCTTCACCGTTTGCCCGTCTTTTATATCGAGGCAAGGAATTATTCTTTTTGTAAGCATAAGCTGATTGAAATTTCAAAGAACAAACTTAGGACAATTCCTTTTCAAAGAGAAGGTATTTGTATGCAAACGAGAGGGATTGGGTTATTTTTCTGGCTTTCGCCCTAAAGCAAAATTATTATCCACAAAAAAGCCCCTTATCCTTTTTTATGAAAGAATAAGTGGCAAAATGGCATGAAGTATAATTAGACGGCTTTTTCAGCCTTCAATTCTTCTATTTGCCTCTTGTAAGACTCTTCACGTCTTCGCATCTCTTCGTGGGTAGCCTGAAGCTCTTCCATATTTTGGCGAATTTCCTCTTCTCCTGCCTGAAGCGTGGCCGAGAGGTGCTGGCTTTCTTCCAAAAGCGCTTTAGTTTTTTCTGTATTGCTGATCGACCACAGCCATGCGCCCAAGCTCTCTGCAAGGCTTTCCAAAAAGCTTTTCTCTATTTCATTCAATTTTTTGAACGAGGCTATTTCCAGCATCCCCTGAACCTCATCATTGCTAATAAGCGGAAGAATATAAATCATTTTTGGGCAAGCTTCACCAAGCCCCGATTTTATAATCAAGTACTCGTCGGGAATTTCTTCCAAATAAGTTGGTTCTTTTTCAAGCCATGCCTGCCCTACGAGCCCTTCGCCTGGAAGAATTGCCTCCTTAACATATTTCACTCGCCCCCAAGCATAAGTAGCCATCCTTTCCATCACCTTCTCACCATCTTGCGGAACTCGATAAATACACCCCTGGTTCGCTCCAATATACTTAACAATTTCTGAGATCAATTTTTTCCCAAGTACTCCAAGGTCATCTACTTGGGAATGTGTAATTGAAGAAAACAGTGCCAAACCATCGTTTTTCCAATGCCTTGCCGCTTCTGCATTTCTATGCTCTTTTAGGTTATCACGCATAGCCATCAAAGAAATACCTAACACATCGTCCTCACTTTGCTTTTCGTATTCAAAATCAAAATTCTCTTCACCTATGGCCGAGGCAAAATCTGCAGCCCTGTTCTTTTCTTGAATCACTTGGTTGACCGATTCGGTAATAAGCCCAATTTCATGTTTATTATCTGAACTGATCAGATCTACCTTCAACCCCTTCCCTAGTGACTGAAGCTGCTCGGAAAGATAGGCGATTGGCTGGGTAATACTTTTCCTCACTTGCCAACTAATAGGCATTACTACAAAAGCCAAAAAGAAACCTACACCAAGTACAATAGAGAAGAATGATGTTTTCTGGACATCGCCCAGCTCTAGCTGGAGCTCTTCTTTTGCATTGAGAATATTGTCTATATAAAAACCATTTCCAATCCAGTAAGGGGTTCCTTTTATAGGGGTTCCGTACAAGAGCTTTAACCTAGCTTCCCTTATAGCCGAATTACTACCACCTCCTAGCCAAAACTGAACAAACCCTCCGCCCGAGTTAACCTTTTTCACCAAATCTCTTATATAAAACACGCCAGTACTATCAGCAGAATCGCCCAAATCTTTACCTTCAAATGCAGGAGAAGGGGGAAATACTTGCATGACAGAACCTTTATATACAGAAAAATAGCTGGTGCTACTTGTATCGTACCGAATATCGTACAACGTATTTTTAATAATAGCCAACTGCTCCTGTTCGTCAGAAATATTTTCACATAGTTTTTCTATGATTTTAGCTGTCGCAACAGTGGCTGCTTGAATTTTTTGCTTTTTCAGTTGCAGCATTTCATCATACAGCATATCGGAGCTGTATGATTTTATTCTTTCAAGATTGACATAAAAAATCAGAAAAGAAAGGAACGCAATAACGATCATGAGCCCATTCAAAATCCACAAGCGAGTTGAGATTTTTAACTTTCTAAGCATAACAATGAATATTTTACAGTTTATTAAGTTACAGTCGGTACTTTTGCTTAGAACGTAGTAGAGTATTGATTAATTATGTTTAATTAAATAAATAGACGATGTTATTTTTTTTAAGGACTCTAGTTAAGAGCATGTTTAAATTTTGAAAAGAGCCGGGCAGGCTAAAACTTTGTAGTGACGAAACAACAAAGTTTATGGAAACAGGATATACCCGCTTGACCTCCCGGCAATGGCAATATATAAAAGAATATCTTCCCGTGGAAAGGAAACGCAAATATGACCTCAGGGACGTGGTGGACTCGATCTTGTACTGCATGCGCAGCGGACAGCAGTGGCGCAGCCTCTCGGGCGAGGGACGCCCTCCTTGGAATGTGGTATACTATTATTTCCGCAAGTGGCAGGGGGACAACACGCTTTTTCGGCTGAACGCGGCACTCAACCAACTAGAGCGCAAGAGGAAGGGCAAGAAGGCGACCCCGAGCATGCTTTCCATTGATAGCCAGTCGGTAAAGTGCGCGCCTTTTATCGGGCAGGACACGGGGCTGGACGGCAACAAGAAGGTGAACGGGAGAAAAAGGCACGTCATCACCGATACGCTCGGGCTGGTATGGGGAGTGGTCGCCACTGGCGCCAACGAGCATGACGGCACGATAGGGCAACGGGTGGTGGAGCCCCTCTTGGGCTACCTGCACAGGATGGAAAAGATCCTGGCAGACCAGGCCTATAAAAAGAAGTTCACCGGATGGGTAGAGGACAACATAAGGGGCGTAGAGGTCGAGATATCCTCTTGTCCCCCAACCCCCAGGGGCTTTGTGCCCATCAAGTGGAGATGGGTCACCGAGAGGACATTCGGCACGTTCAATTTCTTCCGGAGGCTGTCCAAAGACTATGAAAAAACTACCAAAAGCCAAGAAGCTTGGGTTTTATGGCAAAACTGCCAAATAATACTTAATAGGATCAAAAAAATGCCTATTTAAAATTTTTAAACATGATCTAATTAAGTCTTCATGACACTATGCCTAAAAAATGTAATACTTAAAACATCACAAAGTCGAAAAACTCAATTAATAATTCATTTGTGCCTGAAACCGAATCATGTGCTCTACTTGAAAGTTCATCGGTTCTGTGGTGTAAGAAGTTTTCCTATCAGCATCACTGCGAGTTCAAAAACATTATTAGGATGCCATTCTGGGTCTATTTCAAACTCTTTAGTATCTTGACTTCGGGCATCCAATTCAAACTTTTTCCTCCATATATAGGGTCACACTGCTCGCATTCAAGATTCGGATTCGTTTTAAAACTATTGTACCTAAACTGTATATATCCTCCAACCTTTAATGGTCTCGTAGCATTTTTTCGATGCATAAGGGTTGCTGTCTTTTGCAAAAGTTTCTGAATACAAGCTTTGCAAAAGACTGGTGGAATCAGCCGAATTTTGCGCATACGCTGCTATTCCTGTTGTATAAAACAGTAAAATCAGGAGTGTTCGTTCATAGGTTGTGGTTTTGGACAAGGTATCACCTGAATATGAATTCAATATGAAACCCGCTATAAGTTAAGGACATAAAACCTGTGCTTTTCTATTTATATTTGACCTATGAAAGCCAACAGACCACCTCTTTCGGAGCGGATTCGTCCTTCCTCGTTCGATACTTTTATAGGGCAAAAGCACCTTGTGGGCGAGCGGGGTGTAATTAGGAAAATGGTGGAAGGGAACACCTTGGTCTCCATGATATTTTGGGGTCCTCCTGGCGTGGGTAAAACTACCCTTGCCAACATCATTGCCAACCAAATGAAACGCCCTTTCTTTACCCTAAGCGCAGTGAGTGCAGGGGTAAAAGAAGTGAGGGAGGTAATTGCCAAAGCGCAAAACCAGTACAATACGGTACTATTTATAGATGAAATCCACCGCTTCAACAAAAGCCAGCAAGATGCGCTGTTGGGAGCTGTGGAAAAAGGATATATAACCCTGCTGGGTGCTACCACCGAAAACCCTTCCTTCGAGGTAAACTCAGCACTTATTTCCCGCTGCCAAGTGTACACCCTCAAGCACCTCGACAAAAGCGAGCTGATTGGGCTGATGAAGCAAGCTATAACCATTGACCCTTTCCTTCAACAGAAAAAAATTACGTTGGCAGAAACAGAAGCGCTCATCAACCTTTCTGACGGAGATGCCCGAAAAGTGCTCAATTTACTGGAAATGGTAGCAGATGAGGAAGAAAGTGAGGAAGTGGAAATCACAGATGAAATTGTATTGAACACTGCCCAACGGAAAACTGTACTTTATGACAAAACGGGGGAACAACATTACGATATTATTTCCGCATTTATAAAATCAATACGAGGAAGCGACCCAAATGCTGCTGTTTATTACTTGGCAAGGATGATAGAAGGCGGAGAAGATCCCAAATTTATTGCCCGCAGGCTGCTCATTGCCGCCTCGGAAGATATCGGAAATGCCAACCCGACCGCCTTGGTCATTGCCACCAACTGCTTCCAAGCTGTCACGTTTGTAGGCTACCCCGAAGCTCGGATTATTCTCTCTCAAGCCACTACTTATTTGGCAGCATCGCCCAAAAGCAATGCTGCGTACATGGCTATAAATAAAGCCCAACAAGTAGTGAGAGACACGGGGAACTTGCAAGTTCCACTTGCCATCCGCAATGCTCCAACCAAGCTTATGAAGCAACAGGGCTATGGAAAAGGCTACAAATATTCGCACAACTACGAAAACAACTTTGCCGAACAGGAATTCTTACCCAAAGAACTGGCTGGAAAAGTGATTTACGACCCAGGCAAAAACCCAAGAGAAGAAGAAATGCGAAAAAGATTGAGGATGCTGTGGAAAGATAAGTATGGATATTGATTTTAGTTTGAGGGGCGAGCAAGAGAGGGTGTAAAAATAATTGGAGAAAACTTTTTCTAACTTCTAACCTCCAGCCTCTATCACCTAAACCTAAGCAAAACTTTCGTCTTCCAGCAAAGACCTCCTCTTTACAGAAGGGTCATCGGCATCGGGGGGAAGTATAAATACGCCTGGAGGCAAGTCGAAAGGAGGATCTTTGGGCGGATCGTTCCAGCCACCGTCACCACTATCATTTCCATCGTCGTTCGAGCCTCTTCCAAAGTCCGTCCGGGAGATGATATAAGCCACTGTGATGACATATGCCAAAATAAAAAAAAGTGCATTTACTAGCAAAAGCATAGGAACTACTCGTAGTTACAAATGAAGAATCATTTTACCGGACTCACCATAATGGACGCCAAAACCAATAGCCGAATTTGTTGGGAATCATTTTGAGAGTTGTGAAACCCACTTTTTAGTAAGCCCTATTTTATTTGTCAACAGAAATTGGCCAACTTCTGTTTTATTTTCTTGAAAATTTCACCTCTACTCCTACAACACTATTTTCTCTTAGTTTTCAAGTCTATTTGAAGATAAGCAAATTCTTTAAAAATCCTGAACCTCAAAACCTTTTATTTTATCTCAGCATTAATTTTTAACCCTAATTGAGTTAAAAAATCAAATTTCCTGACAAGATCAGAGCCAAAGTATTTCATACTTTTTAAAATGTTATTTTGTAGAAAATAAGGATAAGCTGATCTTTGCAGCTTTTAACGAAGCAAAAAAACAACCATATGAAATACCTTATTGTAGGACTAGGAAATATAGGGAAGGAATATGCCGATACAAGACACAACATCGGTTTTATGGTATTGGATGAATTGGCAAAGCAAAAAGGTGTGGAGTTCGATTCGGATAGGCTTGCCAACGTAGCAGATTTTAAGTTTAAGGGAAGGGGGATTTACATGGTAAAACCTACAACGTATATGAACCTGAGCGGGAAGGCGCTAAATTACTGGATGAAAACCTTGAAAGTCCCCGTAAGCAATACGCTCGTAATCATGGACGACCTAGCATTACCTTTCGGTACGCTGCGGATGCGACCCAAAGGGGCAAGTGCCGGGCATAATGGCTTGAAGAATATTGAAGAAATTTTAGGGTCGAATGCCTACCCAAGGCTGCGCTTCGGCATAGGCGATGATTTTTCTAGAGGCAAACAGGTCGATTACGTATTAAGTCCTTTTTCCGAAGGAGAATTTGCCGAGCTTGGCCTACATGTGGAAAAAGCTTGCGAAATGATACTTTCCTTTGCTTCTGTAGGAATCCAGCAGACCATGAACCAATTCAATTCGTAGAACAGTTCTGTAGCATTTCGGCAAAACATTCTTGCTGAACACCTCATTTCTTACCTGAAAAACAGCATAGGTTTTACCCGAATATTAACGCTAAGGTAACACTTCTGAACTGAACTCGCTATATTTGCAGCTTATTGCAAAACAACACAAATTAACGCATTGCCTATCAAGGTTTAAATCACCATGACGGGATGTTATTATTCAATACTTTTTATCACAACCGCGAAGAATGAACATCAACTTAAGGAACTTCGAAAAATTCGAAAAGCGTCACAACAGTTCAGGTGATGCCGAGGTACAAGAAATGCTAGCGGCGATTGGCACGCCAAACCTCGACACCCTGATAGACGAAACCGTACCGCCAGCTATCCGTTTGAAGCAAAAACTTCAACTTCCACCCGCACAAAACGAATACAAATTTCTACAAGAATTTAAGCAGCTCACCGATAAAAACAAGGTTTTCAAAAACTACATTGGCATGGGTTATTCTGATACCATCACTCCTACGGTAATCCTCCGCAATATTTTGGAAAACCCAGGATGGTACACCGCTTACACGCCTTACCAAGCGGAAATTGCCCAAGGAAGATTGGAAATGTTGCTAAATTTCCAGACAGTTGTATCCGACCTAACAGGCTTGGAAATAGCCAACGCTTCTTTGCTAGACGAGGGCACTGCCGCTGCCGAAGCAATGGGCATGACCTATGCTTTTGCTCAGCGTAAAAAGAAAGGGGCAAACAAGTTCTTCGTAGCCGATAATTGCCATCCGCAAACTATCGACGTGATGCGTACGAGGGCAATTTCAATTGGGATTGACTTAGAAATAGCCTCTGTAGAAAGCCTTGACCTTACCGATGCAAGCCTTTACGGTGTGCTTTTACAATACCCTGATACCAACGGGCAAGTAACCGATTTCACTGAGCTCATTGCCTCGGCTCACGAGAATAAAGTGCAGGTAACCTTAGCTGCCGACCTGCTTAGCTTGTTGTTACTCAAAACACCTGGCGAAATGGGCGCTGATGTAGTCATTGGTTCCTCGCAACGATTTGGTGTTCCTTTGGGCTATGGCGGTCCACATGCAGCTTTCCTTTCTGCCAAAGATGATTACAAACGTATGTTGCCCGGCCGTATTATCGGTATATCTAAAGACGTGGATGGTAAAGTGGCTTATCGAATGGCGCTCCAAACACGTGAGCAGCATATTAAAAGAGAAAAAGCTACTTCAAATATCTGCACCGCACAAGTTTTGTTGGCGGTAATAGCAGCAGCTTACGCAGTTTATCACGGACCTAAAGGTTTGAAAAATATAGCCTTGCGTATACATGGCATGACCAACCTTTTGGCAAAAAGCTTGGAAAAAATTGGCGTTTCTGTCAAAAATGACCAGTTCTTCGATACTCTCAAACTAGACTTGGGAAGCGAAGCTAATGAAGAAATATTGAAGGAATTTGCCCTCAAAAACGAAATTAACCTCCGCTACTTTGGAGATGGAAATGTGGGCGTTTCTATCGGCGAAAGCACTACTGTAGAAGACATAGAAATCTTGGTGAATATTTTTGCCGAAGCTATGGGTGAAAATATCGACTTTGATGTGACCGAGCTAGCTCAATCAATTGATTTGGCTATTGGCGAAAGCTTGCAAAGGAAAACTACTTACCTCGAACATCCTGTTTTCTCGGCTTACCACTCTGAGCACGAGATGTTGCGTTACCTCAAATCGTTGGAAAACAAAGATCTTTCTTTGGTTCATTCGATGATCTCATTGGGTTCTTGTACCATGAAACTCAACGCCACTTCGGAAATGATTCCGATCACTTGGTCAACCGTTGGAAATCTGCACCCATTCGCCCCGCTTAATCAAGCTGATGGCTATTCCAAAATGTTCGATAATTTAGAAAAATGGTTGTGTGAAATCACTGGTTTCGATGCCGTATCTCTTCAACCTAACTCAGGTGCACAAGGCGAGTATGCTGGCTTGATGGCTATAATGGGCTACCATAAGGGAAATGGTGAAGGTCACAGAAATGTGGCGCTGATTCCATCTTCGGCACATGGCACCAACCCTGCTAGTGCGGTAATGGCGGGCATGAAAGTGGTAATCACCAAATGTGATGAAAATGGCAACATCGATATGGTTGATTTGGCTGAAAAAGCAGAAACCCACAAAGATGATTTGGCCGCTCTCATGGTTACCTATCCTTCTACCCACGGGGTATTTGAAGAAGGAATCATCGAGATTTGCCAACTTATCCACAAGTTTGGAGGAAAAGTATATATGGACGGAGCAAACATGAACGCACAAGTCGGTTTGACCAGCCCTGCCAACATTGGTGCAGATGTTTGCCACCTCAACCTCCATAAAACGTTCTGTATCCCTCACGGCGGCGGCGGACCTGGTATGGGACCCATCGGCGTTACCAAGGAGTTAGCTCCTTTCCTTTCGGGACATGCAGTGGTAGAGTTGGATGGAAAACAAGGCACGGCGGTTTCGGCTGCACCTTGGGGCTCTGCCAGCATCTTGCCTATTTCTTATGCGTACATTGCCATGATGGGCGAAGAAGGCTTGACCAACGCGACCAAAAGAGCGATCTTAAACGCTAACTATATAAAAGCAAGGTTAGAAAACTATTTTCAAATCCTCTATACAGGTAAAAATGGCCGCTGCGCTCACGAAATGATCGTTGATTGCCGCCAGTTCAAAGAATTTGGAGTAGAAGTGGAAGACATTGCCAAAAGGCTGATGGACTACGGTTACCATGCCCCTACCGTTTCGTTCCCTGTAGCGGGCACACTTATGATAGAACCAACCGAGAGCGAATCGAAAGCCGAGCTTGACCGCTTCTGCGATGCCCTTATTTCTATTTATGGAGAGATAATGGAGGTAAAAGAAGGAAAAACCGATACCAAAGTGAATGTATTGAAAAATGCACCTCACACCGCAGAAATGCTGTTGGCCGACAACTGGGAACTTCCTTATAGCAGGGAAAAAGCTGCTTATCCCTTAGCTTTCGTAAAAGAGAAAAAATTCTGGCCAACCGTCAGAAGAATCGACAGCGCATTTGGTGACAGAAACCTGATTTGTTCTTGTACTCCTGTAGAAGCTTACGCTGAGGAAGCAGCAGTTTAGTAATACGATCTTTTACTGTTCTAATTTTAAGCCTTGTTCCACTAAGTTGGGGCAAGGCTTTTTTTGCTATAATTCTACATTTTTACATAAAAACTCCTTGCCTGATGTATTTCGTCGCACAAAGTTTTTACAAATTGATACTTTTGTAACAACTCTAACAAAAACCTATATTCTTTTTAACTAAGAACTTAATTGTTTATCGAAATTATAAAACTATGAGTAAGCTACACGATTTTGGGCTGGTAGGCCTTGGCGTAATGGGGCGTAACTTTATACTAAATGTTGTCGACAATGGCTTTACCGCCTGCGGGCTCGATTTGGATCCAGAAAAAGTTGCCGCACTAAAAGAAGAAGGAGACGAGGATAAGGTAACTGCTACCACCTCTGGAGAAGAATTTGTGAAATCGCTTAAAACTCCAAGAAAAATAATGCTACTCGTTCCAGCAGGAGGACCTGTTGATGGCGTGATAGAAAGCTTATTGCCCTTCATTGATAAAGGTGATTTGCTAATAGACGGAGGAAACTCTTTCTATACCGATACTGACAGAAGGGAAAAGTATCTTTCTGAAAAAGGGTATCACTTTATAGGAACTGGCGTTTCGGGCGGAGCAAAAGGAGCTCGATTTGGCCCTAGCATCATGCCAGGTGGTTCGGAAGAAGCTTACGAATTTGTAAGACCAATATTTGAAGCAGTTTCTGCCAAGGCTAATGGTGAACCTTGTGTGACCTATCTCGGACCCAAGTCTGCAGGAAATTATGTGAAAATGGTGCACAATGGCATTGAATACGGCATGATGCAGCTGATCTCTGAGGTATATGACCTACTCAAGAAAGCTTGCGGCTTGACTAACGACGAACTGCACGAAGTATTCGATAACTGGAACAAAGGTCGCTTGCAATCATTTTTGGTAGATATCACTACTGAGATTTTCTTACAAAAAGCCGATGACTCGGATGAGCGTTTGGTGGATTTGATTTTGGATAAAGCGAAACAAAAAGGAACGGGTAAATGGACTTCACAAAATGCGATGGACTTGGGCATTGCCGTACCTACCATAGATGCTGCGGTAAGCTTGCGAGAGCTTTCTGCCAAAAAAGACGAAAGGGTGGCAGCTGAGGCTGTGTATGGCAAACCAATCGTAGCCCCAGCCGATAAAGAAGCATTTATACAAAAAGCGGAAGCAGCTCTGTATTTTAGCTTTATTCTTTCTTACGCCCAAGGCTTTACCCAGCTAAAAGCTGCTTCTGATGAGTATGGCTACAATTTGGACATGGAAGCTATTGCAAGGATTTGGAGAGGAGGCTGTATCATTCGTGCGGGCTTGCTCGAAGATATCAGAACGGCATTTAAGAAAGATGAAAAATTACCACACTTATTACTTGACGGCGGCATAGCCGAGCAAATAAAAGGTTCTGTTGGCGCCACGAGAGAGGTAGTTTCCTTTGCTGTGCAAAATGGTGTTCCTGCTGCAGCGCTTACTGCTTCACTAAGCTATTTCGATGTATTTACTTCTGGTAGATTACCATTGAACCTCGTTCAAGCTCAACGTGACCACTTTGGCGCTCATACATATGAGCGAATCGATAAAGATGGGATTTTCCACACTGAATGGTAACCCTAAAAACTATTCTAGTTGAAAAGGTCATGAATTAAGTTTCATGACCTTTTTGTTTTTCAAACATTAATATTTTATTAAAAAGTAGCTTGATAGCTTTTAAAAGCACTTTTTAATAAGTAACTTATGGTTCAATTCTAAACTACCAATATCTCTTCTCCCAGCTTTTTTGATACGAAACAGCTGTAAACTAGTTAAAATCTCTAGGTGAGCTACCAGACATTACCCTTCCAATATTAACACACAATATTATTGCTTGGTAGCCTGAAATAGCATACTTTCTAAAATCTCTTTCACAATACAAAACCACGATAGTAATGACTGACGAAGTACAAGTTGACAGTGCACAAAAAACAAATGTTGATTTTATATTTGAACCTGTTGCATCCAAAAAGCAAGATCGAATGATAACTGCAGCTATTATTATTGGAGCACTTTTACTAGTAACGCTAGTAATTTTCAATTTCTAGAACCAACATCCCAAAAGCGTTTCTTTTATTCGTTTTTGGGATGCCTTGCTTTTCAACTATCTGAGGGTATATTTTTTATTTCGGTCTCCCTGCCATATCTTAGAAACCGTTTTAAAAAACACACACAAATGTCCAACCTAGATTGAGCATGCAATATTTTAACAACCGTAAGGGAAAAAAGGGGCGAGCAGCAGAAACGGTATCGATAAAAGATGCTATGCATTCAGCATTAAAGTCATATAGGCTCGACAAAAAATATTTGCATGAGCAAATCAAAAACTCATGGGAAGAAATGGTGGGAAAAACGGTAGCTAGCAGAACTACCAAAATGTTTGTAAGCAAGGAAAAGCTTTATGTAGAAATTAATTCTGCTCCTCTCAAAAATGAGCTCTCACTCAAAAAGAAAATGATATTAGAAATAGTACAAAGCAAATTTGGCGAGGGAGCGGTGAGTGAAATTATTTTTATTTAATAGCTCCCAACCATTCTATTCTGAGTTGGCATTAGTTGTTTTTTTGAAACCTTAATTTTTTGTCTTTTCAATCATTTTACATCCACCCTACACAGGTCTGGTTGTAGGGTGCAGGTTTATAAAAACATTTTTAGAATAATGAAAAACAACTATGTGATCATCATGGCGGGTGGTATAGGAAGCCGCTTTTGGCCCTTTAGCAGAAAAGCTCACCCCAAACAATTCCAAGATATTTTAGGTACCGGTAAAACGCTCCTACAGCAAACTGCTGAACGGTTTGAAGGAATCTGCCCACCAGAAAATATGTATATCGTCACCAATGACATCTATTTTGACTTGGTAAAAGAGCAGCTGCCTTTTATGGAAGATGATCAGATTTTGCTTGAGCCGGTCATGCGAAATACTGCCCCATGTATAGCTTATGCAAGTTATAAGATAGCGGCTAAAAACCCAGACGCCAATTTGGTAGTGACTCCTGCCGATCATATCATCACAAAAGAAGAGGAGTTTAAGCGAGTGGTGAACTCTGCTCTCAATGAAGCAAGCCAGCACGATATTTTGGTGACTCTGGGTATTCAGCCAAGTAGGCCTGATACGGGCTACGGGTACATCCAAGTGAAAAACAGTGAACAGCTTGGTCCTCTCAACAAGGTCAAGACCTTCACCGAAAAGCCTAATGAGGAACTAGCCAAAGAATTTGTAGAAAGCGGTGATTTTGTATGGAATGCAGGTATCTTCATTTGGAAAGCCTCTTCTATTATAAAAGCTTTTGAAACATACTCTTCAGAAATTGGTAAGTTGTTTTCCGATATAAGCGACAAATATTATACTCCCGAGGAAAAAGAAGCCATAAAGCTTACCTATTTCCAATGCAAGAACATCTCGATTGACTACGGGATTATGGAAAAGGCACAGCATGTGTATGTGATGAGGGGAGATTTTGGCTGGTCGGACTTGGGTACTTGGAAATCACTCTTCGAAATATCCGAACACGACGAAAAAAACAACCTTGTGCAAGCAAACACATTGCTTTATGAAACATCAAACACCCTTATAAAGGTATCAGACCCTGATAAGTTAGTAGTCATTCAAGGTTTGGATGATTATATAGTTGCCGAAAAAGACAACGTTTTACTCATTTGCAAAAAAGATCAAGAGCAACGAATCAAACAGTTTGTTTCAGATTGTAAGGAACAAAAAGGCAAAAGCTTTCATTAGTAGCTTTTAAAAGGAAATGAATAATTTTGCGGTCAGCCCAACAAAAAGGGCTGACTTTTTTGTTTAATAAGACCACCCTATCTAACTCGGTGTAGAAACCACTATGACTGAACAGTTATTAAAATACCTATCAGTTTTTGCTGGAAGTATGTTCAAATTCATTTTTGGACCTCTTGCAGGTGCAGCTACAGGCCTAAGTATTTTTGAAACAGGTGTATTTACCGCCTTAGGCATGATGGCCACGGTAATTATAATCACCTACGCTGGTACCGAACTTCGCCAGCAAATAATGAAACGCTTTGTAAAGAAAACCAAGGAAGGGGAAGAATCAGAAAGAAAGAAGCGGCTAAACAGGCTTTGGGCAAAATACGGAATAGCAGGTGTTGCATTGCTTACACCTATCGTTTTTAGCCCTCCAGGTGGAGCAATCATTGCCGTTAGCTTTGGAGAAAAGAAAGAAAAAATATTGCTTTATATGCTCCTAAGTGCTTTTTTTTGGGGATTTGTTTTTTCAGCCCTTGTAATTATTGGAGGAGAACAAGTGACAAACCTAATTGGATAAAAGTTCTTCAGATGTTTCAATATTATCAGTATAAATCAAATTCAACCTTGTAATGATCCCTTCAATATATTAATTTTCATTTTAGGTACAAGCTGACAAAAGTTAACAAACAGAAATTCAGAAAGTAAAAAAACAACCAAAGCAGGAATGATGCTTTGGATAATTTATTAATTTCGCAACACAAAAATGATAATTAAGGAATATTCCATGCTTTGCATAGCAAACTTCAGCTCCTATACTTATCATATAATACCAACTCACCACCCTTATCCCTAAAAGATATTCTTTCAAATATCTTCAGCCAATAAAAAAATGATACCCTAGAATTACAAAGGTCGATTAACGACTTTTACAATTGTATTATTTAAATATTTTATTATACAATATTAATATCATCTCAACTTAATCATCCCTTTTTCTATGAGAAAAGTTCTACAATTTTCATTGTATACACTATTTACAATGATTATTTCAAATGCTGCTTTTGCACAAGGCTCGACATCTGCTAGAATGTCCGGCTCGGTAATCTCTGAAGGAGAACCATTACCAGGAGCTACTGTTATTGCTACGCATGAGCCTACAGGTTCCAAGTTTGGGGCTATTACCAATGCCCAAGGGTATTTTACTATCAACAATATGAATGTTGGCGGTCCTTATAAGGTAACAGCCTCTTATATAGGCTATCAGGAAACGGCTCAGGGTGGAATCCAACTTACTTTGGGACAAACTTTCCAAATTAATTTTGAGCTAAAAGAAGGATCAACCGAACTGCAAGAGGTTGTAGTTACTTCAACGGCAAGTTCCATTTTTGATGGTAACAGAACTGGGGCAGAGACTTTTGTAAACAAAAGAAAACTGAACTCACTACCTACAGTTGAGCGTAACCTCAACGATTACATGCGTTTGACACCACAATCTAGCGTGCAGCCAAATGGCGGTATCTCTTTCGGTGGTATGAACAACCGTTATAACTCAATATTTATTGATGGTGCGGTAAACAACGATGTTTTTGGTCTTGCAAATTCAGGTACTAATGGCGGTCAAGCAGGTATCTCTCCTATCAGTATTGATGCTTTGGAACAAATCCAAGTAGTACTTGCTCCCTATGATGTAACCCTTGGTGGTTTTGCCGGTGGTGGTGTAAATGCCGTGACCAGAAGCGGTACAAACGAATTTGAAGGTTCTGCTTACTATTTTGTGAGAAACGAAGGTCTGTCAGGTAAAACACCTACAGATGACCCTAATAGGGAGCGTACAAAACTAGAGCCGTTTAGCGCAAAAACTTATGGAGCAAGGTTGGGTGGCCCAATCATCAAAAACAAATTGTTTTTCTTCGCCAATGTAGAGCTTTTGCGAGAAGAAGAACCAAGGCCATTTAGTTTTTCAAACTACGATGGCAATGCAACAGAAGCTGATATCAATAACCTTATTACCTTTTTGGATACGGCATACAACTACAACCCTGGCGGCTATTTGAATAATGTTCAGACCAGAAATAGTGATAAGTTCTTACTGAAATTAGATTGGAATATTAACGACAAGCACAAACTATCGGCTCGCCATAGTTATGTGAAAGGTGAAACAGACATCGTAAACCGCCCGAACAGCCGAAACATCTATTTCTTCAACACTGGTTACTATTTCCCTACCACCACCAACTCTACGGCTATTGAGTTGAAGAGTAATTTCAGTAATAAGATTTCTAACAACTTGATCATCGGCATCACTTCAGTAGATGATGACAGAGATATCTCAGGAGACCCTTTCCCACTAGCTGTAATTAGTGATGGCAACGCCACTATCAACGTGGGTACGGACAACTTTTCTTACTCAAACATTGTAAAGCAAAACGTTTTTACCCTCACCGATAATGTGAGCATTTTCAAGGGTAAGCATACTTTGACTTTTGGTACACACAATGAGTTCTTTAAGATGGAAAACCTATTTACCATCTTCTCAACTCCACGCTATTCATATGGAAGCCTTGGCAGTTTTATGGCAAAAGACCCTGGTTTTTTCCTATTTGGTCATGAGCAATTGGCGGAAGGGCAATCAGAAATAAGATTAGGCGATAACGCAGAGAACCTAGGGCCGAGCTTCAACGCACTTCAATTAGCTTTCTATGCTCAGGATGAAATTCAAATGAATGATAAATTCAAATTGACTATTGGGTTGAGAGCAGATATTCCTATTTTCTTGGACAACCCTCCATTGAACAATACCCAATTCAACGAAGAAACAGTGCCTTTGATAGAAGCTGAAGGCTGGAACTTGAAAGGCGCAAGAGCTAGCCAAGCTCCTAAAACCCAAGTATTGTGGAGCCCTAGGGTTGGCTTTAACTGGGATGTAAAAGGGGACAAAACCACACAAGTACGTGGTGGAATTGGTGTATTCACTAGCCGTGTTCCTTGGGTATGGCCAGGTGGTATGTTTATCCGTAATGGCTTGAACAGTAATTTTGTTCTTGGAGTCAAACCTTTTTATCCAACTCCAGAAGAGTGGAAAGAGAATTTGGCAGATGTTAGCAATAGCCCAACTGGTGATGTTGACCTTTTTGTGGAAGACTTCAAATATCCTCAAATATTAAGAGGAAATATTGCCGTTGACCAACAACTTCCTTGGGGCTTGATAGGTACCGCTGAATTTATGTACTCTAAAACCCTGAATAATATTGATGTGAAAAATGTAAATAGAAAGATAGAACCAGCTGGATACTTGGAAGGAACAGACAACCGCCCTTTCTTTGACAACGGCGACCTAATTGACCCTACCTATGCCTATATCACCTTGGTAGACAACACCAGTGAAGGATTTACATGGAATGGTACTGTCTCACTGACCAAACCTTTCGAAAACGGTTTTACTGGTAGCTTGGCATATTCTTATACAGCTTCCGAATCGTTGTTTGACGGCCAAGGCTTCATCAACTCTACCAACTGGAAAGAACAATACAATGTATATGGTAGAAATAACCCAATGAGCGGAAAATCAATTTATGCTACTGGCTCAAGAATTACGGGTTATGCTTCTTACAGGTTGGATTATGCAGATCATTTCGCCACCACTTTCTCTGTATTCTACAATGGCCAATCAGGAAGGCCTTTCTCTTATACATATAGAGATGTAGCAGGCAATGGCGGACCTACTTATGAAGAAGCTGAAGACTTCCAATTGATATATGTTCCAATCAACAGAGGGGAAATCAACTTGATAGATCAGGTTGATGATGGTGGAAATGTACTTGCTACTGCAGAAGAGCAGTGGGCTGCACTAGATGCTTATATTTCAGCAGACGATTACCTAAGCTCAAGAAGGGGCCAGTATGCGGAAAGGAACCAAAACCGCACTCCTTTCGAACATATATTTGACGTAAGGGTATTGCAAGATTTCTACATCACCACCAACGGAAGCAAGAAACACACACTTCAACTTTCGCTTGACGTCTTCAACTTTGGTAACTTCCTCAACAAAGACTGGGGCAGAAGGTATTTTGTAGATAGCGACAACTATCAGTTGATCACTTTCCAAGGGTATGTACCTGGTACGAGAAACCCACAATATACCTTTAGCGAAGATGGCACTCCTTGGGATATCATAGAAACTGGCATTAACAGTGCAAGATGGTCGGCACAGCTTGGAGCTAGGTATAGCTTCTAGGTTTACCCCTTTTATAATACAAGAAAGGCCAGCGATGCAGATCGCTGGCCTTTTTACTTTTATAGTGTCATATTTTGACTTTCATCAAGCTTTCTCTTTCTCTAACCCTATACTTTCAGGTGTTCTGTATTTCTGAAATGGGATAGCTAATAAGTTCCCGACCCTTGTATTCTCCTTCGGATCCATATGCGTATCTATTCCATATTGGATAGTTTGCGTATCGTCCACTTCGGCATAAGTTTTAAATATTCGGTCCCAAAAAGCGAAGATGTTGCCATAGTTGGTATCGGTAAGGGGCTGTTGGTAATGATGGTGGATTTTGTGCATATACGGAGTAACAAATACATAAGACAGAGCTTTGTCTAGCTTTGCGGGCATTGTGATGTTAGCGTGGGTGATGTGGGCAAAAAACACAGAAAGGCTTTGGTAAAGCATCACTATGCCCATGGGCGCACCAACAACCATTACAGCACAGATGGTGAAAAATATCCGAAATACGGTTTCTCCCGGATGATGGCGCAAGCCTGAAGTTACATCGACAGTGGTATCGCTATGGTGTACCAAATGGAATTTCCACATCCATTTAACTTTATGCTCTAGCCAGTGGATAAAGTATGCTCCGATAAGGTCGAGTAACAGCACCCCCACAATTACTTCTAGCCAAAGCGGCATTTCCACTATATGTAGCAAACCAAAATTATTTTCTTGGGTAAAATTGGACGCCCAAAGCAGTGCACCTGCCAAGCTAAACCCAACAATGGCTGTGGTGAGATTAAAAAACATGTTCAATGCCCCGTGGTTGAGTTTTTTGTAACTAAACTTGAACATGGGCAAAATGCCTTCTAGCATCCAAAAAAGGACGATCCCCCCTAACAGCAATCCTGTTCGGAACACGGTAGGCACGTGCTCGAAAAATTCTATTAATGCTTCCATTTTCTATTTACGTAGTTATTTTTGGTTGATAAGGTTGTTGAAACGTCCAAAATATATTTGGGCACTTCTCTTAAAGATAAGTTTTTTGGGGGAAATCGGCTCAGAGTTTTTTCAAAACTTTACCTTTAAACTTGCTCTTAAGTGCTGTTTCGACTAAAAATAATTACATGAAAAACCTACCTCTTTTCCTCCTCCTTTCTATCTTCATCTTTTCCTGTAGGCCTCCGCAGCCTCCTGAAGAAGCTGAAAAGCTATGGCATGAAACACACGAGTTTATACTAAGAGATAATGAGGGCTTACTAACATTCATTGAGCATCGAGTGGATCGAGCAGGTAGGAAAACTCTCGAAGTTAAATGGCTCTCTTCTGCAAAAGAAATAACAGTGAGAAAAAGACCTGTTTTAGCTCAATTTGGAAATGATTCTTTTCCCGACCTAAAAGAGTATACCGCTTATTATACATTCCTCGATTCTTTAAAAACAGCAAACAAGTTCGAAATAAACAACTGGGAAGGATTGATGCATAATGCATCATTTTTTGTTGATCATTTAGAAAAAAGAGATTCGAAAAAAATTGAAAAGGACTTTATGATAACTCTGGCATTAATGGAACATGAGATCTTTCAATCCATAGCTAGCGAGGTAGAAACTACTTCTGATTTCCCTAAACTTCATTTTAGTTATTTCTTTAATAAAAACAAATATAGTGTGGGAGATACTATCAAAATAGTTATCGCTGTTTCTAAATATTCTTTCGACCCAAGCTACCCTAAGATAGATTATGAGTCCATTTTGATTTCACACAATGAAGCAAAAACATTAGATTTTACAGTTGAAAAAATTGACGGGGCTGCTATCCTATCTTTTGAAGCTAAAGACCGAGGAAAATATAAATTACAAGGAAAGGGAAAAGCAATTTGCTTTTGGAGTTATGATGAAAGTGGAACTCCCTTCAATTTCACACAAGAAATAAAAGTCGAGTAATCAATCCTTCTTCTTCGACTTCTTTTTCTTACCCCGCTTCTTTTTTTTCTTCTTCCCTCCTACCGATTCCGAAAGCTGCTTGTAGGGCTTATCTATATTGAAAAAAAAGTCCCGCTCGTTGCCATATTCATCTATCGTTTTGAGGATATCAAATATATGGCCTTCATGAAAATTGAGGGATTGGCTTTGAGAAGAATGCCCTAGGTAGCTGATCACTTCGTACTCATCGCTAGGCTTGATTACTATCTGCGCATCGCCATACGACTCACCGCTGCCAGTGGCCAATATGCCATTTACAAACCCTTCGTATTTTAGTACATTATCATAAAACTTCTCAGTATCCCCAAGGTTGAGGTAAGCAACCGATAGCAAACCAAAGTTTTTGAAATCGGAAGGGTTTCTTAGGGCAATTCTTTCTCCAGCCTCTGCTGCTTCTTTGTATTTCCCTTCTTTCAAAAGGGTTGGCAAAGGGTTTTCATTCAATGAATAAGGGCTGTAGCCGTCTAAGGTCGATGTTCCATAATAAAACATAAAATACTTATCAATCCCAAAGCCATCAACAGGATCTACAAATTGCCCCCAAAGGCTATCAAAACTATACTGATGCGTACTATCTTTTACCCAAGTATCAAGCGTTTCTGTAAGTTTCGAGTTCACATGTACAAATTGGAAAGAATAATCTTCTCCTTGGCGAATAAGCGATGTATCCGTATCCATAAAAACTTCCGAACGTGCCTTAAGCACATAAATACTCGGTTGTTCGTCTATTGTAAGAGCTTTTTCAAACTCCTCTACGGACTTCTTAAAATTCATTTGGGTATAATGGCACAAACCTGCCACCAAGTAAAACCCTGTGTTGTTTGCATCCAGCTCTTTTCCGCTTTTTGTCCATTTCAGTGCGGTGTCCCACTCATCTGAGAGGTAATAGTTCCAACATAAATAATAATGAGGTTCTGGGTTGAGAGAATCGAGCGAATAAGCCTGCTCAAAGAGAATCCGAGACGAATCTTGGATCATTCGCTCGTCATAAATAGTGCCCAGTTTGAGATAGACATCTGCATCTTTAGGATTCGTTTCCATGAAACGATAATAGAAAATCATTGCGCTATCTATCTGAGAACGGCTTTCATACAAAAGCCCAAGGTTATAATTCACCTCGGTGAGCGTGCTGTCTAGCTGAAGAGCTGTATAGTAGTCATTTTCGGCACTATCGAGCTGGTTAAATTCCAAATAGCAATTGCCCCGCATTTTGTACGCTTCCGCATTGCTATTGTCTATAGAAATATATTTCTTGAGATGGTACAATGCTTCCCGGTAATTATTTTTATCGTAAAGTCCCTTCGCTTTCAAAAAAAGGGCATCGTCAGTTTGCCCCATCAGAGGAGAAATTAGTCCGATAAAAAAAAGTGGGATGAATATAATACCCTTCATATATCTCATTTAAATACTGGTGCACCCGAATGCCTAACATTGGGAAATAAACAAACTTTATGTTGGAACTATCGCTCCATCAAAAATCCTTACCTTGATGTAAAGCATTGTCAAAGGTTTTGGGTTGCAAACTTTTGCATACTCCTAGCCTTTTTAAGGAGCTGTTTGAAGCTTTTCAAACCTTCCTTCAAAAACAAGCCCAACCAGCCTGCTCTATTGAAGCAAGACTCTTTGTCCAATTCAGCTTAGGACATATCCGATGCCAACAGAAAATCTGGTGTATTGATTTTCCTTTCCTGAGTGCATAAGTAAAATTTATTTAATCAATTATTCTAAATTTAGAAAAATAATGTGATTTGTATGGGTAAAACAGCAAATGATAAAATATGAATACTGTATTTTACCAGATTAGGGGGCTAACCATTTCCACCAATGGAAAAATTACAATACTGGCTACCTGCTTATTTTTTTTTCTAACCCTTCGCCCAACTTTTGCACAAGAAGAAAGCTTGTTAACCACCCAAAGCAGAGCCGATGTACAACTTGCGTATTTCTTCAACACCAACTTGCGCCTCAATAATTATGTGAGGTATATCTGGAATATAAATGAAGAAGGGGATTACATACGACAAGATTACCAATTAGCTATCGATTACAATATCCACTCTATTTATAATATAGAAGCGGGCACTCTTCTTTCCCATGTAAAACAAGACATAGGCTTCAGCTCTTTTGAATATCGGTTTTATACTGGGCTGATCATTCAATTGCTTTCGGGAAGGATAAATATCACAAACCGCTCCCGCCTGGAATACAGGAATCAAAACTTTTACAAACCTAAAGACTGGGCAGAATCGACAAGGATAAGAAACAGGCTTCAAATTAAATTCCCCTTTCGGAAAACGCTTGGGTCGGACAAGGCTTTTTATGGTATTGTAGATGGAGAAATTTTCTATCCTGTGAGCCAAAAAGACTTGACCGAACGATATGCCAACACATTTAATGCACGGATTGGGCTGGGCTATAGGAGAGACTTCAACTGGAGGTACACCTTTTATTATGTGATAGGGCAAGCGAAAAATAATTTAGATGCAGAGTTTGAAACCACAAGACAAGTTTTTAACTTCCAATTAATCTATTTTTTTGACAAGAACCTTGATTAACCTACACTCAGATGAGAAACAAATTGCTTATTCTAGCTTTTCTACTTTTTTATCAGATCAGTTGGGCGCAACAAGACTTTGATTCACTTTATAAGGCATCACCAGAGTTTAAGGAACAATTTGATAACTTTTCTGCCAACTATGACTTTTTTGCCGACACCACGGTAGTGAAAATGACCATCGCTGCTGATTTTAAGGAAATAGTTAAGAAGAAGTATGTAGATGAATACCGCGATGGAATATTGACTTATTTTCTTAGAGATTCGGTAAAAGTAGTAAGGAAAATCAGAATAAAGCCAAGGGGAAATATGCGTAGACAAGTATGCTATTACCCTCCTCTCAAAATCAAACTTTCCAAGAAAAAGGCGATTCTTAAAGAACTACAAGAATTTGATAAGTTGAAGATGGTAGTGGAATGCAAGTCTGGAAATATGTACGAGCAATATCTCCTCACCGAATACTTAGTATATAAAATGTATAATGTACTCACAAATATCAGCTTTAGGGTAAGGCTTGTTCAGCTAAAATACATTGATACTGGCGGAAGACACAAACCAGAATACAAATATGCTTTTTTTATAGAGAGCCTAGAGCAGCTGAATAAAAGATTGAACTGTGTAGAAATTTTGGCTAAAAACGTGGGCCATAACCTTACAGAAGCAAATATTTCAAACTTGATGGATATTTTCCAGTATTTTATTGGGAATACGGACTGGTCTATGCCCACAACCCACAATATGAAAATAGTGAAAGACATTTCTACCCTAGATCAAATAGCCTACCCTATTCCGTATGATTTTGACTATGCTGGCATCATCAATACCTCATATGCCGTCCCTCACGAAAGCCTTCCTATTAAAGAGGTAAGAGAGCGCTATTTTATGGGCCACTGCTACCCAAAAGAGACATTTGACCAGACCATTGCATTCTTTAAAGAAAAAAAAGAAGAACTATATAGTTTAGTCATAAATGAAAGCAATGGTATTAGAAAAAAAAACAAGACCTTCATATTGAACTATATGGACGAATTTTATTCTATCATTGACTCGGATATCAGAGTAAAAAGAGAGCTTTTAAATGTGTGCAAGAATTAACTATAGCTCACCGCTCCATGCCAACCAATAACTCAGCGGAATTGCAAGAGCGACAGTTCCTGCAACTATGATAATTCTTCCAAGTATTTTATCTAAACTGTGGTGCTCAGTTTTAAGCCTGCCTTCGCTTAAAGCTAATATACTTTTGAGCAATGCAGCAATAACAGTTATATAATAGGCGCCAAAAATCACATATCCTATAAAGTAATACTGCCCGAAGAATATATCGAACAGGCAAAGATGGGAAGGTAGCCCATAAATGTATTTTACAAAGTAGTAGCGAAGGGCAAGAGTGGAGCTAATGCTAAAAACAATGGAAATCCATAAGCTCAGGAGGTTTGCTTTCTTTTTTATAAAAAGCACTGAGCCTATCAGAGCAAAAAAGCTCAGGGAACTGGTGCCTATATATATAATAGGATCAATGCCTCCATTTCCCAAGAAATCCGCTTTTGCTCCCGACCCAATAAATGCCACACTACAGCAAGTCGCAATTACATCAGGATTTATGTTGGCAAAATAGAGAATCATCAATACCAAATCTGCCCCAACCAATAGGAATGCTAGCGGAAGTATCCAGTATTTGAGCGGAGTAAGGGGAAACTCAGGTTCGCTTTCATCAAGCTGATGCATAAATAAGTATGTGGCATACACCAGCACCGCCCCCACCTTTATATATAAGGTAGGATATCCAAATTCATTTGCACCGAGCGCACCTGTAGCACACATCGCCCCTTTTACTACACTTGGCAAGTGAATATTTACCGTGTTCAGAAACATGAGCAAGGAAACTACCTGAAAAATCATCACGAACTGGACGATGGTAGAAATGAGGTAAGTTTTCCGCTCCAGTTGGAGCTGGAGATCGGAAGTAGAGTTGGCATCCCACTTAAAGAAAATGCCAACTCCATTATATAATGCTCCGCCAAGCAAGGCAAGTGCACATACTTGAGAAATCAGTTGAGAAATGATCCAGCTATCTGTCAGCATACGTTAAGCAGCATAGCTTGCAAGAGATGCAATGGCTTTGTCAATTCTACTTGCCACTTCATCTTTGCCCAGCACTTCCATTATAAGCATCAGATCTGGACCGCCACCAAGCCCTGTGATGGACAAGCGTAAGGCCTGCATTACTTTTCCAAGCCCAATACCTTTACTTTCCAGCACCTCTGTCAAAATTTCCTTTGCCGATTCTCTATTAAAATCATCCGAAGCTAGGATGGCGTCTTTATAAGCAGTAAAAGCATCTACCGCTTCAGCCTTCCATTTCTTCCTAGCTATTTTTTCGTCGTATGCTTTTGGGGCAAAGAAAAAGAATTTAGCATTTGCCCAAAGCTCTTGAGGGAAGACAATCCTTTCCTGCATAGCCTCGGCAATTAATGCCGCCTTTTCTGGAGTGCAGCTAATATTTTCCTTTTTCAATTCAGCTAATAAATATCCAGAAAGCTCTTCTACAGAAAGATGCTTAATATATTGCTGGTTGAACCACTTCGCTTTTTCAATATCGAACTTGGTTCCCGCCTTCAATATTCGTTCAGCGCTAAAGGCTGTAATCAATTCATCAAGAGAAAAAATCTCTTGCTCTGTACCAGGATTCCAACCTAACAAAGCTATAAAGTTGGTGAAAGCTTCTGGCAAAAAGCCATCTTCCCTAAAACCTGAAGAAACCTCACCAGAGCTAGGATCTTTCCACTCTAGAGGGAAAACCGAAAAGCCGAGTTTATCACCGTCCCTTTTGCTGAGCTTGCCTTTTCCACTCGGCTTCAAAAGCAAGGGCAGATGGGCAAACTGCGGCATACTGTCTTCCCAACCTAAATATTTATAGAGCATAACATGAAAAGGAGCTGATGGCAACCATTCTTCTCCCCTAATCACATGTGTCACTTCCATAAGATGGTCATCTACTACACTTGCCATATGGTAAGTAGGCATCCCATCCGATTTTAGTAAAATCTTATCGTCAATTGTATGGGAATGTACCGTTACTTCTCCCCTCACTATGTCGCTCACCACAATTGCTTCCTTAGCAGGTACTTTAAGCCTTACCACATACGGCACGCCCTCGTCAATTCTTTTCTGCACCTCTTCGGCAGTCAGCGTCAACGAATTTGACATTTTTTGTCTAGTGATCGCATTATATTGCGGGTTGTCAACTTTTGCTTCTTTCAGCTCCTCCCGCATTTTCTCCAATTCTGCTGGAGTATCAAAAGCATAATAGGCTTTACCCTCTTCAATAAGTTGTTTTATATAGGTATGGTAAATATCCTTTCGCTCCGACTGCCTGTAGGGGCCATTCTCCCCTCCAATCCACGGGCTTTCATCAGGAACTATCCCGCACCATTCCAAAGCTTCTTTAATATATTCTTCTGCTCCTGGGACAAACCTTGTACGATCCGTATCCTCTATCCGTAACAGCATTTTGCCATTATAATGTTTGGCAAATAAATAATTGAATAATGCCGTACGCAAACCTCCTATATGCAATGGCCCTGTTGGACTTGGGGCAAATCTTACACAAACGTCTTTTTCCATTTCTTTTTTTTTGCTGCACAAACTCATTTTTGTGATGGTGCAAAATTAAATAATGAGGTGTGAAATAGTAATGTTGATGCTTTTTTATGGAAATACTCTCATTTCTTCTAAAAACAAGCATCAAATAGTAGCGTGTAATTTTTCAGCATTAATGTGACTTTTTGCATATAGTTAGCATAACAATTATACATAACAGAAGAGCATATAGCAAAAAACTACAACGGTTGCATAAAATTATATTCTAAATAATAAATAAAAAACATAATATTATACTGATAAAAAGTATAAATAAAATATATTTATACTTTATGATATTAGTGTAACTTTTATATTACCAAACCATAAACTTAACATTAAGTTAATACTAGAACTTCTAATTAATATTTAATTAACACCTATTTAATTGACATAACCGCAAAGACAGTTATGTTTGCATTGTAATCGTTTACTCAAATATAGAATTAAATCCTAATCACATGAAAAAAGTAATCTTAATCTCATTGTTAGTGCTTGGAGCATTTGCAGTGAACGCAAAGGAATCTCCTGCTGCTGCAGCAGCAAAATCAATTACTGTTTCTCTTAAGCCTCTTGCTTCTTCTAGCAATGCAGTATTGACAGTAAGAAACATTCAAGAAACCAGCGCTTCTTTGGCCATCTTAAACGAAGATGGAACCACTATTTATGCTAAGAGCCTTTATAAGCCTTTCGTTAGAGAATTGTTCAATTTCTCTAAATTGGAGGAAGGAGAATATACATTAGAAATTGTAAACGGAAACCAACTTGCCAGAAAAAGCTTCTCTATCTCTAAAAGTGGCGATGTATCGGTTACAGAAACCACAGAAGTAGAAGCACTTACTCCTTCTGTACAATTGGTAGAAGAAAAAGTTGCTGTAGTATTCGAAAACGAAAGCGCTGAAGACGTTTCGGTAAACATTTTCGATGCTAACAATAAGTTGATCTACGAAGAACTTGGATCTCAAGTAAAAAAATTCGGTAAGCTTTACAAACTAGAAGGTCTTTCAGAAGGTGTTTACCGTATGGAGATCAAAGCCGGTAAAAAACAATTTGAAAAAGAATTGAAACTCTAATCCAATCCTAAGTTTTAATTTGAATTCTAGAGCGAGCATAAGCCCACTCTAATATTAGAATGACTAAGATATA
Organism: Flammeovirgaceae bacterium SG7u.111; assembly: GCA_034044135.1. Lineage (NCBI taxonomy): Bacteria > Pseudomonadati > Bacteroidota > Cytophagia > Cytophagales > Flammeovirgaceae > Flammeovirgaceae bacterium SG7u.111. Next base: position 105,698 of record CP139021.1, on the reverse strand, counting down.
TGCGAATTGATATAAAGAGGCGGTCACATGACCGCCTCTTTTATTTTATGCCAACCAAAAAACGTACTCTAAAGCCTACGAATGATACTCAAGTCATTCGTACTGTCCCTCCCAATCAATCTTTTCTTGTTCTTACAAATCACATAGGCACTTTTCTTAAAGATAATTCTGTAATTTCGCCAACAGCCTATGACTATTTTTGATCTTATCTTGTCTCCTATTTTCCTTATAGCCATTTATTTGGTGGCTTATAAGATGAGAAAAAAGACCACAAACCGCTTTACAAGAAAGTATTTTATTCCTGCTTTCACAGTTAAGCTTTTTGGAGCAGTTGCATTTGCCTTTATTTACCAATTTTACTACGGAGGTGGAGATACTTTCTATTACCACAAAGGAGCCGAAATCATAGGAAGAGCCTTTTCTGACAACTTCTTTACAGGCTTAAAAATAATGACTCTCGATGCTCGAGAATATACGGGAGATACTTTGCTCTACACGACAAGAATTACGTATTTCAAAGCCCATGAAGAGTGGACTCTGGTAAGAATCGCTGCCATAGCAGGCGCATTTTGCTTTCAGTCCTATATTGGCATCACCTTTATTTTCAGTTTTTTTGCCTTTAGCGGAACATGGAAAATCTACCAAACCTTCATAAGGTTCTATCCAGAACTCTATAAACCTCTTGCCTATGCTATTTTCTATATCCCTTCTGCTATTTTTTGGGGCTCTGGTTTACTTAAAGATTCCATAACCTTGGGTGCACTTGGCTGGTTTACCTATGCGGCTCTCCACCTAGTAAGCACCAACAAAGGACGAGTGAGGCTAATTATAATTATGTTATCAACTGCTTGGGTAATCCTACAGCTTAAAGCCTACATTCTTTATGCATTTTTACCCCCACTCATGCTTTGGTACTACTTAAAATTTAAAGGAGGAATCAAAAATCCCGTACTTAGGTACATGAGCGCACCAGTTCTCATCATATTAATAGCTGGAGCTGGGGCTTTAATGGTAACTTCTTTGGCAGCACAAACAGAGAAATATAGTTCAATGGAAGCTATAGAGGATGAAATAAGCGGTTTTCATGGTGACCATGGAAGTAGAGCTGGGGGATCTAGTTACTCATTGGGCGAAATAGATTATTCCATAGGCGGAATGCTCAAAAAAGTACCTGCCAGTGTAAATGTAACACTTTATAGACCGTATTTATGGGAAGCACGAAACCCTGTAATGCTCATAGGCGCACTTGAGAGTGGCTTTTACCTCATGCTCACTTTGGTCATATTATTTCGAAGAGGGATAATCCGAGTTTTTTATCTTATGGTCAACAATCCTGAAATCCAACTATGCCTCTGGTTTACAGTCATTTTTGGCTTTGCAGTTGGCTTTGTCAGCTATAATTTTGGTGCTTTGGCTAGGTTTAAAATCCCTCTGTTACCATTTTTTACTGCTGGCTTGGTGCTTTTATACAATGTGGGTAAAAAAAAGAAGAAGAAGAAAAAAAGAAAGAAAAAAATCATCCTAAAGCATCAGGTGAATTAATCAGACCTTTTATTAATCCAGCAGCTTTTTCCGGTTCTTCCATAGGATACATATGCCCTCCGTCATATGGCATAAATTGAGTTTTCTTAAACTTTTTCTTTAGCCAAGCTAAGTCTTTAGCCTCTACAGTTTTTAATTTACCAGAGTAAAGAAAATAGGATGGCATACTAAAATCAGCACTTCCTATTATAGCAGGAGTTAGGGTGAATATTTTATACTCTAAATTTGGCGGAATAATAAGTTCTACACCTTTAGCAGATGGAGAAAGACCGTATTCCACATAATCTTGAAAACATTGGTCATCAAAATTTTTAAACAGCTTTTTGTGCTTCCACAGCTCATATGCCTGTTCTTTTGATTCAAAAACCGACCTTCTTTTTTTAGTGCTTCTTGCCGGAGGAACAACCTTATCGGTAATTCCCATCAAACTAGCCGATCTCATCACAAACCTCTTGAAAGGACGAAAAAGGGGGGGATCAATAAAGATGATTTTAGCGAATAAATCTGGACGCTCTATTGCAGCCCAAGCCGTTAGCACCCCGCCCAAAGAATGGCCGACACCTATTACTGGCTTGGAGTGCTTTGATTCGATATCATCTATTAGCTCTGCGACCAAAGGCTTCCAATCATTCTTTATTTGATACTTTCCCATACCAAAGCGTTCTACTGCTGTAACTGGATATGGAGCTAGAAGCTTAAAGAAATGCTGATAAGAACTTGCGGGAAATCCATTGGAATGTGAAAATTGGATCGGCGTATTTTTTTCCAACATCTACAGTTTTAAAAATGAAAAATCACCCTTCTTGCATCACTTGTGCGGGGTCGGTTATAGCCCCTTTCCAAGCGGGAATAAGCGTAGCACTAAGGTATGGGATTACAGAAATGGACACAATAGAAAGCAAGTCCCCCAATGAGATACTGGGAGTAAGATTATAAGATGGATAAACTACTGACCAGCCAATTAAAAATGGCTTCAACAATGGGGCATCAAAAATAAAAACATGCCCTAGCGCCATCATAATCCCTAATAATGTAGCGGTTACCGAAACAGCAGCGCCTTCCCAAAACTTCATCCACAATACATCACTGATTTCCCAACCAACTCCCTTCAAAATCCCCAATTCCTTTTTTTCTTCACTATTTAAACCTGAAGCCTTATCCCAAGCCAAGGTTAGGAATGCTAAGATGGAAATGATTGCCCCATAGATAAATATACCTCCTCGCCAACTAAAAAGGGCTTCATAGGTACTTTGCAATTGCATCTTACTTACTACTCGAATTCCTCCAAAAGCCATGTCTATTTTTTTAGCGATATTCTCCACCTCATCAGGGTTGATTATTTCTATAGCCAAATCGGTCATCTCCCCTTCATCCAAGCCTATCATATCCCTTGCCGAAGATGGTGAAAGCACCAATAGGTCTTTAGTAAGCAGATCAGATTTTGCATCGAAAGTGCCTGCTATTCGGAAAGTTTTGAGCTCACCTTCTGAATTTGCCATGGTTAGCCAATCCCCCAAAAACAAACCTCTTTGCTCCAATATTCCCGTACCACAAAGCACTTCATCTGGCTTAAGAGCTCCTTCTAGTTGGGTTTGCACCAATGACAGCCCCTTGGGCAAAGAATCCGAACCCGTGATGGTAAATACCGCTCCAGTTGGTGAATCATACATATAGCCCCAAATACGTGGAGCTATCGATGCTACCCCACGTAGTTTCCCTAGAGAATCAATAAAGCTTGTATCCATAGGTCGTAACCTGCCCCCCGCAAGCTTTTGCACCCAAAGTTCGGGGACATCTTCTAATACCTGAGTGGTTTCTGAGCGAAGCGCTGAAGTGAAAAAGATTACCGATGCAAAGAACCCTACAACCAAGCCGTAAATCCCAACTAATGACAATTGCTTTTTCCACCTTCTTGCCAAAGACGAGAGGGCATATTCCAAAATATTTAATTGCCTTCTCATTTATATTTTCTCAAATAAAAATCGGGTTGATAAAAAGAGGATGAAGGAAAATGATCGTGATAACCTGGAAGATCCTGAAAAGGTGCTATCAGCTCAGGCAAGGCTATATTTCTCGTATGCCGAGATTCGGTAGTAAGGCAAAAATCGGTTAGCAAAAAGCTCCTTGCCACTTGCTGTTTTTCCTCTATTCCAGCACGCTTTTTACCAAAAAAAGCATAGCCCCAAGTAGCTATAGTAAACAAAACCAATAAAAGTAAGAAGCCAAAAAACCTCGATACATATCTCATAGCAACCTTACTGATTTATCACAGAAGTGATCACTTCCATAGTTACCTCCTCAAAAGAATAGATATTTTTTCCCGAATGGTCTTTCATAAATTCTTCAGCTGCTTCTTTGGAAGAAAATGGCACAAAATCATGTCCCATAGGTCCTAATACATCGCTACCTGTCACATAAAAAGCAGATTGTCCATCGATAGTTTTCAGGTCATAATAATCTTGCACCTGAATTCCGCTTATTTCCCCGAGCTGATCCTTCTCTTTTATAGAAGTCAACAACATACATCTATTGCTACAAAACATAAGCGTCCCTTTTTCAGGTGACTCAAACGAAGCCTTCCATTTTGGATGCATTGTATAATCCATTCCACAATGGGCACAACCTCCTTCATTAGCATGGGAATGACCTTTATGCTCTTCAGCATATTCTTGAACTTGGACTTCCTCTTGCTTTTCCTTTTGGCAGCTTTGAGAAGTAAAAAACAAAGCGATTAACAGAAAAAAATAGAGATGTTTCATTCTTTTATTTATTCATTTTGATGTTATAAAGCAATGAACTTATTTGTTGCTTATCAAGATACCCGACAATTCTCCGTACAATTTTCCCATCTGGATTTACCAAGTAATTGGTAGGAGAAGCCGTGATATTATACTCGTCTATTACCTTGTAAGTCTCATCTACCAGCATGGGAAATGTCACTCCGTATGCCTCTTTAAACTCTTTGGAAGGTTCGGTTTTATCACCTATATATATGCCCAATATCTCAAACCCTTCACCCTTTAGCTCTTCATAATTTTCTTGCACTACAGGAAACTCTTTTTTGCAGATATCACAATTGTCTACCCAAAAATACAGCAAAACAAGCTTCCCCTTATAATCTGAAAGAGTGTAGTCATTCCCATTAATCCCTTTTAACTTAAAGTCAGGGGCAAACTCTCCAGCCTTTGGTGTTTTTGGTCCACCGCAACTAAAAAACATTGCAGAAAACACAAAGACGATCCACAAAAAACTATTTCTTCTCAAAGCTTTTCCCATTGCAATTTATCGTATTTATCATCTAAACTAAAGAACACCTGTTTGCTAAATAACAAGATAAAAACAATAAACAGTTGCTACTTAACTTCTACAGAACTTTACCTAAGCGGCAAAGGTAACTTGGTAATTCCTTTAGTCCAACTACTAAGAACCCTAACATGTTTTTTAACAAAAAACTCCTTTTATTTTAAGAGAAAAGCTCTTTTTGATAGGTTTTAGAGAAAAACACAAGCCTCAATCCAAAAAAAATAATATATTTGTGATGCAAAACATTCCTTGGAAACAAGAGTTTATGTTTTGTACCACACCACCAATAACATCTCTATTAGCTTCTAATTATAAGCTAATTAAGTCTTTACAAAACCATATTTATTTTTGTTAGTCTTGAATTTAACCTTATTGTTTTTGGTATTTCGGTATAAGTCTTTATAATTGCACATTCAAATCATATAAAATCACCACATTATTTTTTTCCTCTCAAAGGATTTTAATCAAATAAATTTATTCACGATTATTCTAGGAGAGACCATCTCAAATGGCACCTTTAATAATTTTTCACACACACTATGTACACTATTGAAGAACTGGAGGTTAGGCTCTTATCAGAGCTGAAGGAAATAGCGGAAGACCTAGGTCTTAAGAACTTCAAGAAACTTCCAAAAAAAGAACTTATTTATAAAATATTGGATCAGCAGGCAGTTTTGCCTGACGCTGATTTAGAAGCAAAAGCAAAGAAGGAGAAGAAAACAGAACCTAAAGAGCCTATTGCTAACAAAGAGCCTAAAACCCTCAACCGAAGAGCTGACCGGGCTGATTCTCCTGCAAGTAAAAGGAGGAGAGTAAAAAGAGAAAATGTACAGAGTGAAGAAGTAACAGCACCAACCCCAACTCCTGTACAAGAAGAGAAGCCTAAAGAACAACCTACCCAAGAGGTTGCTGTAGAAGAGAAAAAGGAAGTAGTAGAAAGAAAAAGAGCTGTCAGAGAAAAGGACGATCAAGGTTCTGATAACAGGGAAAGAAATACTCCTAACAGAGACAAGAAAAAACCTGGTTTCAATATAAGGGAGTTTGACGGAGCGATTGAAAATGAGGGTGTACTTGAAATCATGCAAGATGGCTACGGTTTTTTAAGGTCTCCTGATTACAATTACTTGGCTAGCCCTGATGATATTTATGTTTCTCCTTCTCAAATCAAGCTCTTCGGCTTAAAAACAGGTGATACTGTTAAAGGGCAGATCAGGCCTCCAAAAGATGGAGAAAAGTACTTTGCTCTGCTAAGAGTAGAAAGTGTAAATGGTAAAACTACCGAAGAAATAAGGGATAGGGTTCCCTTTGAATACCTTACTCCATTATTCCCTCAAGAAAAATTGAACCTGAGTGATCGCTCTAGCAGCCTTTCTACCCGGGTGGTAGATTTGTTCTCTCCGATAGGAAAAGGGCAAAGGGGTATGATTGTGGCACAGCCAAAAACTGGTAAAACAGTCCTTTTGAAAGAAATAGCCAACGCTATTGCGAAAAACCACCCTGAGTGTTACCTAATTGTTCTGCTTATAGACGAACGCCCTGAAGAGGTTACGGATATGGCAAGAAGCGTACAGGCTGAAGTAGTAGCCTCTACCTTTGATGAGCAAGCTGACAGGCACGTGAAGGTTTCTAATATCGTGCTTGAAAAAGCCAAGAGAATGGTAGAATGTGGGCATGATGTAATCATTTTGCTTGACTCGATCACTAGACTCGCAAGGGCGCATAATACAACAGCTCCTTCATCAGGCAAAATACTTACTGGTGGTGTGGATGCCAATGCTCTTCATAAACCTAAGCGTTTCTTTGGTGCTGCTCGTAATGTAGAACATGGCGGGTCACTTACCATCATCGCTACTGCATTGATAGAGACTGGTTCTAAAATGGACGAAGTTATCTTTGAAGAATTCAAAGGTACTGGTAACATGGAATTGCAATTGGACAGAAGACTATCGAACAAGAGAGTTTACCCTGCTATCGATGTTATTGCATCTGGTACCAGAAGGGAAGACTTGCTTCTTGATAAAGATTCACTTTCAAGGGTTTGGATACTTCGCAAGTTTATGTCGGATATGAACCCTGTAGAAGCAATGGAATACCTACTCAACAATATGAGAGGTACACGAAGCAACGAGGAGTTTCTTACTTCAATGAATGGATAATTAAAAGGCAACAAGCCTTGATCATATAAAAAAAGAGCTAGTTTCCACTAGCTCTTTTTTTATGCCCTCGACTCATGTTAAATATTAAATCTGCTCTTCATGAGAAGAGTATGGATTTCTAGCCTTTGACAAGTTATGATTGAGATTATATGCTGCACTGATAAGCCCCAAGTGTGTAAATGCTTGGGGAAAATTACCCAAATGCTCACCACTTGGCCCTAGCTCTTCGGCAAATAGCCCTACGTGGTTGGCATAACTAAGCATCTTCTCAAATAGCAGCCTAGCTTGCTCCAATTCCCCTGCCCTTGATAGGCATTCTACATACCAGAAGGAACACATACTAAAGGTTCCTTCATCTCCGTCAAGTCCATCACTTGCCGCTTCATCAATTTTATAACGATATACAAGAGAATCATCTGTCAATTCATCCCCAATCGCTTTTAAGGTTGATAGCCATTTAGGATCTGTAGGCCCAATGAATTTTACTAAAGGCATGAGCAAATTAGCAGCATCTAAAGTTTCCGAACCTTTATACTGTACAAATGCCTGCTTTTTCTCACTCCAGAAGTTCTCAAAAATATCTACATAAATTTCATCTCTAGCCTTTATCCATCTATCTAATGGAGCAGGAAAAGAGCGCCTCATAGCCAATCTGATACCTCTATCCATAGCCACCCAGCACATCAACCTAGAATACAAAAATTCTTGTCTTCCTCCACGTACTTCCCAAATTCCCTCATCCTTCAAATGCCAGTTTTCTGTCACCCAGTTCACAAGTTTTACCAAGTTCTTCCAGAGGTCGTATGAAATTGGCTGCCCATATTTATTATAGAGATAAACAGAGTCCATCAACTCGCCATAAATGTCAAGCTGAAGCTGATCGTGAGCACCATTACCTATTCTGACAGGCTTGGAACCCATATATCCTTCAAAATGATCAAGCTCTTTTTCTTCCAAATACTTCTCGCCCCGTATACTATACATAATTTGTAACGAACCGTCTGGGTTAAGATCTTTACACCTATCTTCTACCCAACTCATAAATGCAGCTGCCTCTTCGGTATACCCTAATCGGATAAGAGCATACAGGGAAAAGGAGGCATCTCGCACCCAAGTGTATCTATAATCCCAGTTTCTTACTCCTCCAACTTCCTCAGGCAAGCCAAATGTAGGGGCAGCGACTACGGATCCGTATTTTTGTGAAGTCAGAAGTTTCAATGTCAAAGCTGAGCGATTGATCATCTCTCTCCAGCGTCCTCTATAATACGATTTTCTAATCCAGCGCCTCCAAAAGTTTACTGTATCTTTAAATGATTCAGAAACATAATCTGGATGAGCAGAAGGGCTCTCTTTACCTTCTTCATACTTTTCTAAGATAAAAAATTCTGTTTCACCAGCTTTAAGCGTAAACCGAACTACAGCATCGCCATTTACTATTTTTACAGGGATAGAACACCTTAAAAATATTTTCAAGTCATCTTCTCCTTGTGACTCGAACAAAACTCCTCCATCTACTAATTTGGCAGTATGCTTAGATAAGCCATAATTGAACCTGGGAGCACATATCATTTCATAATGCACCTCTCCACGAACCGTTTTAGCCCTTCTCACCAAATCATGATGCTCCTCTCCTGCTGCTTCCACTGGCATAAAATCTGAGATTTCAGCAACCCCTTCCTTTGACAAAAAACGACTTATGAGAACATTCGTATTAGGCAAATACATTTGCTTCTGCTTGGGCTCATAAAGCCTTGGGGCAATCTTAAAAAAACCACCGTTATCATGATCTAGCAGGCTAGCAAAGATAGTAGGCGAATCAAACTCTGGAAAGGACATAAAGTCAATAGACCCGTCCATTCCTACCAATGCGGTAGTGAGCAGGTCACCTATTAATCCATAGTTTTCAATGGGTTTATAACGTTCAGTTATCGACATATCAAGGTAGATTTTCTTTGTGTGTTACCAAGCTAATTTATACAAAATCCTATTAACCAATGAAGTTTTCTTGGAATGATGAAACTTAGCATTTTATGTATATCGAGGGCTAACTCTTCTCTGAAAAGAATACTTTTTCGGAATACGAGCCCAGGTACATGCTGTCATAGTAAGTTTGTGCTGTTTAATCATAAGGAAGGTTTGACCTTTTCATTTAAGGCCATTGCCAAATTAGCTAAACCTTTTTTGAAAATGGAAATTTATCCTAAACAATGTGGTGGAGTTTAGTGAAATTTCCCAGTTAGCCAGAGGTAAAAACACTTTTACAATTAGGAGGAAGAGGCAAAGCAGAATAAATTGTAGCCTAGCAATATAGGAACTTGGTTAGCTCTAACTAGGCTCTGCTTTTTTAACCCGAATATTAGGAATATACCGTGATATTCACTTACAGTGAAAGACAGGGCACATTAGGAGTCTCTTTTTTTAGGCGGCTTTTTAGGTTTATAATTCTTAGAAAAATCAAGTATTTTATCAATGGTAGAGTCGTCTGGCTTCAAATGTTCACCAATTTCATCTACTTGGCCTACTATTGAGCTTAATAAATGTACACTTTCCCTAAGCTCAGGATCGACCTTAAGTTGTGCTTCAAACTCTTTTTTTTCTTTATCGGAAAGTTCATCGTAAAGGTATTTAACGATCAAGTCGTTGGCTCTTGTGCTCATTTTTATCTTCGTTAAGCAAGATTTGTTTCTTTAGGTTGATAAGGGCGTATCGCATTCTGCCCAAAGCCGTATTGATACTTACACCTGTCATTTGGGCAATATCCTGAAAACTCATTTCCAGATAATGCCTCATTATCAAAACCTCTTTTTGTGGTTCGGGAAGCTGCTGAACAAGCTCTCTTATATTTGCAGTATAATTAGAATTCGTATTTTCCGCCCCTCGGTTTTCAGTAAAAACTAATTGGTCAAACAAGCTGTATCCTTCCTCCGATACCGTGACAGGCAGCCTTTTTATTTTTCTAAAATAGTCAATTGCCATATTATGCGCCACTCTTGAAATCCAAGGCAAGAATTTTCCTTCTTCATTATATTTACCAGACTTCAGTTTTTTAATAGCCTTGATGAACACCTCTTGTAAAATATCTTCAGCAGTGTGTTGATCTTTTACCACAAGATAAATAGTGGTATATAATCTATTTTTATGTCGATTTATCAACAACTCAAAAGCTTTTTCATCACCCTTAAGGTATTGGGATACTAGATATTTGTCAGTGATATGTGATTGGCTCATGGTTAGCTTGCATTCATAAACAATTACTTTACCTTGGCTTACTACATCAGTATTTCTTAAAAAAAATTTATTAATATACTTTTGAGGCCTATAGTAAGTTTGTTTAAACCTTTTTGTACTAGTTTTATTTAAATAGAACGTGGTTCAAATACTAAGCCATCTGAATGATGATTAATTTTTTAGGTATGCCTTGAAAAAAAGATTTTTTAACATTCATTTTCTATTGGGAAATTAGAGAATATGATAAAAAAGGACGACGAACATTTCATGAGGAAAGCCCTCGAACTTGCAAAGCAAGCTTTTGAACTTGGAGAAGTGCCTATAGGAGCTCTGATTGTATCAAACGGAGAGATTATAGCAAAAGCTCATAATGAAACCGAACGGCTTAACGACCCCACTGCCCATGCCGAAATGTTAGCAATTACATCTGCTGCTAATTTTCTTCAAAACCGCCATTTGCAAGATTGCACCCTTTATGTGACAATGGAACCTTGCCCTATGTGTGCTACGGCAACTCTGTGGGCACAAATAAAAAGAGTGGTTTATGGAGCAAGTGATCCCAAAATGGGATACAGTTTTATTTCTAGCAAACTATTGCACCCCAAAGCGGAGGTAATATCAGGAATATTGGCAAATGAATCGGAAATATTGATAAAGAATTTTTTCAAAAAAATAAGAAAATAAAAATCAAATTTCTTCACAACCTAAAACAGCTTTAAAATGGAATATAGAAAACTGGGAAATACAGATGTAGAAATTACCCCAATAGCCTTTGGGGCATGGGCAATAGGCGGATGGATGTGGGGAGGTACCGATGCAAAAGCCGCTATAGATGCCATTCATTGTTCCTTGGATATGGGAATTACTACTATAGACACAGCCCCTGTATATGGGTTTGGCCTTAGTGAGGAGCTTGTAGGTGAAGCGCTGGAAGGAAGAAGAGATAAAGTACAGGTTTTGACCAAGTTTGGGCTACGCTGGGATGATACAAAAGGCGACTATTATTTTGATACTAAAAGCAATGATGGAAAAACGCTCCAAGTTTATAAATATGCTGGAAAAGAGGGTATAATAAAAGAATGCGAGGAGAGTTTGAGAAGGTTAAAAACAGACTTTATTGATTTGTACCAAATTCATTGGCCTGACAAAACTACTCCCATTTCCGAGTCGATGGAAGCTATAGACATTTTATTGAAACAAGGAAAAATAAGGGCTGGAGGTGTATGCAACTATAGCACCGACCAAATGAAAGAGGCTGAGGAAACTGTTGAAATTACATCGAACCAAGTCCCTTACAGCATGGTATTTAGAGGTATTGAAGAGGACGTTGTCCCACTTTGCCTAGAGAAGAAAAAATCGATATTAGCCTACAGCCCACTTCAGCGAGGCTTATTAACGGGGAAAATCACTCCAGACTATCAATTTGGCGAAGGGGACCATAGACCTAATACACCCTTTTTCAAAACAGAAAACTTAAAGAAAACCAACGATTTTCTGAATAAGATAAGACCTATTGCTGATGATAAAGGCGTATCACTGACTCAACTTGTAATAAAATGGACAATTGAGCAACCTGGGATTACTTGTGCTTTAGTAGGCGCTAGAAATACCGAACAAGTAAAACATAATGTAAAAGGGGCAACAATTTCTTTAAGTACCGAAGAAATATCCCTTATAAACAAGTATTTAGAGGAACTGAAACTTGAGGTTTAAAGAAAGCTTAACGGTAAAAAACCTATCTAATTTAATACTCACTATTAGAGAAGGTTTCTTACCGTTATTTTCTACAAGTAAAATTATACTATGAAAGACAGATGAGAAGTTACACTACCGTCCTTGTTTATTGACGATGAGCTTCATTAAAACCTACCTACGATGGTTTTGGTTTGAAAAATTGATAATACAAACCCTATTCCCTACTTTTTTAAACCAACTCCTTTCATTAACCGTTCTAAAAAGAGGAATAGGTTTGTATCTTATCACACTAATACAATAAGTAATTCGACAAGCTAATAATCTTTGATTTTGGCAAAAAAAGCTGTATATTAACTTACTATATCACCTCTTTGAGGTTCTAATACTAGATTCAATTCCCGCAATTAGCATCACTTAAGTACAAAAGACAAACTTCTGTATTAATCAACATGGATACCGACTATGCCTTTTCCAAAACAGAAATGCGTGTGAATTAAACTGATGTTCTTTATCTTCTTCCACGCTTCACCTTCAAATAGCCTCCTTAACAAGAGACCTATTTGTACTTAAATTCAGAAAGATGGGAGCAAATATATACGTTAGAATTAGAGCTTTCTTTATTACGTTAATTGTCTTTGTGTTTATAGTACCTGCTATCGCTCAGCAAGAATTAGGTAGCTTTAGGCTTCCCAAGCATAAAAAGACATTAACTATACCTTTCGAATTAGTACATAACTTGATATTGATCCCACTCAGTATTAATGGTTCGGATACCCTCCGGTTTATATTAGACACTGGAGTTAGCACTACTGTAATAACAAGTCTGCCCAATTCAGAAGATATTAATCTCAAATATGTAAGAAAACTTGATTTAAATGGCTTAGGAGAAGGCAACTCTATACAAGCACTTTATTCTACAGGAAATACGCTTTCTATCCATGATGCAATAGGTTATAACCACGAGGTGCTATTTTTACTTGATGATGTTTTTCACCTTTCAGCAAGCATGGGCACATATGTTCATGGTCTGATTGGCTACGATGTATTCAGAAACTTTATTGTTGAAATATCTTATGTAAAAAAGAAGATTTATTTACATGACCCAGTCAGATATAATAAGAAGTATCGAAAAATGAAGGTAAAGTGGGAAGCATTACCGATATCCTTGGAAAAAGAAAAGCCTTACATAACGGCAAATATTTTACAAAAAGATAGTACTAAGCTTAATATCAAACTCTTAGTGGACTCCGGGGCAAGTCATGCCCTCTCTCTTTATCCAATTACCCACAATAAACTAGCGATTCCTGATGATACTTTTCGCTCATTTTTGGGTGCTGGATTGAGCGGGGAAATTTTCGGTTATGTGGGCAGAGTTAAAGAACTCTGGCTAGGGAATTACAATTTTACAGATCCAATTGTTTCCTACCCTGATGAAACAAGTATTCAAAAAGTATTAGATTTCAGTGATAGAAATGGAAGCCTTGGTTCGGAAATACTTAAAAGGTTTAGAGTAGTTTATCATTATAATGATAAAACTATCCTTTTAAAACCAAATACTGAGTATAAAAATGCTTTTAGATATAATATGAGTGGCATAGAGGTTAGTACTCCTATTCCAGGAATGCCTATTTATGAAATATCTAAAGTACGAGCCAACTCACCTGCAAAGCAAGCAGGGTTATTGAAAGGAGACCAAATAATGATGATAAATGGGGTGAAAGCGACTAGGTATTCGCTTAATGATATTGTCAGCCTTTTTCAAAGCCGTGATGGCAGGAAAATCAGGCTTTATATCCAAAGAGTTGACAAAACTTATAAGACTGAAATTGTATTGCAAAATAAGATATAGCACCCTGGTTTACAAAGTGCTATATCTTAAATAGCTAGTTAACGCTCTATAATTGAATCCCAATTGATAGAATTATATACAGAACGGATTCCTTCTTCTAGACCGATAGAATACTTCCAACCCAAGCCATTTAGCTTAGATACATCCATCAATTTTCTAGGCGTTCCATCTGGCTTTGAGCTATCAAACTTAATATCCCCTTCAAAGCCTACAATCATTTTTACTAGATAAGCTAATTCCTTTATACTTATATCCTCTCCTGTACCTACATTCACCAACTGTTCACCATTATAGTTCTGCAACAGATAATAGCATGCATCTGCTAAATCATCTACATGTAAAAACTCTCTCTTAGGGGTTCCGCTTCCCCAAACAGGAACAAACGCAACTCCATTAGTCTTCGCTGTATGAAACTTCCTGATAAGAGCAGGTAATACATGGGAATTATTTAAATCATAATTATCATTTGGTCCATACAAATTAGTAGGCATTGCAGAAATAAAGTCACAGCCATATTGACTCCTATAGTTTTCGCACATCTTTATGCCAGCTATCTTCGCAATTGCATACGGTTCATTTGTCGGCTCTAATTCACCTGTCAACAAATAATCCTCTTTAAGAGGCTGAGGAGCAAACTTAGGATAAATACAAGATGACCCTAAAAACAATAATTTTTTGACGTTATTCAAATAACTTTGATGAATCACATTGTTTTGAATCATCAAATTATCATAAAGAAACTCCGCTCTATACACATTATTTGCATGAATCCCCCCCACCTTAGCTGCAGCTAAAACTACAACATCAGGTTTCTCTATTTTAAAAAAATCAGATACTTGGGTTTGGTCTCGTAAATCAAGCTCTTTAGAGGTTCTGTGAATTATATTCGAATACCCCTCACTCTCTAATTTCCTGTAAATAGCAGAGCCGACCATCCCTCTATGGCCGGCTATATAAATTTTAAAATCCTTTTCCATTATTATTCGTGATAATTAAAGACTTTATGACCGCCTTCTTGTAGATATTGATCCTTTTTAAATAATTCTAAATCAGCCTTTATCATATCCTCAACTAACCCTTTCAAGTCATATTTAGGCTCCCAATTAAGTTTTTCCTTCATTTTAGCTGGATCACCAATCAAAAGCTCAACTTCAGTAGGGCGGAAATATCTTGGGTCAATAGCTACAACCTCTATCCCTTCCTCAAGTTGATAATCAGGATTATTACATTTAACCACCGTCCCTTTTTCATCTACCCCCTCTCCATCAAATGCTACTTCAATACCAACCTCTGCAAAAGAAAGTTTAACAAAATCTCTCACCGTAGTAGTAATCCCTGTAGCTATCACAAAATCTTCTGGCGTATCATGCTGTAAAATCCTCCACATTCCTTCTACATAATCTTTTGCATGCCCCCAATCTCTTTTAGCATCTAAGTTTCCTAAAAATATTTTATCTTGAAGACCTAGCGCTACCCTAGCAACCCCCCTAGTAATTTTTCTTGTTACAAAAGTCTCACCTCTCAAAGGAGATTCATGATTGAATAAAATCCCATTTACAGCAAACATATTATAGGCTTCACGGTAATTAACTGTAATCCAATAACCATAAAGTTTAGCTACTGCATATGGGGAGCGAGGGTAAAATGGTGTAGTTTCTGATTGTGGAACTTCCTGGACAAGTCCATAAAGCTCCGAAGTAGACGCCTGATAAATTTTAGTTTTTTCTGTCAAGCCTAAAATCCTAACTGCTTCTAAAATCCTGAGTGTTCCTATACCATCAACATTTGCTGTATATTCAGGGCTATCAAAGCTCACCTTCACATGAGACATTGCACCCAAGTTATAAATCTCATCTGGCTGTACTTCCTGCACAATTCGAATAATATTAGTCGAATCAGAAAGATCCCCGTAATGTAAAATTAATTTAAGATTTTTCTCGTGAGGATCCTGATATAAATGATCTATTCTATCCGTATTAAAGAGAGAGCTCCTCCTTTTTACTCCATGTACTTCATAGCCTTTTTCTAACAAAAGCTCTGCTAAATAAGCCCCATCTTGACCTGTTATCCCAGTGATTAATGCTTTCTTCTTCATTATATTTCAATATATATTAACGCCAATGTATTTATACAATCACTATACTCAAATATAGGAATAAATACCATGCATGAAACAGTAATAATACAGTATATAGAAAGTTAGGGCTAGCAGATTTAGTTTGAAGGAAAACAGAACTATGGATTTAACAATAACATATGAACCCCATATCATGCTAAATGGAAGTAGCGGGATGATCGGCCAGTGATCATCTTTCGATGAGGGCGTCTCGCACCTTTCCGTTGGATTTTTTTTTGTGTGGGGGGGGCATTGCCTGCCTGTGGGGCGGTTTGGCAGGGGCAAAAAAAAGGGGGACGCCCTTCGGGCGCCCCCGCATGGTGGGCTGGCGATCTCCTACTCTCCCACGTGTTACCGCAGTACCATCGGCGCATCGGGTCTTAACTTCTCTGTTCGGAATGGGAAGAGGTGGGCACCCGCGCTGTCGTCGCCATTTTGTCTTTATATGTCTTTAGTCCTGGCATGTCTCAGATAAGAAAGGGTATCCCTCGGCCAACGGTCTGCCGGCGTGAAGGAAGCTGACGGGCAATTAGTACCGCTCGGCTTTGCCATCTCTGGCTTTACACCTGCGGCCTATCGACGTGGTCGTCTACCACGGCCCTTAAAAGAAGCCTCATCTCGAGACGGGTTTCGCACTTAGATGCTTTCAGTGCTTATCCCTTCCGAACATAGCTACCCTGCGGTGCGGCTGGCGCCACAACAGGTACACCAGAGGTTCGTCCAACCCGGTCCTCTCGTACTAAGGTCAGGATCTCTCAAGCTTCTAGCGCCCACAACAGATAGGGACCGAACTGTCTCACGACGTTCTGAACCCAGCTCGCGTGCCACTTTAATGGGCGAACAGCCCAACCCTTGGGACCTTCTCCAGCCCCAGGATGTGACGAGCCGACATCGAGGTGCCAAACCTCCCCGTCGATATGAGCTCTTGGGGGAGATCAGCCTGTTATCCCCAGAGTACCTTTTATCCTTTGAGCGATGGCCCTTCCATGCGGAACCACCGGATCACTATGTCCCAGTTTCCTGCCTGCTCGGCTTGTAGGCCTCACAGTCAAGCACCCTTGTGCCATTGCACTCCGCGCACGATTACCGACCGTGCTGAGGGTACCTTTGAAAGCCTCCGTTACTCTTTTGGAGGCGACCACCCCAGTCAAACTACCCACCAAACGCTGTCCCCGGCAAGGGGTTAGGCACCAGACAAACAAAGGGCGGTATTTCAACATTGGCTCCACGATGCCTGGCGACACCGCTTCAAAGCCTCCCGCCTATCCTACACATTATTTGCCCAATACCAACGTTAAGCTATAGTAAAGGTTCATGGGGTCTTTCCGTCCCGTTGCGGGTATCCGGCATCTTCACCGGAACTACAATTTCACCGGAGTCATGGCCGAGACAGTGCCCAGATCGTTGCACCATTCGTGCAGGTCGGAACTTACCCGACAAGGAATTTCGCTACCTTAGGACCGTTATAGTTACGGCCGCCGTTTACTGGGGCTTCGGTTCAACGCTTCGCCGAGGCTAACGTCCCCCCTTAACCTTCCAGCACCGGGCAGGTGTCAGGCCTTATACTTCCTCTTGCGAGTTCGCAAAGCCATGTGTTTTTGTTAAACAGTCGCCTGGGCCTTTTCACTGCGGCTTCCTCATAAATGAGGTAAGCACCCCTTCTCCCGAAGTTACGGGGTTATTTTGCCTAGTTCCTTAGCCATGAATCTTCCGAGCACCTCAGGATCCTCTCCTTGACTACCTGTGTCGGTTTGCGGTACGGGCCGCCATGGTTCGCTTTTCTCGGAAGGAGTCCAGGTCGCTATCCGCTCCGCCGTAGCTTCGCGGTACTCTCGCCCGAGGGCTTCAACGCACTATTCCGTCAGTGCGCGTACCTTAACCTCCTTCGTCACTTTTTAGCCCATGGCGGGTACTGGAATGTTGACCAGTTGTCCATCGACTGCCCCCTTCGGGTTCGCCTTAGGTCCCGACTGACCCCTGGATGATTAGCATTGCCAGGGAAACCTTAGTCTATCGGTGGGCGGGTTTCGCACCCGCCTTATCGTTACTTATGCCTACATTTGCTTTTCCAAGCGCTCCACCAGCCCTCGCGGGACGGCTTCGACGCCCTTGGAATGCTCCCCTACCACTCTTTCGAGTCCGTGGCTTCGGTGATATGCTTATGCCCGATTATCATCGATGCCCTGTCACTCGACCAGTGAGCTGTTACGCACTCTTTAAATGAATGGCTGCTTCCAAGCCAACATCCTGGCTGTCTCTGTGACTGGACCCCCTTAGTTCAACTTAGCATATACTTGGGGACCTTAGCC
>CP139021.1:0-82500 GCA_034044135.1 Flammeovirgaceae bacterium SG7u.111 | reverse complement strand
GACCTTTGGTCCAACTTTCAATATCTATTATTCAGAAAATGAAGCTCATTTTAATACATACCCCATCGCTTCCATTTTAGAGGTAGAAATAGAAGAAGGGACGGCAAAATTTTGGATGGGGGCATCTCTTGGATTTAGGTTTTAACCCTAGTTAAGTAAAAACATCTTCAACCAAGGCCACCTAATCGAATAATGTAGCAGAGTTAGGATCTTCTACTAATTCAAACATTTTCTCAATTTGATATTTCAACACTCGCTCTGCAGACAGCTGGGGGAGTTCATCAACTCCAAAAAACCTTACATCTAGTGTTTCTATACTTGTTCTTAATTCACCTCTTATAATTTTACAGTGGATGAAAAATTTATACGCCTGATAGGGCTCCAGCGGATGAGGGTGGCAAGCTTTATCCAATACTGCCAAAAGCTTTACTGGTTCTACTCTTAGCCCTGTTTCTTCCCAAACTTCTTTCACTGCAATTTGGCGAGGTGAATAGTTCACATCTGCCCAGCCACCTGGCAATGACCATTTCCCATCCTGCTCTTCTTGAACCATCAATATTTTATTCTCCTTAAATACAACCCCTCTTACATCTACCTTTGGCGTTTGGTAACCATGTTCAAAGTTGAAAACATCTCTTACCTTTTCTATAGGCGTATCAGTATACATAGACATCATTTGCGCACTTATCTCCCGCAACTCCTCATAGCGCTCCATGTCATACTTCCCTTCTGTAAAGGTGATGCCATTTTGAGCAAGAGCTTGTATACGTTTTGCTATTTCATGCCATTCTTTTTCCATAGTAGTTTTGTATTTGTGATATCAAAAATAGTGAGCAAATAAATCATGATCAGGCCAAGATTGGTTCTTTTGTAGAAACTCTTCCATAATCAACGAGAAGTCGGAATGAAAATAAGAAGAGTTTTCACTACTGGTGTTGATAACTACTGCCCAGCTGACTTTGGGATTTTCCCTAACCATTAAAGCAGAAACTCCTGAAAGCGTTCCTGTTCGCCACCATCTCTCCTTACCATCCGAACCTCTCCACCCAAAAGGTATTTTGCCCGGACCATATCTTTGAGCCATTTTATATGCAGAAGGTTTTGATATGAAATCTCGCACATACGGATTTGTATTATAATGAGCTAGAAGCTTGAGAAGGTTTACTGGAGAGGTAACCCAACCTCCTGCCGCGGCTAAAGTAGTAATATCACTTCCCCCATATGGAGCTGGCACCATTTTCCCAGAACCATTGAAGGCGATTCGCCCACTTCCCCTCCTCTCATCATAATATGTTACCTCTTTTTCAAACTTCTCCTCGACGTAGTTTCTTCCCACATACATTCCTTCAATGTTCGTCCTATCAAGCAGCACCTCCTTTATATACTCTTCATATTCCATATCAGAAACCTCTTCGATAATCCTCCCCAAAACGGCATAACCAAAATTGGAATAATCGTAATGCTCACCTGGGGCATAAGGCATGCGCCGCGCCAGCACATAGTTAATAATATCGTCAACTGAGGGACGAAGTTTACCTGTAGCATTTCCTATTTGGCGAGTTTTGAACATTGGGTCTCCGTAACTTCTCCTATTCCAACCCGCACAGTGAGTAAGCAAATGTTCCACACTAATATCATATGCATCACGATACGAACTTCTGAACTCTTTTAGAATGCCACTTTGCCCAAACACACAATCATCCGTTGAAATTTCACCTTCTTCCACCAAGCGCATGATACCCCAAGCGGTAATCAGTTTCGATACACTTGCTATTCGGAATAAATGAGATGGAGTAACTCTTTCTTGAGTCTGGATATCGGCAAAGCCAAAACCTTTGGCATATACAAGTTGATCGTTATAAGAAATGGCTAAGGACAAACCATGAACCCCCGTCCTTTCCATATAAGCTCGAATTATTGTCTCCAAACTATCAACATTCTGCTCAAAAGCCGCAGAATCTGGCAAGGCAACTATTTTATGCTCACTTGCTCTTTTATTGTTATGAAGTAAGGAAAAAAAGAAGCCTACTGTGCAAAGCAGCAATAATACTCCTCCAGACAAAAGAAAATGAACCAGTCTTCGCATTCTTAAAAAGGGCTAAAAAAAAGCCCCTATTTCTAGGGGCTTCTTATTGTAGGATAACTACTTTATTCGCTTACAAGAGCTTCGGTAAGAATCACAACTTTGTTGTTGCGCATCTCAACCAAACCTCCGTCTATTTCAAAAGTCTTACGACCATCTTTCTGCTTTACCCTCACCTCTCCTCTTGCCAAAGTACTTACAATAGGAGCGTGATTATTGAGCATTTCGAAAGTTCCCGCTGAGCCTGGCACTTTCACGCCAGTTACTTCGCCTTCAAAAACCTTTTTATCTGGTGTGATTATTTCAAGATACATTTTTTTCACTGTTTACTTCGCCCAAAGGCTTAAATTGAAAAGTGAAAACAGAACTCAACGCCCTGTTTTTCTTAAAACAAATTACTTAGCGTCAGCCAACATTTTCTCACCAGCCGTAACTACCTCTTCGATAGTTCCTTTCAAGTTGAAAGCAGCCTCTGGAAGGTAGTCATACTTACCATCCATGATCTCATTGAAACCTCTGATGGTATCTTTGATATCAACAAAAGCACCAGGGATACCAGTAAATTGCTCGGCAACGTGGAAAGGCTGAGATAAGAAACGCTGAACCCTACGAGCTCTAGCAACAATTTGCTTATCTTCTTCAGAAAGTTCGTCCATACCAAGGATGGCAATAATATCCTGAAGTTCTTGGTAACGCTGAAGAGTAAGGATCACACGTTGAGCAGTATTGTAATGCTCATCACCTAGGATTTCTCTTGACATAATCCTTGAAGAAGAATCCAATGGATCCACCGCAGGATAAATACCAAGCTCGGCAATTTTACGAGAAAGTACCGTAGTAGCATCTAAGTGAGAGAATGTAGTTGCAGGAGCTGGGTCAGTCAAATCATCGGCAGGTACATATACCGCTTGTACCGATGTAATTGAACCATTTTTAGTTGAAGTAATACGCTCTTGCATAGCACCCATTTCAGTAGCAAGCGTAGGTTGGTAACCTACCGCAGATGGCATCCTACCCAAAAGAGCCGATACTTCTGAACCTGCTTGTGTGAAACGGAAAATATTGTCAATAAAGAAAAGGATATCACGACCTTTGCCATCGCCATCACCGTCCCTAAAGTTTTCAGCAACTGTCAGACCAGAAAGCGCAACCCTAGCTCTTGCCCCAGGAGGTTCGTTCATCTGACCGAACACCATAGATAGTTT
Source organism: Flammeovirgaceae bacterium SG7u.111 (assembly GCA_034044135.1). Taxonomy (NCBI): domain Bacteria; kingdom Pseudomonadati; phylum Bacteroidota; class Cytophagia; order Cytophagales; family Flammeovirgaceae; species Flammeovirgaceae bacterium SG7u.111. The sequence goes on along the minus strand of CP139021.1, from coordinate 79,212 downwards.
TGAGTTTTTCAAAGCGTCTTTATCTACTTTGCTCAAATCCCATCCTCCTTCTTCCATGCTATGCTTAAAATCTTTACCGTAATCAACGATATCGGCTTCGATCATCTCCCGCAACAAGTCATTACCCTCACGAGTACGCTCACCTACACCAGCAAATACCGAAATACCATCATATCCAAGTGCTATATTGTTGATCAACTCTTGAATAAGTACGGTTTTTCCAACACCTGCACCACCGAACAAACCGATTTTACCACCTTTAGCATAAGGTTCCAAAAGGTCAATTACTTTGATACCAGTGTAAAGAACTTCAGTTTTGGTAGATAGCTGATCAAAAGCAGGAGCACTTCTGTGAATAGGAAGTCTTTGATCAGTATCAGGATTATCGATACCGTCAATAGCTTGACCTACTACATTAAAAAGCCTTCCTTTAATTTCATCCCCAACAGGCATGGAGATAGGCTCTCCAAGATCGAGTACTGCAGTACCACGTTGAAGACCTTCTGTAGATTCCATCGCAATGGTTCTTACTCTATCTTCACCAAGGTGCGTTTGAACTTCGAGGATAAGTTTTGATCCATCAGGACGCTCAACTTCCAATGCGTTAAGGATATTGGGTAGGTGGGCGTCATCTTCAAAGCTCACATCGACTACCGCCCCGATTACCTGGGTGATTTTACCTTTCTTTGCCATCTAAGAAACTGTCTGATTTTTTATTTATAAAATATTTTTTTCTTGGGAGGAAAAATGGGAAAATTTTTCCGCTGCAAAACTATGGTTTCTAGCCAATTATTCCAAGTAAAGTTAAAACTCTTGGTTTCTCGCCTAACTTTTGCAAAACATTCTTTATCTGAAAGACTTGCCGATTCCCTTAGCCCGGTTATTTCAACCAACCTTCTACCTCGTCTTTACTAGGGTTCTTTACATCTTTAAGCTTCAATTTTTTCCTCATCCCACACACATCGTTGAACAATTTACTTGGTTGAGCTTTTTTCAGTTCCTCAATAGTAAGCAACCCTAACTTCTGAATGATAGGAACAAGCTCCTCTCTTATACCCAACTCCTTATAATCGTCCATGGAAGCATATTCTATTTTCTTCTCAGGTTTCATCTGAGGGAAGAAAAGTACATCTTGAATAGATGCTGAGTTGGTCATAATCATAGAAAGCCTATCAATTCCGATACCCAGACCTGCTGTAGGAGGCATTCCGTATTCTAATGCACGCAAGAAGTCCTCATCCAACACCATTGCTTCATCATCTCCTCTTTTGCCCAACTCCAATTGCTCTTCAAAGCGCTGGCGCTGATCAATTGGATCGTTCAACTCAGAGAAAGAATTACAAATCTCTTTTCCGTTACAAATGGCCTCAAACCTTTCTACCAAGCCTTCTTTAGTTCTGTGTTTTTTGGCAAGAGGTGACATTTCTACTGGGTAATCGGTAATGAACGTAGGCTGAATTAGTTGACCTTCACATTTTTCACCAAATATCTCATCTATCAGCTTTCCTTTACCCATTGTCTCATCGATAGGAACATTGAGGCTCTTGGCGGTCTCTTTCATTTCCTCCTCGCTCATTGCAGAAATATCAATTCCTGTAAAGTGCTCGATAGCCTCATACATTGTAAACCTTTTCCAAGGACGTTGGAAGTTTATTACATTTTCTCCCACTTGCACTTCGGTGCTTCCATAAATAGCCAACGCTATTTTTTCCACCAACTCCTCCACCAAATCCATCATCCATTCGTAGTCTTTGTAAGCTACGTACAGTTCAATCTGGGTGAATTCAGGATTGTGAAATCTACTCATCCCCTCATTTCTAAAATCCTTAGAAAATTCATACACACCTTCAAAACCACCAACGATCAATCTTTTGAGGTAAAGCTCATTAGCTATCCTCAAATAGAGCGTCATATCCAATTTGTTGTGATGCGTTTTGAAAGGTCTTGCCGCTGCTCCACCGTAGATTGGCTGTAATATTGGCGTTTCAACTTCCAAGTATCCTTTTTCGTTGAGGTATTCCCTCATCACGTTCATCAGCTTGGTACGCTTTTTAAAAGTTTCCCTCACTTCAGGGTTGACTATCAAGTCCACATACCTTTGGCGGTAACGCTGCTCAGGGTCGGTAAACGCATCAAATGTTTTCTCTTCTCCAGACTCGTCCGTTGCCGTTTTTACAATTGGCAATGGCTTAAGCGATTTAGACAAAAGAGTGAATTCTTTGGCATGAACAGTTATCTCACCTGTTTGGGTGGTAAACACAAACCCCTTCACACCTATGATATCTCCTATATCCAGTAGTTTTTTGAATACAGTATTGTACATCGTTTTGTCCTCACCAGGGCAGATATCATCTCTCCTTAGGTAAATCTGGATACGACCAGTAGAATCTTGGATTTCGGCGAAAGCCGCACTTCCCATAATTCTAAAACCCATAATCCTTCCTGTAATGGAAATATCTTTATAGTTTATCTTAAAGCGCTCGTAGTTTTCATGTATATCGCTGGCGTAGGCATTTACCTTGAAAAGTTCTGCAGGATAAGGATTGATCCCTAACTGCTCTAACTTTTCTTTTTTCTCCCTTCTTAACAGCTCTTGTTCGCTTAAGTGTTGCATGAGTAAACTTGGTTTGTAATGGGTAGAAGCCTTTAACTTTAACCCACTGATACTGAATTATTCTGAAACGGTTGATTAGCCGCATTTTTAATAAACCGCAAAGCTAAATAAGTTTTCCGATTCTTTTGGTTTGAAAAGGATTAAAAAGCGAGAAGGTTGTGGGAATTAGCGATTATTGGAGAGAAATATTATTCGTAAGTGATTTTGGAATAGTGCTATCAGGTCTTACCAAGTTTTTTTGTTCTTCATCTACCATGCCCAATTGCGAATCTCTGGGACCTTGCTCTAACCTAAAAAATGTATACCCAAGTATTGCATATAAATACACGGGCCAGATATAGGTAAGCCCCAATACAAAACCACAAAGAGAAACGGTAATTAGCACAATCTGATCTATATCCAAATAAGGCTGTTTTTTATACATCCTATAGATAAAAATCAATATAGGTAGTACAAATAGTGCAAGACCTACAGCACCAAGGTAGAAAAGTTTATCTATGTAAAAGCTATAAAAATAGTGGACGGTTCCCTCTTCCAATACCTCACCCGATAGGTAGTCTACAAAAAGTGTGGGCATTTCATAACCTCCAAACCTCAACCCAAAAAGGAAATTTCTCTGCATATAAGGCCAGTATTCTTCAAACTGCATCAGTCTCATATTTCCAGTACCACTATTTACGGGGTCGATTATGGCCTCAAGGTTTCCTAGTATAAAGTCGGCTACATTTGGCTTGGTGTAAAGATAAACCCCAACCAATATACTTACAATCAGCCCATAAAAGGTTAGGAGTAACATGGCATTTACCCCTATTTTAGATCTCCCTTTCCTTAAAATCAAAAATGTACATACCGGTATAGCAAAGGAAAGGCTCACCCACACGGTTCTGTTCTGAAGCAAAACTATGAACGCAGCGATCGTTAGGAATAGGATGAAGTACAATAGATTTCCCGAAAAGAAGTAACGGGTAAAAAAGTAAACACAAGGAATTAACAACAAGAAGCTAGACTCGCTTTCAAATGCCCTCTCTCCCATAAGCGACTCAAAAATGGAAAGACCCGTATCGCTCACAAAAAGAATATTAAGTGCAAATGCAGTAACTATTAAAGCCGATAGCTGAAAAACTGACACCCTTCCAGAAAATCTTTTATAAAATGCATAGATGAAAAATATAAAATAAATCACCAAGATTTTTGAAAACACATGCGGATGTTGAAAAGGAACACCAGACCGTACATACGATTCCGATACAAGAAAGACCAACCCTACTGTGGCAACTACAAACCAACGCTTAACAAACAACGACATCTCCTTAAAAAGGAAGAAGGAAGATATAGTAGAAGCAATGATCGTCACCCTAAAAAATGCAGCATACGCTTCTTGGTATTCCCCAAAAAACAAATTAAAAAACACCGTTGAAAACAACAGCGCTAAAAAAAGTGGCAGCAAATAGATAAGGGAGTAACGAATATACATTTCTAGGAAGAAAGGGGAAAACTTTTAAAGAATGGCAACTGAGTTTGTTAGACAACACCCAAACTCAGTTGCTAAAAAAGCATTAATCTGCGTAGTAATAATATCCATTGGCGTACGCATTTCCATAATAGTTGTGCGTATCAGGAAGCCTTACATCATTCAAAAGCATATTGATATTACCCAATTTTTCCGACTTATAAAGTTCATTTACATCCTGCAAGTGCTTCCTATCCGTATAGTTCGCTCTTACTACGTAAATGCTTACATCAATATACCTCTTCAAAATAAAGTACTCGGACACAAAGCCAATAGGAGGAGTATCAATCACTATCTGATCATACTTTTCTTTCAAAGCATCCATCAACTCCCTCATCCTTTTTGTATCCAATATCACCGTTGGGTTTTCAGGAGTAGGTCCAGCATTGATAATGTCCAAATTTTCTATTTTAGATTTCTGAACGGTTTCATCAATTTCGCACTCATTCAGCAAATAGTTCGACAAACCTTCTTCGTACAATCCATCGAAATATTCATCTACTCTTGGTTTTCTGAGATCGGCACAAATAAGTACTGTTTTCTTGCCAGAAAGGGCAAAAGTATGTGCCATATTAGCTGAACAGAATGTTTTACCTTCTCCACTTATAGTAGATGTAAAACCAATAACTCCATCTTTATACCCTTTTAAGTGTTCTATATTCACCCTTAACGAGCGGAAAGATTCTGCGGTAAGCGACTTATTACCAGGTGACTCAAATACCAAAGGCTCTTCTTTCTCCCCTTTCATGATCATACCCAAATAAGGGACTTGGGTAGCAGATTTCAAGTCTTCTTGGTTTTTAATTCGATCGTCAAGAGTTTCTTTAATCACTATTATCAAATAAGGGAAGGCAATACCTATTAAAAATGCCACTATAATATTGAATATAGTATTTGGAGAAACAGGGCTGTCTCCCAAAATTTCAGCCTCATCAATTATATTCACTCCAGAGGCAGTAGTAACCAATCCAATTTGTGCCTCTTGTTCTTTTTGGAGGAGAAGTTGGTAAATATCTTTATCAAAATCTGACTTTCTTGCCAACTCGTTCTGCCTCTTCTTTATAGAAGGTGCTCTACTCAAGGTTGTATTTTTCTCGTCTATTCGGTCTTCAATCGAAGTCAACGTAATCATTTCCGAATCAACTTTTTTACCGATAAAGCCCATTAGCTGAATACGAGACTGGTCAAGCTTTATTTTCAATACCTTTAATTCAGGAAAACCTGGCCTAACTTTTTCTTCCAAATCAGCTTTCTCCTTACTCAAATCATAAAGGTCATCAAAATAGTCCTTCAAAATTGGATCATTATCAGCATAAGCAGCTGTAGAGAGAATCTCTGCAGGGGTCAAATCTTCATCTTTAAGCGCTTCAATCATAAACTCAAACTGACTAAGTTTTGAGTTTATCTGTGCTTTTTGTGCCTCAAGGTCTGTCAGGCTACTTTCTATCGAAGTTCTCATAGCATCTGACCTAATATCAGAACCAGACCTAAAATACGCTTCAGCGCTCTCCGATTCTCCTAGCTTCTTACTAGCCTCAGCTAGTTTCCCCTGAATAAAGTCTAATGTTTGCTCCCCTACTTTCTTTTTTTGCTCAAGATCCGTGACCCTGAAAGTATTCATCAGCTCATTTATAAGCGTCTTTGCCTTATCATGGTTCGTACCTCTAGCAATCAGCTCTACAATATTAGACTGCCTGTTGATCGGATTAACCTCAAGGCTTTCTCTAAATTCTCTCGTTACATCATCAGGATTGTTCAGAATAAAATGAAAGCGCTGTCCTATCAATGCCTTATCAAACTTTGCTTCTGTAGGGGCGACTATGATATAGCAATAATCGTTTTTATAATCCTCTCCAAAAGACAATTCTTTCGAATCGTTAAAATCAGAAACAGCGTCAACTACCTCTCCTTTATCGTAATCAAAAATTTCTACTCGACTTCCTACTACGTCTAACTTAAATTTGGTTTCTGACAAAACCGTTACAAAAAAAGGAGTGTTGATAGGTTGGATATTGCTAGAATCAAGAATAACCTGAATAGGCGACGACTTGAACATTTCATTCTTCCCTATTTCATCCCCTTCAAAATAAGAAACCCTCATCCCTACTCTATCTACCATCTTCCTCACCATGGCAAACGAGCGAAGTTTTTCTATCTCATCATTTATATTTGTTGCTTTTTCTGCCCTTCTTTCACCAGTAGTAAATAACTCAGCGGCACTACGTGGAGCAGCTTGGTCATCACCTATGAGCATAGTAGCGCGGAATAGATATATTTTATCAGAAAAAGTATTATAGGTATAAGCTATACCAACAGCTATTATAACTGATAACAAAAAATAAAACTTATACTTCCTAAATCTGAAGATTATTTTCTTGAGGTCTATAAATAAAGTATCCTGTCTCTCCATACGATACAACCTTATCCTTATTTGAAATAAATTGTCAGAGCTTTCACAGCAACCACCCTACCTTAAGGTGATGAAATTGGCTTAAATTAGAAGAAGAGAGGTATAAGAAGCAATTCTAGCATCAGCTTCTTATACCGCCTATTTTCGTAAATGTAAGTTACTCAAAAAATAAATTCTATGCATTAAATGTAAGTAAACAGCATTTATTTACTAGGCTGTGGGTGTTCTACGTAAAGAATATCTCCAGGTAAAAGGAAATAATATTCTGAACGCATTATGTTAGGGTTAGTAAGATCTAACAAAATAGCCTGAGTACCTTTTGAATTTTTACGGATTAGTTTAACCCTTTTCTTATCTCCTCCAAGCGTAATATCACCTGCCATACCTAGCACCTCAAAGATATTTGTATAGTTTCCATAAATGTAAAATGTCCCAGGAGAGTTCACATTCCCTAAAACGGTCACCTTAAAGTTCACCATTTTGACCATCACCGTAGCATCACGGAGATAGCCATCAATTGCAGCCTGGACTATTCCTTGGGCTTCTTCTACCGTTTTATCTAATACCAAAAGTTTACCTACAAGTGGAAGAGTAATGTAACCTTGCGAATCAATAGGATAGCCAGCTAGGTAAAGGGACACTAAATCATCAGCTCCCCCACCTCCTGTTTTAAAAGACTCCACAACTTTCGAGTCTCCACTTTTCACCTCAATAGATAAAATATCATCTATTTGAAGTTTATAGGTTGGTCTTTTGTTTCTAAAAGTTACAGGGGCTTGTGTGGTTATTTCGGGACTGTCAACATACGCGGTCTTTTCGGTTACAACACATGACGTGACCAGAGCAGCCAAAAACAATAGATACGTGAATTTCAACATAAGTAAATAATTAAGTTCTTTTAAGCTAGAGTTGAAACATGCTTGTTTGAATTTTTACGTAGAAAAATTAAGGTTTCTACTGTAGTCAAATTAGTCTGTTTCTATAAAAAGTGAGTTAGTAATAGTTGCTAACAATTTGACTTAGGCAACTTTAGTAGATAGTATGTAACCAAAAATGTAAAGTACAAAGATAATGTATTAAGACTTTAAGTAATATTTATGGAGAAATATTTAACATCAAAATATTTCCAAAACCAACCCTCAAAAGCAATATTTTTTCTTTTCTTAGATGTCTTGCTGCTTGATACCCTAAGGATGAACGAATGTAAACGGAAGAGTAGAACAATCCACCATTCTAATTTTGTTAAAGCTAGTTCAAGCCCAAGATAGATTGACATATTCCCTAAATCTACCTATTTTAGCAAGCTTATTTTTATTAGACACACCCTAGCGTCAAAAAAAGAACAAGTGCAAAAACTCCAATTTTGAAAATACAAAACAACAAAGCTCCACTACCAACTCATTAGCATGAATAAAAAAATACAGTCATCTAACTTACCTTTTTTCATTCTTGCAATAGTCGATTTGCTGATCATCAACTCAGTATTTAGAATTGCGTATTTTGTTCATGTAAGCAAAGAGCCAAGCTTTTCCGACCATTATGTAGGGCTTTTAGTTGTTTTTAACATGGCTTGGTTGTTTTCTGCACAGTTCAATAAAATTGATAGGATAGAAAAGTACGACGATGTCAAATCTCTATCAGTCAATCTTTTTAATACATTTTTTGTACATGCCTTCTTAGTTCTAGGCTTCATCGTAAGCTTCAAAGGTTATATTTATTCAAGGCTATTTCTTACCTACACGTACATTTCCTCAGTAGCTCTCATCACCGGCCTTCGGCTGGTTTTTGTCCACATCACCCGGAAATATGGAAATTTCGGGTTGAAAAATAGGAAAGTTGTCATAGTTGGTGCAGAAGAAGCAGGCAAAGCCCTTTCTGAATATTTTACTCAATACAAGTATTTTGGCTACAAATTCATGGGGTTTTTCGATGACATAGAAAGCTCTGTGGTTGACCCTTCTCTGATAATGGGTGACCTTAACCGCCTCAAGAGTTATTGCACCGAAAACAACATAGACGAGATTTATTACACCCTCCCGACCTCCGACAAAATGCTTATTTCTAGCATTTCCCGGTTCGCAGAAGAAAATGGCATTTATTTCAAGATAGTACCCAACTTCAATTTAATAGGGCAAAAAGAGGTGGACTTTACCTTCTATGGAAATATCCCAATCATGACCATTCGGAAAATCCCACTATCACTTACCTTCAATCAAATCATCAAAAGGGGCTTTGATATTATATTCTCCATTACGTTTATCACCCTAATTTTCCCTTGGCTTTTCCCTATCATTGGCTTGCTTATCATAAGCACTTCCAAAGGATCCATCTTCCTAAAACAGTTACGACCCGGACGTAAAAACCAACTTTTTGAATGCTATAAATTTAGGACAGTGAAAGTACTGCCCAAAGGCGCTGGAGTAGAAACTACTAAGGTTGGAAGTATTTTGAGGAGAACAGGCCTAGATGAGCTACCGCTATTTTTTAATGTGCTGTTTGGAAATATGTCCGCAGTAGGGCCTAGGGCAAATATGGTGAAGCACCTTGAGCTATATTCAACATTGCTAGACGATTATAACATAAGACAGTATGCCACTCCAGGGTTGACAGGATATGCACAAGTAAAGATTTTTAACGAAGACATGGATCAGATGGAGGTGTTGAAGAGAAAGATAGAATACGATGTGAAGTATATAGAAAACTGGAGCTTATTACTTGACATCAAAATACTAGTCTTAGCATTTTTTAATATATTCAGAAAAAAGCCAAGGCAACACAAAGAACTTGCATAACCTTGGCTATCAAAATCAGTAAACTTTTTCTCTATCATTAAGCTACTTTTGCCTCCTTTCCTTCTTCTACTATTTCAGCAACTTTTTCGTCCTCAACCAAATCCTTCTCTACCCTCAGGTTATCAATAATAAAGTTTTGCCTATCGGGGGTATTTTTACCCATGTAATAAGAAAGAAGCGATTTTATAGATGTTTCCTTACTCAAGATGAGTGGATCCAATCGGATATCTTCCCCAATGAACTCGCCAAACTCTTCTGGTGAAATCTCACCAAGCCCCTTGAATCGGGTGATCTCTGGCTTGCTACCCAATTCGTTCATCGCACGTTGCTTTTCCTCTTCCGAATAACAATAGATTGTCTTTTTCTTATTTCTTACCCTAAATAAAGGCGTTTCCAAAATATACACATGCCCGGCTCTTACTAGCTCTGGGAAGAATTGTAAGAAGAACGTTAGTAACAACAAACGAATATGCATGCCATCCACATCGGCATCAGTAGCTATCACCACTTGGTTGTAACGAAGAGTATCTAGCCCGTCTTCTATGTCCAAGGCATGCTGCAGCAAGTTAAATTCTTCGTTTTCGTACACCACTTTTTTGGTAAGGGAAAAGCAGTTGAGCGGCTTACCTCTCAAGCTAAACACCGCTTGCGTATGCACATCTCTCGACTTGGTAATGCTTCCACTTGCCGAATCTCCCTCGGTAATGAACAAGGTTGTTTTTAACTTTCTTTCATCATCCCCTTTTTTATCATTGAAATGCACTTTGCAGTCCCTCAGTTTCTTATTGTGAAGGTTTGCCTTTTTTGCCCGCTCATTCGCAAGCTTTTTCACTCCTGCTATTTCCTTGCGCTCACGTTCCGACTGCAAAATTCTCTTAAGCAAGGCTTGTGTCGTCTCAGGGTTTTTATGCAAGAAATCATCAAGCTCTTTACGTATAAAATCCAGCACAAATGTTCTCACGGTCGGAGCATCAGGACCCATATGGGTAGAGCCAAGTTTAGTCTTTGTTTGAGATTCAAAAACCGGCTCTTGCACCTTCACGCTTACCGCTGCAACTATGGATGCTCGGATGTCTGTTGCATCGAAGTTCTTATTGTAATGGTCGCGAAGCGTTTTCACCACTGCCTCACGAAAGGCAGCCAAGTGAGTTCCACCTTGGGTAGTATACTGGCCGTTTACAAAAGAATAATACTCCTCTCCGTATTGATTGGAGTGGGTCATGGCAATTTCTATATCCGTCCCTCTCATATGGATGATTGGGTAACGCAAGTTATCCACATCCGTTTTTCTTTCTAGCAAATCCCAAAGACCGCGGTTAGAGAAATACTTCTTCCCATTATAATCGATGGTTAGCCCTGAGTTTAGGAACACATAATTCCACATCAAGTTTTCCAAAAACTCAGGGATAAACCTATAATGCTTAAAAATAGTAGGATCGGGCTTGAAATAGATATACGTACCATTCTTCTCGCCTGATTTTGCTTCTTTATGGTCCACGGTGAGTTTCCCTTTCTCAAACTCCGCCTCCTTCATTTTCCCATCTCGTACCGAAATCACCTTAAAGTACTCTGAAAGTGCATTTACCGCCTTCGTACCCACACCGTTCAGCCCTACAGATTTTTGGAAAGCTTGTGAATCGTATTTTGCACCTGTATTTATTTTCGACACACAGTCGATCACCTTCCCCAAAGGAATACCTCGTCCATAATCACGAATTTCTACACTATTGTCAGTTACCTTTACTTGGATTTGCTTACCAAATCCCATCATAAACTCATCAATAGAGTTGTCCACCACCTCTTTCACCAAAACATAAATACCATCATCTGGTGCAGAGCCATCCCCAAGCTTACCTATATACATACCAGGGCGCAGCCTAATATGCTCATGGGGTTCTAAGGACTTGATACTATCTTCGTTGTAACTATGATCTGCCATATATTATATGTGCTTAAAGTATTGTTGAAATAAGTAAATATTGGATGCGAGCACTTTCACCTTCTTTCCTCCAAACTGCCTACATCCAAACCTTTCAAATATCGTATTTTTGCTCACAAAACAAACAATAGCTAATAAAAAGAGCAAGTTTTATCAAGCTTATTCCCTCACATCCCTGAGAACTACCGCCCTCGATTTGAAGGCAAACCCCCTATTCCCGCTCGACTCCATCATCACCGTTTCTATCACGGGCATGGTAACAGGCTCAGTACAGCTCCATTCTATCAAAAACTTCGCACCTACCCCTCCTTCTCTATCGCTCAGTTTCACAAAATAGTTGATAGAACCCAAAGGATTTATCTCCAAAGGCTCTTTCAAATAGTTTCGAATCAGCTTGCCTTTGTAGTTGTAATAATCAACAAAATGAATCTTAATGGCCTTCTCTATGGAAGTATTCCGGATGGAAAGGTTGGCACTTACTAGATAATCGCCAGCATCTTCCATGCTGCGTAGGTTGGAATAAACTGGCGCATATACTAGCTGAGCCTTTGAACGCACCACACCAGTGTCGGGCAAAGTTGCCGGATGAGGTGTAGGGGATAAATCAGGTGCATCGGCTACAGGTTTAGCCACCTTAGCTTTTTCACATGCCACCATAATACTTAGCAGGAAGAGCGATAATAACAGGAATTGTTTCATATAATAATTGGCTAGGGAGTTTACTTTCACGAAAGTATAAAAAATCTGTTTCTATACTTAAAAGTCAGTTGATCTTTCAGGTATAGAAAAATCAGATAGTAACTATAAAACTAGGTTCCTGTTTGCAAATATCTACTACATTTGCCCTATCCCCTTTCTCAAAGCAATAACAAAGAATTGAACCATGCTTAACGTGTTGATAATTGAGGACGAGCAACTTGCGACCGAAGAGCTAAAATCGATGCTCATTGCCTTACGCCCTGATATCAAAATTGTAGCGATAATTCGTTCTATAGACGAAGCCATAGCATGGTTCCAAAAAAATGAAGCCGACCTTATATTCATGGATATCCATCTCACCGATGGAAACAGTTTCCAAATTTTTGAACAAGTTAAAATAAATACTCCCATCATCTTCACTACTGCTTATGATGAGTACGCTATAAAAGCTTTTAAAGTAAACAGTATTGACTACCTGTTGAAGCCTTTCGGCACGAGCGAACTAGCAACAGCACTGGCTAAATTTGACGAGGCCAAAAGCACGATAAAAAATGAGAGCTTAGGGGCAATTCTAAAATCCGTAGACCAACAAGGACCCATTTACCAAAAAAGGTTCATGGTCACCAGTGGGGAAGCTATCCTGTCTATTCCTGTAGAAGAAGTAGCCTATTTTATGGGGGATGGAAAGCACCTATTTCTCTTTTCTAAAGATGGGAAAAAATACATTTTGGACTCTACCCTTACCAAACTCGAAGAAGTAACAAATCCCACCCGATTTTTTAGGATAAACAGAAAGTTCATTGTCAATTTTTCTGCAATTAACGAGATGGTTGCTTATTCCAAAAGCAGGGTGAAATTAGAATTGACACCGCCCCTTCCTTCCAAGCTAGAAGCAATCGTCAGCGTGGACAGGTCAGGCGATTTCAAAAAATGGCTGAACCGCTAATATCCCATTTTCTACCTATCCCAATTCCCCTTTAACGCTAATTCTTCCCCTTCACTCCTTTTTGATTGGGGCTTAACCCTTTAGCAAGCACTTTTGACACAAAAGATTAAGCAACTGAGTACTGTTAATTGATTTAAGACAACCTGAAGCAACAGGTTTTATAGTGGTAATCATGAAAAAAGGGTTTCCTGATAGGAGACCCCTTTTTTTACACTGTAATTTTTTTTTTAAGCTTACTTAGCTGCTGCAAATTTTTCAGCTACTGCATCCCAGTTCACTACATTCCAGAAAGCTGAAATATAGTCAGGCCTTCTGTTTTGGTACTTCAAGTAGTAAGCGTGTTCCCATACGTCCAAGCCCAAGATTGGAGTTCCTTTTACATCGGCAACATCCATCAAAGGGTTATCTTGATTGGGAGAAGAAGTTACTTTAAGGCCGTCAGCAGTTACTACCAACCAAGCCCACCCTGAGCCAAAGCGTGTAGCAGCAGCAGCGTTAAATTCTTCTTTCAATTTATCTAAAGAGCCAAAAGCACTGTCAATAGCCGCAGCCAAATCGCCAGAAGGAGCTCCTCCGCCATTTCCTGAAAGGATAGTCCAGAACAAAGAGTGGTTATAGTGACCACCACCGTTATTTCTTACAGCATTGCCGAGCTTGCCAGCTTCTGCCATTAATTCTTCAAGAGACTTACCAGCAAGTTCAGTACCTTCTACCGCTGCATTCAGCTTAGCTACATATCCAGCATGGTGCTTTGAGTGGTGTATTTCCATTGTACGCGCATCAAAATTTCCTTCCAACGCATCGTAAGCATAAGGTAAACTTGGTAATTCGAAAGCCATTTTTTTAAGGTTTTAATGTTGAAAAAATGATTAAACTGTTTTTCACTTATATAATATTACAAACTCGCTAATTGTTTGAGGAAAACATGCGAATTTACCCCTAAAGTAAGAATTTGTTTTTACACCCCCACATATTTCAAAAACTGTTTGTTTTACCCCACAAAAAAAGGTGCTCCCTTTACAGGAGCACCTTCTCAATATGATGAATACTTTATTTAAAACCTAAGCATTTTCTTTCTCTTTATCCTCTTTGTTTTCCAATAGGTGACGGGTATCGTAAACTATTGGAGTTGCAACGAAAATTGACGAGTAAGTACCGATCAAGATACCTACCATTAGGGCGAAAGAGAAACCTCTCAACACCTCGCCACCAAAGAACAACAAGATCAAGATTACGATCAACGTTGTTACTGAGGTAATCAAGGTACGGCTCAACGTACTGTTCACCGACTCATTGAGCGTCTCAATGTATGAGTGACCAATTCCTAAGTTGATGTATTCCCTTACACGGTCAAATACCACCACGGTATCGTTAATCGAATAACCAATTACAGTCAACATAGCCGCTATAAAGACTTGGTCAATTTCCAAAGAAAGACCCACCAAGTTTGCTATAGAATAAACTGAAAGGACGATCAAACTATCGTGGAATAGGGCAACTACCGCACCCAAGCCAAACCTCCAGTTACGGAACCTAACCCAGATGTAGAAGAAAATAGCCATTAGCGAGAACAACACTGCCTTGAAAGATGAAGCGGCTATATCATCGGCGATAGTAGCACCCACTTTAGATGTACTTGGAATAATGAACTTACCTTCAGCCAACAATTCTTCAGCAGGCTCGTATGTATCGCCAGTGAACGATTCAACACTTGCTACCAAAGCATTCATTACCAAGCTATCTGCTGCAGAAGATTCATTTTCTACTAAGTAGTTGGTCGTAATTTTTAGCTTTTGCGAACTACCAAATGTTTTCGCTTCAATATCAGCTCCTTCCAAGCCTTTCTTGATAGCCACTTCTATTTCAGAAGGAACTACATCTTTCTTGAACTCGATTACATACGAACGACCACCTTGGAAATCGACACCTAAATTAAGACCGCTTGTTGCTATTACACCAATACCGATTATGATCAAACCAGTAGAGAAAGCATAAGCGATTTTACGCTTGGACATAAAGTTGAAATTAGGTGCACTCAAAAGAGCTTTTGAAAGTGGGGTCACGAAAGAAATATTGCTCTGGTTTCCTTTTTTGGTCATCCAAGAAACAATTACCCTTGTGATGAATACCGCAGAGAAGAATGAACAAGCAATACCAATCATCAATGTTACTGCGAAACCTTTCACTGGACCAGAACCAAATGAGTACAAGAAAATACCCGTAAGGAAGGTAGTTAAGTTTGAGTCAAAAATAGTCCAGAAAGCACGGTCATAACCTTGGTTAATAGCTCCCATTAGGTTTTCCGAATCTTTCTTGAGCTCTTCCCTAATTCTCTCGAAAATCAATACGTTCGCATCAATCGACATACCGATGGTAAGTACGATACCAGCAATACCTGGCAAAGTTAACGCAGCTCCTAATTGAGCCAATACACCCAATATGAAGAAGATATTGATCACAAGTGCGATATTTGCTACCATACCACCTTTTGAGTAGTAAGCAATCATGAACAACACAACCACGATCAAACCTGCTACTACTGAAATAATACCTTGGTTTTGAGCTTCCATACCAAGTGAAGGACCAACTACTACTTCTTCTACAATTCGAGTAGGAGCAGGAAGTTTACCAGCTTTCAGTACATTAGCCAAATCTTTTGCCTCTTCTACGGTGAAGTTACCAGTGATAGAAGAATTACCGCCCGCAATCTCTTGGATTACGTTTGGAGCAGAATACACATAGCCATCAAGGGCGATAGCAATTTGCTTGTTTACGTTTTTCCCTGTAAGCTTTTTCCATTTCTTAGCACCCTCAATGTTCATTGACATGGAAACATCAGGCATACCTCTTTGGTCAAAACTTTGGTTTGCATCTACTATTACTTCACCAGTAAGTGGAGCACCGCTTATACGGCTTTTTCTCACTGCATAAAGCATAATATTTTCAGTAGGGATATTATCAGCACCAGCTATTGGTTTCACATCCCACATAAACTGCAAATCTGGAGGAAGAAGAGCTTGAACAGCCTCATCGTTGATAATCTTATTGATTTTGCCAGTATCTGACATGCTGTATAGCAGGGCATCTCTAGCACGGAGCAATAAGAAAAGGTCAGAAACTTCAGGCTCGGCAAGTTCTTGCAATAAGGAATCAGCAGCAGCAGAATCAGCATTTATGTCTTCAGAATCGAATAACGACTCTTCCTCTTGAGCTGCAGGAGCTTCTTCACTCTCTGTAACCAATTCTTCAGTAGTATTTTCGGTCTGAACAGCTTTCTCAGCTTTTTTCTTTTTCACCAAGTAATCATTTACCCTAGTAAGGTAAGGAGAGAATTCTTGTGGAGTCCATACTTCTAAAAATTCCAACTTAGCAACACCTTGCAAAAGTTTTCTGATACGCTGCGGGTTATCAACACCTGGTAATTCCAACTGGATACGGCCAGTTCCTTGGATACGCTGAATAACTGGTTGCGAAACACCAAATTTATCAATCCTAGTTCTGATTACGTTAAAAGCACGGTCAATTGCACCTTCTACTTCTTCTTCAATTACTTTCCTTACTTGCTCATCAGTAGAACCAAAGTCGATACGCCCCCTGTTAGCGCTATTTGCAAAAATGCTAGCAAGTGACTTATTTGGAGCTAGTTCACTTAGAGATTGGAAAAACAACTCGGTGAAAGTAGCTTGGCTACTTGCCTGCTTCGATTCAGCAACTTTAAGTGCTTCTCTAAAATCAGGATCTGGGTTATCGCCAGACAATGCAACTAAAATTTCTACTGGAGAAATTTCAAGAGTTACGTGCATACCTCCTCTAAGGTCAAGACCTAAGTTCAGCTCACGCTCTTTTACATCTTTGTACGTAAACTCCATCCCAAGGAAGTTGTACACAGGCTTGTTCCAGAGTGAATCAAGGTATGCTTGCTTCGCAAAGTAGTTGATCTTACCACTTGCGTCGGCAGCGTACTCATTAGCCTCCTCATTTATACCTCTCGACACCAACGTAAAGGATAAGTAAAATAAACTCAGTGCCGTGATGATAATGGTTAAAGTAATTATTCCGGTCTTATTTCTCATATTATTAAGGTTTGGAAAAAATCAATATATAAAATTACCCGCAACTAGCCGTAGCGGGCTGCAAGCATATTTTTCTAATAAAATAAAAGCGTTTAGCTATTGAAAGAATGGAAAAGGCATAACCTAGGGAGCGTGCCTTGTAATTATATTTTCAAGAAGTGTTTGAAAATAGGGAAGTTCTGAAGGGTAAACAGCTTTTTCAACAGGCTCGTACGTATCGTTTACTACAGTTTGATACTCGTAACTGGGGTTAAAAAAAACTTTTTTGTGAAAACTTATATGGACAACTGGAGAAATAACAGCGTTAAAGCAAAGCCCTTGTTCTAGCTTCACATCGTTAGTAGAACTGCCGTCAGGCTGCTCCTGCTGCGATTTTTCCACCTGAGGAACAGCATACGCCGCTGCCATCGTATCTGTGGTAGAAACGATCAGCATTAACATTGTGAGGAGCAATGCCCCGAGCTGCCCTATGGTTTTCTGTTTTTTCATTAAGTCCGCAAAGGTATTTATTTTATTAGAAATTAAAAAAACTTGCCCAATTACCTGACCTCCACTCATTTTAGATTTAAAACTCGTACAAAAAGTCACTATGAGGTGAATCAGCTTGAAGTATTTTTTGTTAAACTTAAACAACCGCAACCAAAACCGTAAGTAGTGACCGAACTTCTTGCCAAATACACCAACCGCCATTCGAGGTTTATCCCCCTCAAAGGCGTTCTCACCCACTACCGAATGGAGGGGAGTGGTCCTTATTTACTTTTGCTACACGGCTCATTTTCCTCTCTCCATACCTACGACGAATGGACCAAGATCCTCTCTAGGAGGTACACCGTAATAAGATTAGACCTCCCAGGCTTTGGGCTTACTGGACCAAACAATGAAGGAAGGTACGATATGCCTTACTTTTTGAAGTTTATTCGGCTTTTCTTAGCCGTACTCGATGTAGAAAAATGCAGCATTGCCGGTAGCTCGTTAGGTGGCTGGGTAGCTTGGGAATATGCCCTAAAATTCCCCAATCAAGTAAAAAAACTCATTTTGATAGATTCGGCAGGTTTTTTAGATACCAAAAGCATTCCGCTTCCTTTCAAAATGGCTCAAACACCTTTTGTCAACAGAGTAATAAAATATGCTGTAAGAAAAACAGTACTTGAAGACTTTGTAAAAGAAGTATACTTTAACCAATCTAAAGTAACACCAACTTTGGTCGATCGCTATTATGATCTTTTTAATAGAGAAGGGAATCCTGAAGCTTTTTTTAAAATGGTAAATGGGAAGTTTAAAGACAACACACGTCATCTTAAAGAAATAAAACAGCACACCCTCATATTGTGGGGGAAAGAAGACAAATGGATCCCCGTGGAAAATGCCAGCAAATTCCATGAAGCCATCCCACATAACGAACTAATCATTTATGACCTCATAGGCCACCTGCCCATGGAAGAAATACCAATGGATTCTGCACAAGATGTAGAAGCTTTTTTGACTTCATAAACAATGCACCCTTATTTCTTAGCTTTATTTTTTGATCTAAATGCTTATTATAAGATCGAGAGAAAATAATTCATAAAAATTGACAACATTTTATACCTACTCCCGTACATATAATGTAGTACGATTACAATAAATATGAACAAACTATTTCATAGGCAATTTTTTTTCTCCGTAACCATTGTTTTACTAATACAAGGAGTTTCACCTACACTTTCAAGTACTAAAAATACTGAAACGGTAATCTGCTATGTAAAACATGGGGTTTGTACTTCCCAGAAAAAACAAATTACCTGCAATACTAGTTTAGCATATTATACTCCAAACCACTTTCCACATAGAGAAAAAACTTACCCCATTGGGCACGCCCCATTCACTCCCATTTCTATTATCGACCTAAAGCAATCTTTTTTGCTTTGAGCTTCATTTAAAAACATGAAATACAATACTCGATAATCACGAAAATTATAATGCAAAATTCTGTTAGAACTAAAGAAAAGACTCACAAGTTTATGTACTTGCTAGGACTTATGCTCTTCATGTGCGTAGTAATGCTTATGTTCTTTTCACCCAAAAGATATTTGGTATCGAACCGGCACGATGCTAGTCATACCGAACAACCAAAAGACCAACTAAACAAGCACGCTTTAGCTTTAGAATTACCATAAACCATAGCTTAAAATCAACAAATAACCCTAATTGACCATTAACATTATGCAAGCACAGACGAACATGCTGGAATACAGCAAAGTTATTTTAGAAAAAGTAAGTTTTGACATTAAACTTTTTGAAAAAGAATTAGACAAAGCGATCAAACAACTTGCAAACGACGAAGTTAAAGACCTACTTAAATGGTGCGAAAGAAAATTCAACGATTTGTTCAACTCATTGAGAGGTAAATACCCAATAGCGAAAAGCATAGCAGTTTCCTGAAAAGGACTCCAAAATATTCATGATGACTAGATAATCCCTAGGGTTTTTTATAAGAACCTTGCTCAAATGGGCAAGGTTTTTTTTGTTAACAGCCAACAATAGTGGTTCACAAAAAGATGAGAATAAACATATTTTTCTGTTTTTAAACCTAAAGGGAAAGAGAAATCCCCCTATTCTTGCAAGGGAAAACAGACTGCTAAATAAAAATAACCGACAAAAGTTGAGCTAATGGAAAAAAAGAGACCTTTCAAAGGGCTAAAAGAGGAAGAATATTACTTCACCAAAGAAGGGTTTGTAGTATTCACCAAAGCATACCATCTCAAAAGGGGCTATTGCTGCAAAAACGGGTGCAAGCATTGCCCATGGGAGTATAAAAAGAAAATGTAGGTTACACAGTGAGCAGCCTACATTTTTTCTTTTACTAAAGTACGTTTAATGAAGCTCTTTTAACCTTATATCTTTAAATAGAATTTTCTTCCCCGCATCTTCTTCTTTATTTATACTGTGAAGCTGAATCGCTATAAAGCCACTTTCTGCTCCACCATCGGTCGTATTTATAATAGGCACGTCATTGAGCCATGTCTGGAGACTATCTCCCCTCACTACTACCTTCAGTTTATTCCAGTCCCCATTTTTAAAAGCTGCCCGCTTCTCATCTTGGTCAGCCAAATGCTCTATCCAACCTCGACCTCCTTCTTCATAAAACCCTCCCGACCACGCTCTTTCTGAAGGGTCTAACTCAAATTGATAACCATGAACCCTACCTGCTTCCCAGTTCCTTGTTACCGTATCTAGCTTTCCTGTAACATAAACGGTCGCAGTATCGATAGGATAAACCGCACTTCTGTATTGAATGCCAGTATTGATTCCTTGGGGTACTTTGACTGTTGCTTCCAACTCGAAATCACTGTACTCTTTCTCCGTTGCCAAAAAAGTGTTGGGAATGCCCATAGTCGTTTCTGCTACTAGCATCCCGTCTTCCACATAAAACCTTGCTTCTTTTACCCCTATCACTTTCCAGCCCTCCAAGCTTTTTCCATTAAACAAATCCACAAACGCTTCAGCCTTTGACTCTATTGCTTCTGCTTCCTCCTTTTGAGCTGGCTGACCGCCACAAGCATACAGCATCATTAAAATGATTCCTGAAAAAAAATTAAGCAGTTGTCTTTCCATTTCCATCAGTTTTAAGGGTTGTACAATCAAATATACTTCTCAGTCACCAAATTGAAAGTTAAAATAGTTGAAATAAGCCTAGTATCAATTATATAGTTGCAGAGCGAGAGTTTACCAAAGGGTTTTAAAAATTACTACATTTGTCATCCAATAAAACGCTAGAAAAAGGTGCAATTTTCAGATATAAACGGACTAGAAGAAGTAAAAAAAACACTGATCCAATCGGTGAGCAAAGGTCATGTAGCCCACGCCCAGCTTTTTATGTCCTCTCCCGGAAATGCTAACCTACCTTTAGCGCTAGCATTTGCCACCTATGTAAGCTGTACTGATCAGCAAGAAAATGATTCCTGTGGGAAATGTCCGTCTTGTGTGAAGATGAAAAAATTTATCCACCCAGACCTGCACTTCATTTTCCCCACAGCCACTACCAAGAAAATCACCAAAAACAAAGATGCGATTAGCCAAGCATTCTTGCCCGACTGGCGAGAATTTTTGACAGAAAGTCCTTACCGCACCTTGCCCGAATGGGCATTTTACTTTGGAGCAGAAAATAAACAATGCACTATTTCAAAAGAAGAAAGCCTCAATATTATTAGGTCTCTTTCCTTAAAAGCCTTTGAAGGGGAATTCAAAATAATGATGGTGTGGCTACCCGAACTCATGCATCCTTCGGCTGCCAACGCTATTCTTAAAATATTAGAAGAGCCACCTCCAAAGACACTTTTCTTTTTGGTTACCAACCACTCGGAACAGTTGCTAACCACCATCCTTTCCCGTACCCAAGCGGTAAAAGTGCGCGATTTCCACGATGCTGAGCTAAAATCCATTTTAACTGAAAAGTATAGCATACCCGAGGAAAAGGCTGGGCATATTTCCTATTTGGCAGAGGGCAATATGAATACCGCACTTCGTCTTATTACAGACCATCAGGATAACAGCACGGAATATTTTAAGGAATGGATGCGGATTTGTTTCAGAAACGACTACACCAGCATGGTCGACTTTGCCGAGGAGTTCCAAAAAATGGGAAAAGAAGCCCAAAAGAGCCTCTTTCAATATGCTTTGGGTATTACTCGCGAGTCTATGGCTTGGCAGTTTGCCGAAGAAAAACTGGTAAGGTTGGAAGACAAAGAACTAGAGTTTGTAAAAAACTTCAGCAAAGTGCTTACTCCTCAGCGGTTTGAATACATGACCAAGTATTTCAACGAGTCCATAAGGTTTGTGGAGCGAAATGCCAATCCTAAAATCCTATTCATGAACCTTTCCCTCCAAATGGGCAAATTGTTCAAAATATAGCTAGCAACCTATCGCAGTAAAGTCTCCAACTTTTTTGTGCCACTCTCCTTCATCTGCCAAAGAGGAAAGGAAAAGCATCTTTTTAGATACATTATAATGATTGGTAAGATCAGCTACTATGTCAGGAATTCCATCACCATCTAGGTCGGCTACAAAAATTAGTCTGTACATGGCATCGTCAAAATTTTCTTCTCCAGATAGCACTTGCTCTACGATTTTTCCATCTTTTTCTCCTACAGCTACCCAACTGCAATACTCAATAGTACCACCCTCTTGCAAATTCCCTACTGTCTCTATTTTCACCTTGCCGAGGTCAAAACTCTCACCTAAAGATAAGATACTTCTTTTCACTTTCAGGGAGAGTTTTGGGAAAAGAACCAAGCGGAACAGCCTCTGTAGTTAGCACATTATTCTCAACTATATCCAACTTATCCGCTCCTTCCACCACTCTCGCTTTTTCTGTTTCTACAGCAATTTCCTCCTCAGGAAAAAGGGAAGTCCAATCCTCTCCCATTACCTCCACCTCCTTGGAGAATTAGTACACCCAAAAACTAATCAGCACAAGGGCAAACAACAGGGTCTTAGCTGGTTTCATGATGTAAAAGGTTTCGTTCTTGTTCCAAAAATGCTCAATGGAGAAATATTCCCTCTTTGAGATTCAAAAAATAAACCTACATATCAACTGAATCGTACACTTGAACCTTCTCCCAATACATCGAATTTTCGGCTATAAACTTGTGATGAATAGGATGGTCTTGGTAAATATCATGATTTGCTTTACTATCAAAAAGCACCAGAAGCGAGTACTGATAAGTGCTGTCAATCACTGGTCTATCGGTATCGGCAGGAACTCCTAAATGAGATGATTTTATTTCTTTTATCTTCACCAATTCTTCCAAGCCCTTTTCAAATTGTTGCCTTACCGCCTCATCATTGGGCTTTTTCAACCAAAAAAACACATGATGTACAAATAAATTACTTTCAGAGTTTTCCATTTTCTATCGTTTATTTTAAATAAAATTTTGCCTAAAATAAGCTTCTTATTTCAAAAACTCTAATCTATCATTTAATAGGCAACTACTTAATTGCAACTCTTTTACGCAAGAATTTTAATGCAACTATTTCGCCACATAGTACAATTTTGATTAGTTTTGTGGCAGCCTAAATATTTCAATATTAAATGAATAGAATTTTCCTTATATGTATTATTCTATTAAGCTTTCAATCAGCCTTTGCAGATTATAAAATTGACAGCTTAAAGACTGAACTTGCAAGATCTTCTGGTACGAAAAAGGTGCTGATTTTGAATGAAATTTCTGTGTTGTATAGAAACACAAATACGGAAAGGGCTATGTTCTATGCCAAAGAAGCCGTTAAGCTTGCAAAAGAAAAGGAGGATAATGAGAGTTTGGGAGAATCTCTTTTGAACTTGGGCATAGTTCACCGAACCATCGGCCAGTCCGAACAAGCCCTCATCTATTTTATGGAGGTACTCACCATTGCCGAAACTTTAGAAGACGAAGCCCTCAAAGCTGATGTACTGCACAAAATTGGTGTCACCTATCTCCTCGTCAACAATTTCATGAATGCCCTCAACTTTTCCGAAAGAGAAATTGCAATATGGAAAGAAATAGAAGATGCTTATGGTCTGGCCAATGCCCTCAACTTAAAAGGCCTTAGTCAGCTAAATTTGGGAAGGTATGCAGAGGCAGAAACAACTTTAACTGATTGTTTGGAGAAGGCAAATGAGATCAACAATCCATATCTCATATACAAGCCTCTTGTAAACCTAGGAGATCTCTATCTAAACCTTAACCAACCCGAAAAGGCTATTACCTATATCAACAGAAGTTTGGAAGTAAGCCAGCAAACAAATAATAAATTTGGCCTCTCGGCTGGGTACCTCAAACTTGGCGATGCCTATCATGCACTCAAACAGCATGACCTTGCTATTGAAAACACACGAAAAGGCTTGCGGATTTCGGAGGAGCTTAACTCCATTTCACTGGTAAGAAATAGCTACAAAGCCCTAGCTACCATCTACGAAGACGAAAAAGATTACCAGTCGGCACTGATCTACAACAAGCTTTATATTGCTACAGAGGATAGTATGATTAGTCATATTACCCGTAGGAAAATAGCCGAACTTGAGATTCAATATAAGATCAAGGAAAAGGAGCAGGAAATTAAACATTTGGTTCAAAAATCGAAATTTAGCCAGTTAAGAATTGCGTCTGTAAGCTTAATTATCCTTTTGGCAGCCCTGCTTTCCCTTGTGTGGTACAACCGTACAAAGATTAAAAAAGACTCAAATACCCAGCTGATTTTGAAAGGGCAGGAGGTGGAAAAACAGCAGCAAATCCTTTTGCAAAAGCAAAAACTGATCGATTATACTATCCACTATTCCAAAAACATTCAAAGTGTATTTCTTCCCGAAAGCCCGGCCATTCTAAATATATTTTCGAACCATTTTTTAGTAAAGAGATCAGCCTCGGAAATTGGTAGCGATTTTGCTGTTTTTTCCCATTCGAGGGATAATATCATTTTGGTAATAGCAGACTGTAACGAACATGGCTTACACGGAACAGTTAAAAACCTCTTTGTCGCTTCTATGATCAAGCAGGTGATCAACGAAAATTCTCATTTCACCCCTTCCGATATTCTTTCTGAGCTTAACGGGCGTTTAGCAAAATCAACCCAACAAGAAGGCGTAGAAAACATGTTTGAAGACGGTGTGGATATGGCGGTCATCTCTATCAATACGACAAGCCGCAGGTTAGTTTATTCGGGTGCCAACATCTCCCTTTATCACATTAAAAAGCAAGGCTTACAAATAGTAACTCCTGACCACATACCCGTTGGCGGATCGCACTTTGGTACCAATAGAAGCTTCAGCAACAAAACTTTCAGCCTCTCCAAATCGGAAAAAATACTGGTTTTTACAGATGGCTTCCAAAAACAAAAAGGCGGTAAAGACAATGTTCCTTTCTCAGAAAGAAAGGTAAGGCATCTGATGGCCGATATCATCCAAGAGAACCTCGATAGTCAAAAAGAGATGATGGAAAAGGCTTTTGATGACTGGAAAGGAGACAATCCACAAGACGACGATATCCTCATTCTTGGTATAGAAATTTAGCTTTTTTTACAGAAAAGAATTTGCTTAAATTTGGCAATGGCTAAAAAAGCAAAAACTATTTATGTGTGTCAAAACTGCGGGCACAACTCCCCCAAATGGCAAGGAAAATGTTCTTCTTGCGAAGAATGGAACACCTTTGTAGAGGAGGTAATTACCCCTAGCTCAGGTAAGCAACCCATTTGGGACACTGAGCCCCAAGGCAAAAAAATAACGGCTAACAAACCCCGACCACTCAACCAAATTGCCTACCAAGAAGAGGAGCGGTTCCTGACTGGCGACACCGAGTTTGACCGAGTGCTGGGCGGAGGGATTATGCCAGGTTCAGTAGTACTGATAGGCGGTGAGCCTGGAATTGGAAAATCTACCCTAACCCTTCAGCTAGCCTTAGAAATGCCCCAACTCAAAATTCTTTATGTATCGGGAGAAGAAAGTGGACAACAAATAAAAATGCGGGCTGCAAGAATTAAAAACACCTTGCCAGATAGTTGTCTGATTTTAACTGAAACCAATACACAAGCTATTTTCCAGCAGGTAAAAAGCACCGAGCCCAACCTGTTGATTATTGACTCCATCCAAACCTTACACTCTTCTATAGTGGAGTCGGCTGCGGGAAGTGTTTCGCAAGTGCGGGAATGCGCTGCCGAGCTTATTAGTTATGCCAAAGAAACAGGCACGCCCGTATTTCTAATTGGCCATATCACCAAAGAAGGAAGCTTGGCAGGACCAAAAGTGCTGGAACATATGGTAGATACCGTATTGCAATTTGAAGGCGACCGCCACATGAGCTACCGGGTGATGCGAACCACTAAAAACCGCTTTGGTTCTACCTCTGAACTTGGTATTTATGAAATGCAATCGACAGGGCTAAGGCAAGTGAGCAACCCTTCGGAAATATTGCTTACCCAACGGGAAGAAGATTTGAGTGGTATTACCATAGGAGCTACCCTTGAGGGAAACCGACCTTTGCTGGTCGAAATCCAATCCTTGGTGAGCAGCTCGGTATATGGAAACCCACAAAGGAGCTGCACGGGCTTCGACTCTAAAAGGCTAAATATGCTACTTGCCGTATTGGAAAAAAGAGGCGGTTATCGCCTTGGCTTGCAAGATGTTTTCCTCAACATAACAGGTGGGCTCAAAATAGAAGATCCTTCTATTGATTTAGCCGTATGCGCTTCCATCATTTCTTCTTTTGAAGATGTATCGGTGAGCAGCAAAATGTGCTTCGCCGCCGAGGTTGGCCTGGGAGGAGAAATTAGGGCAATCCCTCGTATAGAAAACCGAATTAGCGAAGCTGAAAAGCTAGGTTTTGAAGAGATTTTTATTTCCAAGTACAACAAAAAAGGGCTGGATGGAAAGTCTTTCCAAATAAAAATAATCCCAGTAGCTAAGCTCGAAGATGTATTTGGCTTACTTTTTTAATCGAACTCAATTTTCCTTTTAGCATTTTTCTTTTGGAGCGATTGCGTAACCCTTTCTTGCTTTCCTTTTTGCATAAGCAAGCGGTCAATCAGGTTGGGAATAGCCGTACCTAGCGAAAGCCCTGCCAAGATAAAAATAGCTTTCAACAAGAAAGAAACTGTTGTAGCCAAATGCTCATCTTGCGGCAAATCGCTGCTATTGAAATTTATCAGCCCAATCATTCCTTTGTAAGAAAACACACCTGGTACCATCGGAATAACCGAAGGAATTGAGATTACGTGCCCCGGCGTATGCACCTTATGCGACCAAAATGCACCCCACGTAGCTGCGCAAAGTGCTCCCAAAAAAGAGGAAAACTCTAAGTGAAAGCCTATATAATAATGGAAAATATTTCGACAGATAAGCCCTATTGCACCACCTAAGGCAGCAAACAACAGAGTTCGGACAGGAACATTGAAAAGGATGGCAAACCCTCCAGCGGCAATTGCTCCCCAAACTCCACTTAATAATAAGTCAGTAAGTTCCATATATCTATAAGGTTTCGATATTAAGTAAAGAAAGAGCAGCTATCATTCCCAAAGAAATAGACATCACCATAAGCAAACCAACAATGGCTCGGGTAAGCCCAACTATGGTAAATCCGTCCAGCATATCGTCGAGAGAGTTGATGAGCGGAACACCGGGAATGAGGAAAAGAACCGAAGCCAAAATAGCATATTGGCTGCTATCGCTTACATGCATAAGCGTGGAAACACTGCCTACGGATGTTGCTACAAATGCCGATACGGTGATAATAAAATAGCCGTTCAAGCCTTTCTTGTGAAGCTCTTGCCTCACAAATAGGGCAACCATGGTAGCTACCACGGTATTTGCCATACTAATCCAATCACCACCAAATAACAAACAAAAAGCTCCACAAGCCATTCCTACCGAAAGTAGCAAAAACCACCTTGGATAATGATGGGGAATATGATTAATTCTATCTAATTCTTCCCTGTACTGCTCAAGGCTATAATCATCTTTAATGGCCTTCCACGACAGCCTACTTATGGCTGAAACAACCGTCATATTTACTCCATGTTTTTTACACTTTCTAAACTTGGTGAACGAATTCACATTATCGCCAATGGTGATCATGAGCGTGGTGAATGTGATGTGCAAATGAAGCTTTTCTGGAGAAAGCCCCATAAATGCGGCAACTCTTCTAATATTTCTATCTATTCGGTTACTATCAGCTCCACTTTGCAACAGTAATTGCCCTGTCCAAAGCAGTAGGTCTATTTTTTCTTCCAGCTCGGCTGTTTTATTCATAAGAAAATGGAAATATGTAGGGTTTTATTAACTCCTATAAATTGAGGTAAAGATATAAATAGCTTTAAGAAAAGCTGTAGCGTACGAAGAAATATGATTAATTAAAAAGCTGAGCCCTACCCGAACAGCCCTTCAAAATATCTTTCTACTAAAGGTGGAATTTATAACGAACAAAATACTAGTTCCTTTCCAATAAAACATCTTGCAAGAAATGTCTAATTGGAAAAATGATGGATACTTTATACCTCTTCGAATCTATTCTCCATATGTATCTTTGTAAGGATTAGAATGCCAATAAAAAACACCAAACTCATGGAAAATGAATCAAATAATGTGGTATGAATAAAGCGAAGCCACAATGTATTTCCAACTAAAATCAGCAAATAGTATATCACTGCGGTACGAAAACTATTGTACTCTTCTTTTGTACTATATTTTTTATAAATAAAAAGACCAACCGTGGCCAAAGTATTTATAGCCAATCCTACTCTACTAATAGTATCACCAAGTACTGCGGATACAATATATATCGCAGCACCAGCTACAAAACCAAGGATAGCAGGTATAAAATATGGTTGTTTTCTAAAGTTTTCCCATGAAGTTCTTAAATCCATTTTTTTCTTCTTAAACTAGTGAAAAAAGGTATTCAAATAGATGTTGTATCTCCTACACAAATTAATAACATACGAAGAGATTATACTTTAGTGAAGAAGGGGTGAGAAGTGTTTACTTTAACTAGATCACTAACTATAGCTAGGAAGCAAGCTTACACCAATGACTAAAGTAAGCTTTATTATGAGTTTAACAAAAAAGTATTTGGTTTTTTTGGTATAAAAACTAGGTCTTTTTCCAATAATAAGGTGTAATTAACATCAAAACGGTAAAAAGCTCTAACCTTCCTAGCAGCATCAAGAAAGAAAGCAGCCATTTTGCAGCGCCTGGGAGGTGGGAAAAGTTTGCTTTTGGTCCTACGGAATCGAGCCCTGGACCAATATTTCCAATACAGGTTGCCACCGCACTTACCGCTGTTTCAAAGTTCAGCCCCATCATAGAAATAACCAAAGAGCTAAATGCAAAAATGGAGATGAAAATAATAAAAAAGGCAAGTACGTTGAAGGTAATCTGTTGGGATACCGCTTTATTGTTGAACCGAACGGGCATCACCGCTGAAGGATGAAGCTGACGCTTCAGCTCTAGCGCACTGTTTTTAAACAAAATGACATGCCGCACTATTTTAATCCCACCAGCAGTTGACCCAGCAGAACCTCCTACAAACATCATAATGAAGAACAACATCGTAATGAAAGGTGTCCAAGTGGTATAATCTGAAGTTCCATATCCTGTGGTGGTAATGATAGAAACTACCTGGAATACAGCATCTCTAAATGATTTTTCAATCCCATCATCTGTCACAAAATAAACCGTAACTGCTGTAATCAGGGTAAAAATAAGGGTAGATAGAAAGTAATACCTAAACTCCTCATTAGTCCAAAACTTACTAAACTTACCTTTGAACATAAAGTAGTTGAGGGTAAAACTAGTACCGGCCAAAAACATGAATACGGTGATCACATACTGAATATAAGGCGATGTAAAATGATCTACGCTTGCATTCTTTGTGGAAAAACCACCTGTAGCCATCGTAGTCAAACTATGGTTGATTGCATCGTAAAAACCCATGCCACCTAGCATGAGCAGCACACATTCTATCACGGTCAAGCCTGCATACACTAACCAAAGTCGCTTTGCCGTAGCCTGAATCCGCGGTTTCAGCTTATCGGGAGCAATTCCAGGTGCTTCAGCTACAAAAAGCTGCATCCCCCCAATTCCCAAAATTGGCAAAATGGCAACGGTAAGAACAATGATCCCCATCCCGCCTATCCATTGGGTCATGCTTCGCCAAAAAAGCAAACCTTTGTGTACGCCTTCTATATCGACAAGAATAGTTGCCCCTGTGGTGGTAAAACCCGACATGGTCTCGAAAAAGGCATCGGTCAGGTTAGGAATGGCTCCACTGAGCACAAAGGGGAGGCAACCAAAAAGCGACATAGCCAACCAGCCCAAGGTCACGATCAAGTACCCATCGCGCTTTTTAAGTTCCTTACTTTTAGCTTTACTCTTCAGCGTCCACAATGCCGCACCTACACCTAGCGTAAGCAAGCCCGAAGCAAGTAACGCGACCCAATCGCCTTCATTAAAATATAATGAAAAAGGTAGGCATAATAACATAAACAAGCCATTAATAGCCAGAAGTAAGCCTAAAAAGCTTCCGATGATTTTCCAATTATGCCTCATGAAGCACTAGATATAAAGAATCTATTCATTATATATTTTCAAAAAAACCACCAGACTATGAAGAGTTTGATGGGCTACTGTTACCAATGTCCTATTTAAAAAAGTCTTCGACTTTATGTATGCATTCGGGTTTGGATAGCACCACTACCCTATCGTTAGGCTCAAAAGTAAAGTCACCCATAGTGATATGACCTTTGCCCTTTCTGATTACCCCACCTACTATCGCTGTTTTAGGAAACTCTAAGTCTTTGAGCGGAGCTGAAATAATTTTGGAGTCTTCCTTCACTACAAATTCCAAAATTTCTGCGTCTACCCCATGGATACTCGTGATGGTCACTACTTGTCCTTCTCGTATGTACCTAAATATAA
Source organism: Flammeovirgaceae bacterium SG7u.111 (assembly GCA_034044135.1). Lineage (NCBI taxonomy): Bacteria > Pseudomonadati > Bacteroidota > Cytophagia > Cytophagales > Flammeovirgaceae > Flammeovirgaceae bacterium SG7u.111. The sequence goes on along the minus strand of CP139021.1, from coordinate 48,809 downwards.
AATTGGCAGCAATCAACTTTTTATTGATCAGCGTATCTACGCCTATGTTTTGCGATAGGTGGATGTAGCTCATGTTTTCCACCAAGGCAATGGTTTTGGGTACTTTATGGTTTTTAGCAACTAAACTTGAAATAATATTAGTTTCGGAGTTGCCTGTAAGTGCAATAAATGCATCTACATTTTCAATTCCCTCTTCTTCCAAAAGCTCTACTTCCCTTCCATCTCCATTGATCACCATAGTTTCTTCCAATTGATCAGCCAAATGAAAACATTTGTCTTTGTCAATTTCCAAGAGCTTCACGTTATACTGCCTACTCAAACCCCGTGCAGCATGATAACCTGCCTTACTTCCACCCAAAATCATGATATTCTTGATCTTAGAACGCTTTTTTCCCGTAAGTTTCAATACTTTCTCCACACCCTCTGGCTCGGCTATGTAGTACACATGATCATCTAGCTGAAACCGTGTATCTCCCCTTGGAATAATTGTTTTATTATCTCGAAGAATAGCAACGGTGATAAAATTAAGTCCCGGGTTAAGATGAGTAGTTTCCGCCAAGGTTTTATTATTGAGCGGATCTTTTGCATCTATGGTAATACCAATTAGTGAAAGTTGGCCACGCTCAAAGTCGTAATTATCGGTAATAGCAGCTTCTCTCAGAAGGCGCTTTATCTCCTTAGAGGCAAGTGCTTCGGGCGAAATCAGCTCATCTACTCCCATTTGGAGCAAATCGAGCTTCATATCATCTTGCAAAAACTCTACATTATCTACCCTAGCAATCGTCCGCTCTGTACCAAGGTTTTTTCCTATGATACAGGTAAGAATGTTATTTTCTTCGGATGAAGTAACGGATATGAGCATATCTGCATTGGTAGCACCAGCTCCTTTCAACACATTATAAGAAGTAGACTTTCCTCGTACCGTAGCCACATCAAGATGTTCTTCGGCATATTTCAATTTCTCTTGGTTCAAATCTATCAACACGATATCGTGCTCTTCATTTGCCAATAGTTTTGCGAGGTGAAATCCAACTTCGCCAGCCCCAGCTATTAATATCTTCATTTTAGTATGACTGTATAATTTTAGTGCAAATAATGTAAATGATTACCTAACCTGAAAATGATATTGCCAAAGGTTTCAGATATTATTGCGAATGTTCAAAGATTTTAACACTACCAATGCGATAACAGGCTTTACGGCGTCTTTTTTTGTGGTTTCCTAGGCATTTTTCCTCTAGGCTTTTTTATTTCCAACTTCACTGTACTCTCATTTTCATCTTGTATCAGTTTCAGGTTAAAGCTTCCAGGCTGCAAATAATATTTCCCATTGTCCCCTTTTCCAAGTTCGACCTTTTCTTTTGAACCTTCATCCAGTAAAGATTGATAGCTAGAAAGGTTTTTCTCATCAAAGCTCAAATCATAGGTTAGGTAATTAAGTCCTTTTTCAGCTTCAACATTCATTTTTTGAAGAGCTACACCTTCTTTGGTGGAAACTTCCAATGTTACAGTTCCTGCATTTTTAGCATAAAAAGGCAACTCAACTTCAGGTTCAAAAAAACCATTCCAGCCACTCCACGATTTTTTGCCCCAGCGGGTGCTAAACCTCAGGGAACTTACCTCGAAAGCGTGTAAGCCTTTGGTAAGAAGCTCAGGCGTAAGCTGCTGCACATGTTCTACATTTGCTACATAAATGGAGCGACCGTGCGTTCCTACCACCAAGTCTTTATCGCGCGGATGTACTACCAGATCGTGGATGGCTACAGCAGGCAAGTTTTGGTAAAATGCCATAAAACTCTTGCCTCTATCGAGGGAAATGTACAAACCATGGTCTGTGCCTACATATAAAATATCTTCATTTTCAGGATCTTCTTTTATCACATTTACCGGCTCAGCAGGCAGATCTAAACCTATTTTTTTCCAAGTTTTTCCATAATCTTCCGAAGCATATACGAGAGCCTCAAAGTTATCGGAGCGGTAACCGTTGAGCGAGGCATACACCCTCGGTTCTTTATGAGCAGAAGCCTGAACCCTGCTCACCCAAAGCTCTTTTCCACCCAAACCATCTGAAACTTTCTCCCAATTATAACCTCCGTCCTTGGAAACATGTATCAGTCCATCGTCCGAACCAACGTAGATCAGTCCAAATTTGAGCGGAGATTCGTGGATCGTCGCCAAAGTTCCGTAGGGCACATTTCCTTTTTTACCACCCGTAGTCAGGTCGCCCGATAGCGTCTTGAACTCCTCCCCTTTGTTGAGCGAGCGATGGAATTTATTCGAACCCATGTACAACACATCTTGGTTGTGGCGAGAAAGATAAATGGGCGTTTGCCAGTTGAAGCGCAAAGGGCGCTCGCCCAGCTCATGTTTAGGTGTAATTTTCTTTCTTTCACCTGTAGTTGTGTTGATGCGGTAATAATTTCCAAATTGGAAACCCGTATAGACCGTTGCATTATCCCTCGTATCTATTTCAACTTGCATTCCGTCGCCGCCCATAATGCTTTGATAAGGATATTTACCCGACTGGTGCCACGAATCGCTGTATTGGTACGTATGTTTCCCCATCCAAACGCCGTTGTCTTGCAAGCCTCCATAGACTTTGTAGGGCTTCGCCATATCCACATTTACCGAATAAAATTGCCCAAGAGCCACCGAATTGCACTTGAACCAAGTTTCTCCATCGTCATAAGAAATATTTATTCCACCATCGTTGCCTAACACCAAATGCCCTTCTCGGCTATCGCTAACCCACAGGGCATGGTGATCAGCATGGACATTATCCCCATTGATCGATTTCCATGTTTTTCCAGCATCTTCAGACTTTATGATAGGTACACCAACCGTATAGATTTTATCGGGGTTAGTGGGGGAAACTCGGATTTGCCCAAAATAATAACCATAGGTATATACCAAGCTCTCTATATAATCTTCATGCGTTTTTTTCCATGTCTTCCCTCCGTCATCCGAGCGGTACACTTCTGCTCCTTTTATAGGCGTATCGAAAAGCATAGCATTTGCATCTTCCAAATAATTTACCAAGTCGATAGGCTTCAAATCACCTTTTGCTACTTCTGCTTTTATATCGGTCGCATTGTAGCTTTGCGGGAAATTTTGCCTGTCCAAAAACTCGTTTATATCTTCCTCCTTAAGATTTGCAAAAACCTTCGCATCCATCGATTTTAGCTTTTCCTTCGTAACCTCATATTTTTCGTCCTCTTTTTTCTTGTCTCTCAGGTCTTGGTTATCGAGCATGGCATAAACTATCTGAGGGTTGGAAGGAGCAACAGCAAGCCCAATTCTGCCCACCCCTTTGGTGGCAGGGAAGCCACTTTTCTTTGTATTCAACTTATCCCAAGTTTCGCCCCCATCGGTACTTTTATAAATCCCTGAACCTTCTCCCGAGCCTACAAAATTCCAAGCCGTCCTCATTCTCTCCCAAGCTGCCGCATATAAAACATCTGGGTTTTCGGGATCTATCACCAGATCCACTATTCCTGTCATTTCATTGATGGAAATGGTCTTTTTCCATGTTTTTCCTCCATCCGTAGTTTTATAAAGACCTCTTTCTTCATCGGTAGAATACAAATGACCTAAAGAAGCTACCCATGCAATTTCTTTGTTTTCGGGGTGTAAAATAATCCTGCCTATGTGATGGCTTTCTTCAAGCCCAAGGTGTTCCCAATTTTTACCCGAATCGGTGCTTTTATAAATTCCCGTTCCCGAATAAGATGAGCGGCTCGAATTATTCTCTCCCGTTCCTACCCAAATTGTTTCGGTTTCCCAGTCCACCGCTATATCACCAATACTCATTACGGCTTCATTGTCAAAAAGTGGGGTAAAGCTCGCCCCGTTGTTTTCTGTTTTCCAAAGCCCACCCGAAGCATAGGCTACATAAAAATGCGTAGGATCTTTTTCGTTGATGTCAATATCCACCACTCTCCCGCTCATTACGGTAGGTCCAATATTTTTGAAAGGAACTTGCGCTACTAAAGAATTTTCTATCAAAGATTTTCTCTTGGAAAACCCTGCTAGGCGATCTTTAGCCGAAGTAGCTGGTGGAGTTGATTGTGCAAAAAGCGAGGTTGTCCACACTGCCAGTATCAGCAGGAGGCTTAGTGTTGATGTAGTTTTTTTCACGATACGAGTTGTTGATTTCTTGTAGTTGTATCGTAAATATAAGAAAGCCTAGAAAACCTTGGACATTTACAAGGAAATATGCACTACATTAATAGGAGATTGGCTGCGAAAAAACCTAACTGGGCAAGAAATACGTAAATAGCTGCCTTATTTTTTTTGTTAAACTTCAGTTTTAGAAATGCAAAAACAAGTACGAAGGAAACCGCAAACCAAGCAAGGTAATTTAGCATTGGCACCGTATTATTTACCCAATACCAAAATCCAAAATGCATGGCAACAGGCTCTATAAGCACATCCAAGCCTACCATGAGCGCAGCTCCCATTGCTGCTTTTGCCCAATTGCCCACTGGCAAACCGGAGACAATGGAACCAGATGCATACACGAGGATTAGCCAGTTTACACCAATCATGGGAGGAGTTCCCCACAACTTTGGACCCAGCACCCCCCCGTACTCGTACTCGCCAAACACCAAACCAGTTGAGACACCTAGAAGCTCAATAAAAAAGCCTACAGATACACAAAGGAGAATAAATGTGACAAAATTTTTATTCCATTCCTTGTGGAAAAGCAACAATATGCCGCAGGTCAAGAGGAGGTTGAGCGGGGTAAGAGAAAGAAACGATTCGAAAGGAGTCAACTGTCTTAAGCTTTCGGCCATAAAAGGCACATGAATACCCAAAACACCAAAAAAATGCAAGGCGAATAGGAAGCCTAAAGCCCCTCTCTGGATAGAAATGTTGGGTAAGGAGGCTAATTGCCTCTGAGCAACCATAACAAGTTTCTTTCCTGAAGATAATGAGGTATTTGACATTTTTCTGAAGCTAAAAATAAAACCATTTGCCTAGTTAGCTACTAAACCTCTAGTCCAACTTTTTGTTTTAGCATTAGACCCTGCCATTTCAAAAGCTTAACTTTACAACCTAAACACAAAAAAACATGAGCACAACCGTTTATTTAGTCATTTTCATTATAGTCGGGAGTACAATTTTTCCCCTTGTTGGTTATTACCTAGACTACAAGCAAAACAGAAAACTTCATATGAAGGGGAAAAAGTGCCAACAAGAAAAAAGCGGAAAAGAATCTGCTTAATTCTTAAATACTTGATTAAGCTGGCATGCCCCCCTTTTTATAAAAAAATCGAATAGATGGAAAAGTGGCAAAAACCCTCTAACAAATGAGTTACCTTTATATCCCCAAGAAAACTTACCTTTCTTGGCTCGATCAAATATCGTAAAATGAACTGCATTGGGAATCCCTTGGTTTCCTTTGTCAACAACCACAACCGCATAAAATATTTTGACAGTAATGAGACAAACAGTTTTTCTTCTATTTTTAGTACTATTGACTGCCTCCAAAGGCTTCGCACAATTTGACCTTCCTAACCAAATACTTGAACCAGCTACGTGGGATAGCAATATCTCAACCAAAGAAGCCCAAGTTGGGGAAACCGTTGAGCTAGTTTTTACAGCTAGTATTATAAAAGATTGGTACTTGTATTCATCAGACTTTGATCCTGATTTAGGTCCCATGGTCACAGAGTTTTCTTTTGAACCAAATGATAGTTACGAACTAGTTGGAGGCATTACACCTATTAATCCAAGTAAAAAGTTTGATGAAGAGATTTGGGGTGGAGAATATACTTACTTCAAAGGAGAAGGGGTATTCAAACAAAAGGTAAAAGTCCTTTCTAAAAATTTTAGCGTAAAAGCATCTGTTTCCTACCAAGTTTGCTCTGATATTGATGGAAAATGTATCCCTGCCAGCGAAGACTTCACTTTTAATAAGCTGAAGGTAGGTAATGGAGGAGATGAAACTCCAGCTCCTGAAGAAAAGTTGGAAAAAATAACACCTGAACCTAAAGAGGTAAAAGAAGATCAGGTTGTCGTTCCTGGAGATTCAGGCGAGGCGATTGAAAGCATAGAAGAAGCTCAAGAGTTTAGTGCCGACATGTCGGAAGAGGGCGAGTCGGTTTGGGGATTTATGGTAATCGCTTTCTTAGGAGGTCTTGCCGCAATTCTTACTCCTTGCGTTTTCCCAATGGTTCCCATGACTGTTTCCTTTTTTAACAAGCCTAACCAACCTAAGGCTAAAAATATTTTCCAAGCGCTTACTTATGGTATTTCCATCATTTTGATCTACACCGTAATTGGAGCGATTGTAGCGAAAATTTTTGGTCCAGCAGCGGCAAATTTCCTCAGTACTCACTGGCTTCCTAACCTTCTTTTCTTTGCAATCTTCTTCATTTTTGCGCTTTCCTTCTTCGGAATGTTCGAAATAGTATTGCCAAGTAAATTGGTCAATTCGATGGATAGGCAGGCTGACAAAGGTGGTGTTTTAGCACCATTTTTTATGGCATTTACACTCGTGTTAGTTTCATTTTCATGTACAGGACCAATTGTAGGGAGTATTTTAGTAGAATCGGCCGGTGGTGCATTTGTGAAGCCCGTTGCCGGAATGTTTGCCTTTTCTCTCGCTTTTGCCATACCATTTACCTTTTTAGCATTTTTCCCTTCTTGGCTCAGCAAAATGCCAAAATCGGGTGGATGGATGAATTCGGTAAAAGTGGTTTTGGGGTTTGTAGAACTTGCCCTCGCCTTTAAATTTCTGAGCGTAGCCGACCAAGTTTACCACTGGGGAATATTGGACAGATACGTATATATTGCCATTTGGGCAGCCATTGCGCTTTCTTTAGGGCTTTACCTTTTAGGCTACATCAGGCTACCACACGATAGCAAACTTGAAATTGTCCCTATACCACGCATGTTATTGGCTGTAGTATCTTTTACTTTTGTCATCTACCTTTTACCAGGTTTGTTTGGCGCTCCTTTAAAGTTGCTTTCGGGCTACCTACCTCCTCAGACCACCCACGAGTTTGACTTAGTAAAAACGATACGGGAAAATGCTGGAAGTAGCTCAACTTCTCAGAGCAATGTGACTACTGCTAGTAATTATTCGAAAAGAAAATATGCTGATAAACTTCATTTTCCACACGGAATACAAGGTTATTTTGACCTAGAAGAAGGAATGGCAGCAGCAAAAGCGGAAGGCAAACCAATATTTATTGATTTTACGGGGCATGGTTGCGTGAACTGCCGAAAAATGGAAGACAATGTATGGGGAGAAACGCCTGTACTTAAGCGTTTGAAAAATGAATATGTAGTAGTTGCACTGTATGTGGATGACCGTACGCTTTTACCTGAAAGTGAATGGGTAACTTCTTCGTACGATGGAAAAGTGAAAAAGACTTTGGGCGAGGTAAATGCAGATTGGCAAATTAGTAAATTTAAAAACAATGCTCAACCGTTCTATTTACTTCTTGACCATAAAGGAGAACTTTTAGCAAAACCTAAAGCATTTGACTTGGAAGTTCAGAATTTTGTAGACTTTCTTGACAGTGGCTTGAAGGAATTTGAGACCCGCCAAAAGCAATTGGCGGTAAAATAGTTTTGACCAAAGGTATAAAATGCAAAAAGCCCCAGCCCTTTCAAGGGCTGGAGGCTTTATACAGTCAAATTGGGCGTTATGACTTTGCTATTAGAACGCAAGAACTAATGATAGGGTTCGCCTCAATCTTCTTCTATTGTCAAAATGTAGTGCATTCCTTCATCCAAATCATTCCCCGTTTCCTGCTCAAGTATTTCTTTATATCTCTGGTACACCTCATCTGACTGCTTTTTCCCATTCACCAATAGCCTTTCTCCATCTATATCAAATTTGTACTCACCATTGCTCTTTGGCTCAAAACCATCACTTCTGAGCGCATCTAGTAAACTTTTCTGCATACCTCCGTACGACCAACTTCTGTAATTCGCTCCATTACTGAACTCATGCAAATTTTTTAACTCTTCTAATTCGGCTAACTCCGCTAAGCCTTCCAAACCCTCCAATGCTTCTAGCCCTTCAAGAGCTTCTAAGCTTTGCAATGCAGCATCGATTCCTACAGCTACCCCATTCCAGACTATACCTGAGTCGGCAAAAACAAAGTTGGGAATAACAGGCATCACAAAATTCACGTTCATGCTGTCGGAAAGCTCAATATTCATCTCTCTTAGTTCTTCCATTGCTTCGTGCCAAGCCTCTCTTCCTTCTGCCATTGCCTCTCTGCTTTCTGCCATGGCCTCCTGCCACTCTTCCTCGTGCTCGCTCCATTCAACTTTTGCTCTTGCAGTTTCCCTTTCCACCTCTCGCATTGCCCTATTTACTGCTCTTTCTGTCTCCATTTGTGCCCTAGCAGTTTCTCGTTTCGCTTCTCTCAAAGCATTAGCGACTGCGCGCTCCCTTTCATGTTGAGCCCTTTGGAAATCATTTGCCCACACGTTTTTTTTCAGCATTGGCTCATATTCGGCAAACTTTTTCTTGCTTACCTTTTTTCCTTCTACAAACATTTCGGCTATTTCTCCCTTTTCATCATAGCGAATAAAAGCATATTTGCCATTTTTGAGCGTAGTGCTTAGTGTTTGGTTTGCCCTGTACCAATATTTGTTTTTGGTAGTATCGCTTCCCACTATAATTGGGTAGGCCATTTTAGAGGCAATTCCCACCGGTGCAGGCAAAATAGCAGTGGCAACACCTATTTCACCGTTTACCACTTCTACCTTCGAACTTGCTACCGTTGTTGCGCTTTTATTTTCTTTTTCTACTATTTCAGGTGCAATTGCCTCAGGTACTTCTGATTCTGAGGTCACAGTAGTAGCAAGAAATGGCATTTCTTTTTCTACCCATACTTGAGTCGGTTCTTCAGGGTTGCTTTCATAGTTTGAGCTAGCGTTGAAGGACAAGCTCAGAATACTTACCATCAACACGCATGCGGCAATAAATCCTTCTTTGAAAGTTGGGTTGGTACTTTTTGCCTCAACCAATCTTTTTACTCTATTGAATAACTTTCCACTCTTGCCTGTAGCCGCCATCGCCATATTTGGGGCACTCCACGTAATAGTTTGCAAGTTGGTTAGAGCTTTTGCCACCGCAAGGCGATCGTCGCTAAGGCTTACTGCAATGTCATCGCAGCAGTTTTCCCTTTCGGACCTGATGTTGGCAGAAATCCACCAAACCCCAGGGTGATAGAAAAATATCAAATCTACCACTGACTGGAAAATATTTACCAAGTAATCGTTGCGGGAAATGTGGGCTAGCTCGTGTGCCAAAATAGCCTCCACTTGCTCCACTGAAAGCCCTGTAACCGTACCTACAGGCAGCAAAACCACGGGCTTCAAATGCCCGATTACCATGGGGACTTTGACAAAACATGATTCTAATAGCTCTATTTCCTGTTTTATACGCAGGTGATTTGCCATCTTCTTAAGCTTTGCTTGCCAAGCCTCCCCTAGCATTTTGGTACGATACGATTTCAATCGCTGAGCATAAGCCAAGCCTCCGAGTAACCTCAAAGCTAGTACCGCTACCCCAACAAGCCAAATAGTGACTATGAGCGGAAGGTGCATATTGAAATAATCGATAAAAGAAGTTAAAGAAGTCCAAAATCCACCCTCTTTAGGAATTTGGTAATAGGTATGCCCTTCACCTATATTCGGAATAATTTTGTACTTAACGGAAACATCGCCTTTTGGTAGAGGCTGCCTAAGCGAATCATATAAGCCAAAGAAGGTAACCGCTGAGAGCAAAAGCACGGTTACAAGTGCTGTAACCGACACGAAATACCTCACTGTAGAAGAATGCTTGTGCAACAGCAGCATGAGCACTCCTAAAATAAGGGCAACTAAAAATCCTTGCCATAAAGAATGCAAAATGGCCCAACCAAGTGCCTGTACAACTTCCGACGAGAGTAGTTTTTCTATGAGATTCATTTTTTACCTCCTTCTTTTTCGTTAAGAAATTCTCTGATTTGAGCTAGTTCGTCTTGTGTTGTAGTATTGTTGCCCAAGGCCTGCATTACAAGTTTCAGTGCCGAGCCTCCAAATGTGGTTTCGAGGAAGCGGTCAAGCAGTTTTTTCTGGATATCTTGTTCCGCCACGGCAGCTTTATAAATATGTGTTCTACTTTGCTCGTCCCTCATAACCAAGCCTTTTTCCAGCATATTTTGAAGGATTTTGAGCGTGGTGGTGTAGCCTACTTCTTTGGTTTCGTTTATTTTTTCATGAACAAACCTCACCGTTGAAGCTCCCTCCGACCAAAGTACCTGTAGCACTTCTAGCTCCGCTTCAGTAGGTTTTAATGATTTTTCCTTTTTAGCCATATTTTCAAATTATTAAAGGATGGTAGTTTATATCTAAAAACACTAGATCAATTTTCCTTTTGTCCCTTGACAAACTGTATCCAAGAGACTTTATACGACAGTTATCGTAATACAATTATATACGACATCTATCGTAATGGCAAATTTTACTACGATTTTTATCGTATAAATCCTTATAAACGGCTTGTAGACTAGGTGAAGGAATGTGCCTAATAAGGTTAAGCATACATCTTGTATTTTACTATGACCATTCTGTCGCCATTTAGCCTTCCTGAGTCCTTTTGTTTTATTAATTCATTATTTTTGTCATACCACCTTCCTTTATACCACAGCAAACTGGGTCAACCGACTTCAGTTCTATTATTTTTTGTACTAGCTCCCCTATTTTATTCATAAACCTTTTTAATGATAGTGAGTAAATTCTTCTACTTAGTCGCCCTTGTATGTACCTTTTTATCACTAGATTTTCACCGTTCATTTGGGCAGTCTACCAAAAGTATTAGACCCTTACTTAAAGTGAAGAAAACCTCTGAAAAAATAAAAGTTGATGGAGTGCTAGATGACCCAACTTGGCAAAATACTGCCCGTACTAAAAGTTTCTGGCAACACTTCCCAATGGACTCCCTAAAGTCGGAAACAAGTACTGAGGTGATGATTACCTACGACAAACAGTTTATATATGTCGCGTTTAAGGTTATAGACCCTAAACCTGGGCCTTGGGTTACTACATCTTTACGAAGAGATTTTAGTGGAACGCACAACGATTTGGTTTCTGTAGTCTTCGACCCTTTCCAAGACCAAACCAATGGTATGTTGTTTGGAATAAACCCATTTGGTGTTCAACGAGAAGCATTGGTATCTGGGCTTTCGGGTGGATCGGGAGGTAGTTCTGGGTTTGACCTTTCTTGGGACAACAAGTGGTTTTCTGGAGCAAAAATGCACGAAGGATATTGGACAGCAGAAATGGCAATTCCTTTCAAGACCTTGCGCTACCAAGGAGGCTCACAGATATGGAAAGCTAATTTTTTTCGTATAGATAGCAAAACTGCAGAGCAATCATCTTGGGGGATGATTCCAAGAAATCAGAGTATAATTTCTGTAGCATTTTCGGGAGATATAATTTTTGAAGAACCGCTTGAAAAGCCCGGACCTAATATCGCGCTTATCCCATATGTGTCAGGTTCGTCTGTCACCGATTATATAGAGGACGGTGAGTCAGAAAATAAGTTCAACTTTGGGGGAGATGCTAAAATTGGTATTACACCCTCTTTAAACCTTGACCTCACTATTAATCCAGATTTTTCGCAGGTTGAAGCGGATGTCCAGCAAACAAACCTGACCCGCTTCGAACTATTTTATCCTGAACGCCGTCAGTTTTTTCTCGAAAACCAAGATATTTTTGCCTCGTTCGGATCGTCGAGAATTAGGCCTTTCTTCTCTAGAAGAATTGGAATTGCCCTTGATCCAAATACGGGGGTTAATGTTCAAAACCCAATTCACTATGGGGCACGCCTTAGCGGAAGAGTAAATGAAAAATGGAGGATGGGTGTGATGAACATGCAAACAGCCAAAGATGCTTCTATCTCCCAACCTGGTTACAATTACTCTGTTTTGGCTCTTCAACGACAGGTTTTTGCCCGTTCTAATATCTCTATTATCGGAATTAACAAGCAGGCAACACATGTGTTTGATGGGGACTCCACCTTAACTCCTGGCATTGCCAGTAACAACTACAACAGGCTCGCCGGTATCGACTATAATCTCGCTTCTCAGGATAATAAATGGACAGGTAAATTTTTTTACCATCAATCTTTTTCTACAGAAAATAATAAAGACGCTTTTTCCCATGGTGCAAATTTAATATACAACAGCCCTGCGGTCAGGTTAGAGTGGAACCACCAAATAGTGGGGAAAAACTTTAACCCAGAGGTTGGGTTTGCTCCTCGTAAAGATTATAAAAGGCTTGCACCTACAGCTCAATATACCTTTTACCCAAACAACAAAATTGCTAAGCATGGTCCTGGCATAGAAGCTGAATATATTTGGAATGAAACTTATGGTAAAACAGATCATAGGTACACCCTTTTTTATGAGTTCCGCTTTGCCAATAATGCTAGCATGAACCTAGGTGTGCAAAATGAATACACATACCTATTTAGAGATTTTGATCCTACCAGATCTGGCGGGGTTCCTTTGCCAGAGGGATCCGACCACAGCTATTCGAGTGTTGGCGGCAGCTTCAGTTCTGACCAGCGCAAGAAATTTTATTTTGCTGCTGAAACTATTTTGGGAGAATATTACAATGGTGATCTTTTCAGTATCAAAGGAGATATCAATTACCGTTTCCAGCCTTTTGGAATTGCTTCTCTTAATTTTTCTTACAATAAAATCAACCTTCCTGAGCCACACTCTAGTGGAAATATCATATTGGTAGGGCCAAGGTTCGATATCACTTTTTCTCGAAGTGTTTTCCTCACCACCTTCTTCCAATATAATGACCAAATTGACAATGTAAACATCAATGCAAGGCTTCAATACCGCTTTAAGCCTGTTTCTGATTTCTACTTGGTGTACACTGACAACTACTATTCTACCGACTTCACTACCAAAAACAGAGCTATTGTTGCGAAGCTTACTTATTGGTTCAATCTATAATCAGATCGTTTTTAACAGTATTTATTCTTTTTTAACAGGGGTTTAACCGCTTTATAGGAAACCTGTGTCTACTTTTATGCATTCTAATTATAAAAGGCATTTGAAATTTGGCATAAAAACTAATCAAACAACCTTTTTTACTCTTTCAGCATTATAAAGATTGGATACCATAGAGAAAAACTACGCAACATTGAAAGAAGAACAGCTCATAGGCTGGTGTAAGGAGGGTAAAGCAAGCGCTCAGCGCACTCTCTACGAACAGTATGCACCTAAGATGTATAGGCTGTGCTTTAGGTATGTCAAAAATGAATTTGATACCGAAGATGTATTGGTAAAAGGCTTTATGAAAGTCTTTAAAAACCTAGATAGGTTTGAGCACCGAGGAAATGGAAGCTTTGAGGGCTGGATAAAAAGAATTATGGTAAATGAATCTTTAATGTTCCTCCGCAAAAACAACAATTTTAACTTAGTGTCTTCCACAGAAGCCTCCATAGTAGAAACTGGGGCATCTGTGGAAAGTGAGCTTGCCGCCGAAGATATTTACGCTATTATACTTAAGCTTCCCATGGGCTATAGGACTGTTTTTAACCTATATGCTATTGAAGGATATAGCCACAAAGAAATTGCCGAACAACTTGGCATTAGCGAAAACACTTCTAAGTCCCAGCTCAGTAAAGCTAGAGCAACCTTAAGAAAACTTTTGGCAAAAAATATTTAAAATAATGAAAGACGAAAAGTTAGATAGCCTATTCAGAGATTCGGTGAACAACCTTGAGGGACTCCCTCCTCAGGTAAAAAACTGGAATATGGATAGCACTTTCGACAAAATCCAAGATGGGCTCCAGAAGCAAGGGAACAGGAAATTTCCAGGTATCTTCGACTTAGCTGCTGCTATTACAGTAATGCTTTTTGCTGCAGGTACATTGGGGAGTTATATCATCAGCCAGTATGCAGTGAAAGAAGGGGGAAATTTATTCCTTTCACAAGCTACAGAAGAATTAGCTTCTGAGGTACAAGAGGCATCATTAAGCCCTGTAGAAGATAAGCAAGTTTTCTTCAGTAAGGCTACTTCAGAAAACCAAAGTATTGTCCATACCTCTTCTATATTTAGCTCTGGCTTATCGCTAGATAGCCAAAATGAAACTGAATTATTAATCGAACAACCAGTTGAAATCACGGCTTTAGCTACGTCTAAAACTAGTAAACCTAGCTCTTTTGAGTCTAAAGGATTTGGATTTGCTATGCCTGTTAGTAACCTATTTACCAAAAATAGCTCAAACGTATTGGATGGCCTGTCACTGGAAAATAGTGATCAACAATCTGTTACTATCCCTAAACTTAAAGTGAGCGTACCAATTGGACTTGCTATGGTCAACAAAGAGTTTGGAGCATATATAGGAGCGAAGTTTAGCTATCAGAAAGTGAGTGAAACCAAACCTCAAGTAACCCTTGCTTCTGCCACAGTTTCCAACTATGGGCTACTAGGAGAAAATACGGAAGGGAAATCAACATTATCAAATAACGTATTCTTAGAGGCATCTTTTGGAAAACGAAATATTTCAACTGGTAAAGCTGTCACAGGTCATGAGGTCGGGGTAGGAATGCTTTTGAATCCTTCTAGCAGCATATTTGATTCTCGAGCTATTAAGATCAACTATTCTTTAAATATCAAGAACAAATTCAATATCTCTCCAGAGGTTATCTTAACTGAGAACCTATCTCAAGCCATTGCTGGTATTAAACTTTCCTTAGGGTAGAGAAATAGAAATATTCTTCATAAAAAATGGCTACTCAAATTAATTGAGTAGCCATTTTTATATTCCTGAAATAACTTATTGTTATGCATTAACTTCTTCTGCATTTGTCATCATACCCACGAACTGATCAAACAGGTATCTAGAATCATGTGGACCAGGTGAAGACTCAGGGTGATGTTGCACCGAAAAAGCTTTCTTTCCTAATACTCTAATTCCTTCAACTGTTTTATCATTCAAGTTAATATGGGTAATTTCTACATTATCTGATTTGGAAACCGACTCTTCACTCACGCAAAAGCCATGGTTTTGTGAAGTAATCTCACTAATACCAGTTATTAAGTTCTTCACAGGATGGTTCAACCCTCTGTGTCCGTGGTGCATCTTGTATGTAGTGATTCCACAAGCCAAAGCAATGATCTGATGACCTAGGCAAATTCCAAAAAGAGGGATGTCTTTTTCAAGAATTTTCTTAACTGTTTCCACTGCATAATCTGTCGATGCCGGATCACCTGGACCATTAGAGACAAAATACCCATCAGGATTCCAAGCTTGCATTTCCTCAAAAGACGTCTTTGCAGGGAAAACTTTGAGCTGGCAATTTCTTTCTACCAAGCTGTTCAATATATTGGTTTTAACACCAAGGTCTAAAACAGAAACTTTTAAACCTGTATTATCAGCGCCTAATAAGTAAGGCTCTTTAGTTGTAACTTTAGTTGAAAGCTCTAAGCCACCCATTTTAGGGACATCAGCCAATTTCGCTTTTAATTGTTCAATATCAGTAATCTCAGATGAGATGATAGCATTCATTGCTCCCTCTTCCCTGATATGCCTCACAATCTTACGAGTATCTACATCTGAAATACCAACTACTCCAGCTTTCTCTAGGTAATCTTGTAAAGATCCTTCTGCCGTCTTTCTTGAAAAGATATCTGAAAAAGATTTGACAACTAAACCTTGGATTTTTACTGAGCTAGATTCTGTTTCAGCATTTATAACGCCATAATTACCTATGTGCGAAGTAGTATTTACTATTATTTGTCCAAAGTAAGAAGGGTCAGTATAAATCTCCTGATAACCTGTCATACCTGTATTAAAACAAATTTCTCCTCCGCTTGTCCCATCTTTTCCAATAGACCGACCTTCGAACACACTTCCATCCTCTAGAAGTAAGATTGCTTTCTTTCTAAATTGATATTCCATTTAACTTTAAGATTAAGTGAATGTACAAAAGTAGTTAATGACAGCGAAGTCAACAATTACTTTGCACTCAAACATCACTAGTTATGTCGTAAAATCAATAAAAGGTTAAAAAAAAAGGAAATGAACTGAATCATTTCCTTTTTCCTGATTAGGAATCTTTTTCTTCCGAAGTCTCGTCACCAGTATCATCTGGTTCAGAAGATTGCTCTTCCGAGCTTTCTTCAACAACAGCCTCAGCTGTAGCTGGAGATTCTTCTTTCTTCTTTCCTCCTCTCCTGCTTCTTCTAGTCTTAGGCTTAGCCTCTTCTTTAGCTTGAAGCAATAGTTCATTGTAATCAACCAACTCGATAATGCAAGTCTCAGCATTATCACCAAGTCGATGACCAGTCTTGATTATTCTGGTATATCCTCCTGGACGATCAGCTATTTTTTCAGCGATTTGGTTAAAAAGAATTGTAACCGCTTCTTTATCATTCAAGTAAGAGAATACAACCCTTCTTGAGTGCATTGTATCCTTTTTTGATTTTGTTAAAAGGGGCTCAACATACTTACGCAAAGCTTTTGCTTTAGCAACTGTAGTCGTTATCCTTTTATGCAAAATTAGGGAGCATGCCATGTTTGAAAGCATTGCTTTTCTATGCGAAGCAGTTCTTCCTAGATGATTAAATTTTTTACCGTGCCTCATTTCAATTCAAATATTTCTTTTTCTATCAAATAATATCTCTAGAAGAATTAATCCTCATCTAATTTATATTTAGAAACATCCATCCCGAAGCTCAAATTCTTTTCGGCAATCAACTGCTCTAACTCAGTAAGTGATTTTTTACCAAAGTTTCTAAACTTCATCATATCAGATATCTCAAGGCTAGCCAAATCTCCAAGAGTTTTAACATCCGCTGCTTTCAAGCAGTTGTAAGCCCTTACTGAAAGATCTAAATCTGACAATGGCGTTTTCAACAGCTTACGCATGTGCAAGAATTCTTCATCTATTGGCTCATCCCCTGGTTTGGTATCAGGCTCAAACGTCATAGTCTGATCAGAGAATAACATGAAGTGCCTGATCAAAATCTCAGCAGCTCCTTTAAGCGCATCTTCTGGGTGAATAGATCCATCAGTCTCAATATCAAGTATCAACTTCTCGTAGTCAGTCTTCTGCTCTACCCTTGTGTTTTCAACACTATACTTTACCTTTTTAATAGGAGTAAAGATGGCATCTATTGGAATATATCCGAAAATTTGTTCGCTAGGTGTATTTTCTTCAGCTGGAACATATCCTCTACCTTTATCTACAGTCAGTTCGACTTGGAAAGTGATAGAAGGATCTAGCTGACAAATAACGAAATCAGGATTCAGAATAGTAAAGTCATTGGTAAACTCTGCTATATCCCCAGCTTTAAATTCATCACGTCCTGATAGACTTACTGTGATTTTGGGCTCAGGATTTTCAGTAGTTCTTTTAAACCTTACCATTTTCAAATTCAAAATGATTTCGGTCATATCTTCAACTACTCCGGGAATTGAAGAAAATTCATGAAGAACTTCAGGAACTTTCACTCCAACGATAGCATAACCTTCCAAAGAAGATAATAGAATTCTTCTTAGAGCATTACCAATTGTAACACCGTAGCCTTTCTCTAAGGGTTTGAATTCAAATAGACCGTGAAAATCATCGGCTTTGTCCATCACAACCTTATCAGGCATTTGAAAAGCTAATATAGACATCCTGGCTTTATTTTAATTTAAGAATAGTAATAAGAAAAATAGATTGGATAGTATTTCTAAAATTATTTAGAGTAAAGTTCGACAATGAACTGCTCATTAATATTTTCAGGAATTTCCTCTCTTTCTGGTAGGTTGATATACTTGCCAGTCATTGTGCTAGCATCCCATTCCAACCAGCTAAACCTTGAGGCTTGGCGACCAGACACGCTATCTTTAATAGTTGACAACGTCTGAGACTTAGGCTTAACGCTTACCAAATCACCAGGTTTAACAGTAAACGAAGGAATATTAGTAATTACTCCATTTACAGTAATATGCTTGTGAGAAACAAGCTGACGAGCAGCCGCTCTAGTAGGGGCAACCCCTAATCTATAAACTGTGTTATCTAAACGAGATTCAAGTAATTGAAGTAGGTTAGTACCTGTAATACCTGAAAGACCAGCAGCTTTATCGAAAAGATTTCTAAATTGCTTCTCTAATACACCATAAGTGTATTTTGCTTTTTGTTTCTCAGCAAGTTGAACAGCATATTCAGACTGCTTTCTTCTCCTTCCCCTTCCGTGTTGTCCAGGAGGATGAGGCTTTTTCTTCAGCTCTTTACAAGGACCGAAAATTGGATCGTTAAATTTCCTTGCAATTTTTGACTTAGGACCAATATATCTAGCCATCGATTTGAATTTTACTTTAAAATAATCTCTCTATTATCAATAAGAATCAGACCCTTCTTCTCTTTGGAGGTCTACATCCGTTGTGAGGAAGTGGAGTTACGTCTCTAATAGCAGTAACTTCTATTCCAGAGTTTTGTAGTGTCCTGATAGCAGATTCTCTTCCAGAACCAGGCCCTTTAACAAAAACCTCTACCTTCCTAAGTCCCAAATCATGCGCAACTTTGGCACAATCTTGAGCTGCCATTTGAGCGGCATATGGAGTGTTCTTTTTAGAACCTCTGAATCCCATCTTACCAGCAGAAGACCAAGATATAACCTGACCCTCCTGATTCGTTAGCGAGATTATGATATTATTGAATGACGCTTTGATATGCGCTTCGCCTACAGAATCAACAACAACGACCCTCTTTTTAGCCTTATCTTTTCTTTTCTGAGCCATTTCTCTTATAAATTAAATCTTATTACTTGGTAGCTTTTTTCTTGTTTGCCACAGTCTTACGCTTACCTTTTCTCGTTCTAGAGTTGTTTTTGGTATGCTGACCCCTTACTGGCAATCCACGTCTGTGACGCAATCCTCTGTAACATCCGATGTCCATCAAACGCTTTATGTTCAATTGCAACTCAGATTTAAGCTCGCCCTCAATTTTAAACTCTCTACCGATAATATCCCTGATCGCTCCAGATTCATCATCTGTCCAATCTTGAACTTTTTTATTTAGGTCGATATTAGCTTCCTCTAAAATTCTTTGAGCCGATGAATTACCTATACCGTAAATATAGGTTAAGGCAATTACCCCTCTCTTGTTATCTGGAATATCTACTCCTGAAATACGTGCCATACTTCTAGTTTTTACAATGTGATATTATCCCTGACGCTGCTTAAAACGTGGGTTTTTCTTATTAATAACATAAAGCTTTCCTTTCCTTCTGATCACCTTGCAATCAGCGCTTCTTTTCTTTACAGATGCCTTTACTTTCATTTCGATTAAAATTTAAATGCCGTAGTATTATTTATATCTGTATACAATTCTACCTTTTGTCAGATCATACGGAGACATTTCAAGTTTAACTCTATCTCCAGGTAAGATTCTAATATAATTCATTCTCATTTTGCCTGAAATATGGGCAATTACTTGATGACCATTTTCCAGCTCCACTCTGAACATAGCATTGGATAAAGCTTCTACTATTGTTCCATCTTGTTCTATGTTTGACTGCTTAGGCATATTGTGTCTTTAAAGCTTCTTCTATATATTCAAATGTAGTAAGTACTTCGACTTTATTATCAATCATAGCTACAGTATGCTCGTAGTGTGCTGATGGTTTCCTATCTTTTGTCCTGATTGTCCATCCATCTCGCTCTTGCACTACACTTCTTTTGCCCTGATTAATCATAGGCTCGATAGCTATCACAAGACCATTATCGATTTTGACTCCTCTACCTCTTTTTCCAAAATTTGGAACATCTGGCTTTTCATGAAGATTCTTTCCCAATCCATGACCCACAAGCTCCCTTACTATTGAAAAACCTTTGGACTCAGCATATGATTGAATGGAACTACTTACATCACCAATCCTTCCTCCAAGCTTCATATTCTCAATCCCAACAGATAATGACTTCTTTGTTACCTCAAGTAATTCTTTCGTCTTATCATCGATATCCCCTACAGCATATGTATAAGCACTGTCAGCATGATAACCATTTAGAAAAACTCCACAATCAATTGAGATAATATCCCCATCTTTTAGTTCATACGAACTTGGAAACCCATGTACTACAATTTCGTTTACGGAAATGCATAAAGAAGCAGGGAAGCCATTATAGTTTAAAAAAGAAGGGTGAGCCCCATTATCTTTTATATATTCTTCGGCAATTTGATTCAAATATTTTGTCTGAACTCCTGCCTTAACCAGTTTAGCAACTTCACCATGCGCCTTACCTAAAAGCAAAGCACTTTCTTTCATCAAGCTAATCTCTTCTCTGGTCTTGTATAAAATCATTATGCTATAGCAATATTTTGACGTCCCTTCAAGTTCCCAGACTTCATCATACCTTCGTAGTGTCTCATTAGCAGATAACTTTCAATCTGCTGGAGAGTGTCCAAAATAACACCTACCATAATGATAAGAGAAGTACCTCCATAAAATCTTGAGAAATTAATACTTACACCCGCTGCACTTGCAAAAGCTGGTAAAATAGCCACAATTGCTAGGAACAAAGCTCCTGGTAGGGTAATCCTATCAAGAATATTACTGATGTATTCTGCAGTTGGGTCACCAGGTTTTACCCCAGGAACAAATGCATTATTTCTTTTCATGTCATCCGCCATCTGCTTTGGGTTAATAGTGATGGCAGTATAGAAAAACGTGAATAGAATAATAAGAACTGCAAAGGTTACATTATACTCTACTGAAGTAAAGTCTGAAAAAGATTGAGTGATATACCTTGCAACATCACTGTTCTCCTGCCAAATTGCTGCCACTAATGAAGGTAAAAACATTAATGATTGAGCAAATATGATTGGCATGACGTTAGCAGAATTCACTTTAAGAGGAATGTAAGATCGCTGACCTTTACCTAACTGCTTTTTACCGCCACCCACTACTTGCCTTGCGTACTGAACAGGTATTCTCCTTATTGCTGTTGTAAGTAAAACAACACTCATTACAATAAAGAAGAGAGCAATAAACTCAATTACTATAAGTAGTAAACCACTTGTTGACCTTGTGCCTATTTCCTCAATGATTGCTTTAGGGAAGGTAGAAATAATACCGATCATGATGATCATAGAAATACCGTTTCCAATTCCTTTTTCGGTAATCTTCTCACCAAGCCACATACAGAATATGGTACCAGATGTTAGAATTACCATTGAAGAAAACACAAAGAAAGTCTGATTGATTAGTATTGCTTCAGATGGTATTGTTGTGGCGAGATAACCAGATGCTTGGGCAAAAGTAATTATAATAGTAAGCCCTCTAGTTATTTGATTGATACGTTTACGACCAGACTCACCTTCTTTCTGCATCTTTTGAAAGTAAGGAACAGCTACGGTAAGCAACTGCACTACAATCGAAGCAGAGATATAAGGCATAATTCCTAGAGCAAAAATCGAAGCCCTATTAAATGCGCCACCTAAAAAGGTATTGATCATCCCAAAAAAACCTCCCCCATCAACATCAAGCTTTGAAGGATCTACTCCAGGTAACACAATAAAAGACCCAAGGCGAAATATTACTAAAAAGCCCAAGGTATAGAATATTCTGTTCCTTAATTCTTCAATAGAGAAGATGTTTTTTATGGTCGTGAAAAACTTTTTCATATCTATTTTGTGATAGCCTTACCGCCAGCTTTCTCGATTGCCTCTTTAGCTGATGCGGAAAATGCATGTGCTGTAATTTCAACCGCAGAACTTAATTCACCACTACTTAGAATCTTAACTCTGTCTTTTTTGGCAACTACACCAAAAGTAACAAGTTCTTCTAAACCAAGCTCGCTTATGTTATGTTTTTCTATTAATTCTTGAATTTTCGCCAAATTAACTGGCTTGTATTCAACCCTGTTTGGGTTAGTAAAACCAAACTTAGGAACTCTTCTTTGCAATGGCATCTGACCACCTTCAAACCCTAGTTTTTGGGAATAACCTGAGCGTGATTTAGCACCTTTGTGTCCTCTTGTACTTGTGCCGCCTTTTCCAGAACCTTGTCCTCTACCTATTCTTTTGGATTTCTTTGTAGAACCCTGAGCAGGTTTTAATTTGTGTAACTTCATTTGCTTTATATATTAAATGCAAAATTACAAAAAGTCAATAAGATTTTATAGCTCTTCTACCTTTATCAGGTGTTTTACTTTCTCAACCATGCCTAAAACAGACGGAGAAGCTTCAAGCTCATTAGATTTGCTGATTCTACCTAAACCCAAAGCTATGATAGTAGCTTTTTGTTTTGCAGGTCTCTTAATCGCACTTTTTACTTGTGTAACCCTAATTTTTGCCATTTTCTTAAGGAATTATTATCCGTTAAAAACTTTGCTTAATTCAACAGCTCTTTGCTCTGCAACCATCTTAGGATCTCTCAACTTAAGCAATGCATCAAAAGTAGCTTTAACAACATTATGTGGGTTAGATGAACCTTTAGACTTTGCCAAAACATCTTTTACCCCAGCAGATTCAAGAACTGCACGCATAGCACCACCTGCTATTACTCCAGTACCTGGAGATGCTGGTTTGATAAGAACAAGTCCTCCACTATATTTACCTAACATCTCGTGAGGAATAGTTCCGTTCAAGACCGGTACTTTTATCAGATTCTTTTTAGCATCATCGATACCCTTAGTAATTGCGTCTGTTACTTCATTTGCTTTTCCTAAGCCATACCCTACAACACCTTCTCCATTTCCTACTACAACAATTGCCGAAAAACTGAATCTACGACCGCCTTTTACTACTTTGGCAACCCTCTTGATAGCAACAACCTTTTCTTTTAGGTCTATATCGCTCGCCTTTAATTTTCTTTTATTATTTTTCATAAGAATATGAATTATTAGAATTTCAACCCAGCTTCACGAGCAGCTTCTGCCAATGCTTTAACTTTCCCATGGTACAAATAGCCATTTCTATCAAATACCACATCTTTGATCCCATTGTCCAAAGCTTTTTCAGCTATCAGTTTACCAACTTTTGAGGCCAACTCTATATTTACCGTATTAGAACCTACCTCTCTAGAAGATGCTTGGGCAAGCGTCGTAGACTTGGTATCATCTACCAACTGGACACTAATGCATTTGTTGCTCCTAAACACAGACAAGCGAGGTCTTTCAGGAGTACCAGAGATCTTAGCCCTGATCCTTTTCTTTATTTTTGATCTGCGAGAATCTTTTACCTTACTCATTTTATCAAATTTTATTTTGAAGCGCTTTTACCTGCTTTGCGTCTAATCTCCTCACCAACAAACCTTACACCTTTGCCTTTGTATGGCTCTACCTTTCTCAGTTTCCTGATCTCAGCAGCTACGTGCCCGATCAATTGCTTATCGATACCTTCGAGAGTTACAGTTGGATTCTGTCCCCTTGCAGTATGAGCAGCTACAGAAAGCTCTTCTGGCACCATGAAGTAAATATTGTGAGAGTAACCTAGGTTAAGCTCCAACAAGTTTCCTTTAGCTTCAGCTCTATAACCAACACCCACTAATTCCATCTCCTTCTTGTAACCGTTGGTTACGCCTTCTACCATGTTAGCTACTAAAGAGCGGTAAAGACCATGCATTGCTTTGTGCCTCTTTTGCTCTGAAGGACGTTCGATACTTAAATCCCCGTCTTTCACTTCTAACTTCAAATCAGAATCAACTTTTTGCGTCAATTCACCTTTAGGCCCTTTCACCGTTACTAGATTATCATCTGATACATCTATGGTAACGCCTTGGGGTATCGATACGGGTTTCTTGCCTATTCTTGACATGATTATAATCTTTTATTCAATTATAAGGTACTTATCTAGTAAACGTAACACAGAACCTCTCCACCGACATTAAGCTGCCTAGCTTCCTTATCTGTAAGAACTCCTCTAGAAGTCGATAGAATAGCAATCCCTAAACCATTTAATACCCTTGGAAGCCCGTCTGCTTTGGCATATTGCCTCAAGCCTGGCTTACTAATCCTCTCCATATTCATTATGGCGGAAGATTTCGTAGAAGGATGGTATTTCAATGCTATTTTGATCAACCCCTGTGGGTTGGTACCCTCAACAAATTTGTACCCTTGGATATAACCCTTTTCGTGAAGCACCTTAGTTATTTCCTTCTTGATGTTGGAAGCAGGTACTTCTACAATCCTATGATTAGCCTTTATGGCATTTCTCAATCGAGTCAAGTAATCAGCAATCGGATCTGTCATGCTTTTTAAAATTTAAGAACACCTCCATCATGGAATGAAGGGCTTTTTAATCAATTATTTTACCAACTTGCTTTAGTTACTCCTGGTATCTTTCCCTGAGAAGCTAATTCCCTGAAAGTAACCCTGGAGATGCCAAATTTTCTCATATAACCTTTAGGTCTTCCAGTCAATTTACACCTATTGTGTAACCTTACTTTTGAGGAATTCCTAGGAAGTTTATCTAATGCCTCATAATCGCCATTAGCTTTCAATTCAGCACGCTTTGCGGCATATTTTGCCACTAGTTTCTGCCTCTTAACTTCTCTTGCTTTTACCGATTCTTTAGCCATGTTATTATTTTTTATTTTTAAACGGCATACCTAATGCTTTCAGTAACTCAAAGCTTTCTTCGTCTGTAGGAGCTGTGGTTACAAAAGTTATATCCATACCAGATATCTTCTTCACCTTATCAATAGATATTTCAGGAAAGATAATTTGCTCCTTCACACCTAATGTATAATTACCTCTTCCATCAAAGCTTTTATCGTTAATACCATGGAAATCTCTCACCCTTGGCAAAGCTACTGTTACAAGCCTGTCCAAAAATTCATACATAATATCTCCACGCAATGTCACTCTAGCCCCAATTGGCATCTCTTCTCTCAACTTAAAATTCGATACAGACTTCTTGGCATAAGTAGGGACAGCTTTCTGACCTGAAATAGTCGTCAACTCCTCTATACCTATATCTACAAGTTTCTTATCTGCTACTGCATCACCAATACCTTTGTTGATAGATATTTTTGTCAACTTAGGCACCTGCATGATAGACTTGTAGCTAAACTTCTCTCTGAGAGCAGGAACAATTTCCTCTTGATACTTAGTTTTTAAATTTGCTGTAGCCATCTTTAATCAATGAATTGACCTGATTTCTTTGAATACCTTTTAAGCTTATTGCTGTCATCAAGCTTCCTTCCTACTTTTGTTTTTTCTCCAGTTTTAGGATCAATAAGCATAAGGTTACTTATATGAATACCTGCTTCCGTTCTCTCTACTCCCCCTTCAGGGTTATCAGCTGAAGGTTTTACGTGCTTAGTCACAAGATTTACCCCCTCTACAATCGCCCTATCTTTTCTTGTGTCCATTTCCAACACCGATCCTTCACTGCCTTTATGGTTTCCAGCAATCACCATCACCTTGTCCCCTTTCTTGATATGGAACTTTTTGTTTTGCACTTTTTTCATAATTATAGAACTTCGGGTGCCAATGAAACAATTTTCATAAACTGCTTTTCCCTCAACTCCCTTGCTACTGGGCCAAAGATACGAGTACCCCTTGGCTCATCATTATTGTTCAGGAGAACAGCAGCGTTGTCTTCAAACCTGATATAAGATCCATCTCTGCGTCTTATTTCTTTCTTTGTACGAACTACGACAGCCTTAGAGATAGTACCTTTCTTCATATCACTTGAAGAAGTGGCTGACTTTACAGTCACTACTATTTTGTCTCCAATGGAAGCATATCTCTTACCCGTACCTCCCAATACTCTGATACATAGCACCTCTTTGGCACCACTATTATCAGCTACATTCAATCTTGTCTCCTGTTGAATCATTTTCGTAAGGATGTTGTGTCAAACAATACTTTATTTAGCACGCTCTAATACCTCTACCAATCTCCACCTTTTCCTCTTACTGAGCGGTCTAGTCTCCATTATTCTTACCTTGTCACCTATGTTGCAAGTGTCTTCAGCATCATGAGCCATGAATTTATTCGATTGCTTCATGAATTTACCATACATAGGATGTTTCACTTTACGCTCAACCAAAACGACAATAGATGATTGCATTTTGTTGCTGGTGACAATACCTATTCTTTCTTTCCTAGAGTTTCTTTCCATGATTTCTCAAGAGTTTAGCAACAACTACTTAGCTGACTGGTTAATGATTTTTTTAACTTTGGCAAGATTGATTGGTGAACCAAATTGATTTTCAGTCACGAATTTCCTCGCATTGAAATTGGTCAACTCACCAGACTCTATCTTCTCCTTAACCATTGAAATGTTTTTGCTATGCAACTCAGTATTCAACCTGGTAATCAACTTCCTCAAATCCTTGATCTGCATTGGGTTTTCCAATGGGGAAACTGAATTAGCGAACCTCAAATTTTGCAAACTCTTCTCAGAAGCTGCAAGTTTATCTTTTAACTCTTCAACAGTAAGAGCCTTAATCTCAGAGTTTTTCATAATTAATATGTATAATCTCTCCTAACTACAAACTTAGTTTTAATAGGAAGCTTTTGAGAAGCAAGCCTCATCGACTCCTTAGCAGTATCAAAAGACACCCCGTCTGACTCGAAAAGCAAAGTACCAGGCCTTACAGTTGCCACCCAGTACTCTGGCGACCCCTTACCTTTACCCATACGAACTTCCGCAGGCTTCTTAGTTATCGGCTTGTCTGGGAAAATCCTGATCCATACACGACCTTCACGTTTCATAGACCTGTTAAGCGCAATCCTTGCTGCTTCAATCTGACGAGAAGTGATCCATCCTGGCTCAAGCGACTTAAGCCCAAATGAACCGAACGAAATCTCGTGTCCACGTTGAGCAACACCTCGCACTCTTCCCTTTTGTGTTTTTCTGAATTTTGTCCTTTTAGGTTGTAACATAAGAGTATGGTTTAACCTTGGTTATACACCAAAAGTGGTGAAACCTATATAAAAAGCTTGCCTTAAATATAATTCGATTTTAGATTGAGACTTTTGATCGTGTCAAACGACCATAGTTTCTCTTAATTGGACTGCAAAAGTAGAGAATAATTGTTACCAAACAAACTATGCCGCAAATATTTTCAATATTATTTTAACTAACTAACCTATAGCCAACAAACTCATCAACTTTTCCACCGCATAATCTACTTCTTCTTCTGTCGTATATCGACTAAATGAGAACCTAACAATCTCCATATCTATACTTTTCAAGCTGATTTCTTTTATAACATGAGACCCTTGGTTTGCCCCACTTCCACATGCACTTCCTCCTGAAACAGATATCCCCGCAAGATCTAAGCTAAACAGCAACATTGAATTAGTTACTGAACTGGGTATACCAATATTCAAAATAGTATATAAACTCTGATCCATTTCCCCGCTACACCCATTAAATTCCACCCCTGGAATGCCCGCTTTCAATTTATCTATCATCCTCTTCTTCAATCCTTCAATATGGATTTTGTGCTCTTCCAAATCACTCAAGGAGATTTCCAACGCTTTGGCTAAACCTATTATACCATAAATATTTTCAGTACCAGACCTCATTTCTCGCTCTTGACCCCCTCCTGTAAACATTGGAGGAATTTCCGAACCTCCTCTCAAATACAAAAAACCAACACCTTTGGGACCATGGAACTTATGTGCTGAGCCTACTATAGCATCTACAGACTCTTCTTTTAGGTTAATTGGAAAATGCCCAACAGTTTGGACTGTATCAGAGTGAAAAATTGTCCCAAACTCCTTACATAAGCGACCTATCTCCGTAATGTCAGTTATATTTCCTATTTCATTATTCCCATACATAAGGGACACTAACGAGTTAGGAAATTGCTCTAAAAGAACCGACAAGCTTTTATAATCAACCATTCCCCTTTCATCAAGATCGACATAATGCAACTGAACAGCTTTAGATTTAGCCAAGTCTTCTACTGTATGTAAAACAGCATGATGCTCTATTCGTGATGTAATGATGTGTTGCACCTGCTTAGCACGTACAACTCCTCGTATGAATATATTATCAGACTCTGTCCCGCCCGAAGTAAAGAAAACCTCCGAGGGGCTAGCTCCTAAAAGCTCTGCAACCTGCTTTCTTGCTTTTTCTATAACAGCCCTTATCTCCCTTCCGTGCGAATGCGTGGAAGAAGGGTTTCCAAAACCATCTTTCATATATGGAAGCATCGCATCCAATACTTCTGGAGCCAAAGGCGTAGTTGCCGCATTATCTAAATATACTTTCATCATTCATCTGTTTTTCAAGCCCTTTTATACAAAAAAAGCTTTGCAATAAATGCAAAGCTAAGTACAAGTTCATTTTAAAGAAACCCTATTCACATTTTCTCTCCGAAGGCTTATTCTTCCTCAGGCTTAAATGTGATAATCTCTTTTATATCTTGTATTATTTTATTTGCCAAATGATCTGCCGTTGCAGGAGAGCTCGATTCAGCATAAATACGAATAATAGGCTCCGTATTAGACTTCCTAAGGTGTACCCACTCATTTTCGAACAGAATTTTCACCCCATCCATATCATTCACCGGATTATTGTGGTATTTCCTCCTCACTTTCACCAATACATCATCCACATCTATCTCAGGAGTAAGCTCAATTTTGTTCTTAGAAATAGTATAACTAGGATAGCTCATTTTCAAACGCTTAGCACTTCCTTCAAAGTTGGCTAGGTTCGATAAGAACAACGCTATTCCCACAAGCGCATCTCTTCCGTAATGAAGCTCAGGAAAAATCACACCTCCGTTACCTTCACCTCCTATTACAGCCCCTTGCTCTTTCATAGTCGTCACCACGTTCACCTCTCCTACTGCCGATTCAAAGTGCTGCCCACCATGCTTTTCGGTCACATCTTTCAATGCTTTAGTAGACGACATGTTAGAGACGGTGTTCCCTTGTGTTTTTTGCAACACATAATCCGCTACCGAAACCAAGGTATATTCTTCCCCAAATGGAGTTCCATCTTCACAAATCAATGCTAGTCTATCCACATCTGGATCCACCACAATCCCAATATCAAAATTACCTGTTTCCAGTTTATTACTAATCTCGGTTAGGTTCTCGGGCAATGGTTCTGGATTGTGAGGAAATTTCCCATTCGGCTCACAGTACAACTCATGTATTTCGGTTACACCTAATGCTTTCAGCAAAGCAGGCACTGCCAACCCGCCAGACGAATTTACACAATCTATCACTACCCTAAAATTCTTTGCTGCAATTGCTTCTTTATCTACCAATGGCAAGTCCAGAATTTTTTGGATATGCTTCTCTATATACGTATCGTCTTTCTTGATTTTACCGAGCTTTTCCGCGATCACAAACTCATACTCGTCCGCTTCGGCATAAGCTAAAATTTGAAGGCTGTCCTTCTCAGAAACAAACTCTCCTGCACTGTTCAAAAGCTTCAGTGCGTTCCAGTTCCCAGGGTTATGGCTTGCCGTAATAATGATACCTCCGGCAGCTTCAGCATCGACAACAGCTAACTCTACAGTTGGTGTAGTCGATAGCCCTAGGTCAATCACATTAATGCCCAAGCCTATCAAGGTCGAGTTTACCAAATTGGCAACCATCTCTCCCGAAACCCGAGCATCTCTACCTACTACTACAGTAGGCTTCTTTATATCCGTCTTTACCCAAGTACCATACGCAGCGGCAAATTTCACCACGTCTAGCGGAGTCAACCCCTCACTTAACTTTCCTCCTATTGTTCCTCTTATTCCAGAAATTGACTTTATCAGTGTCAAGGCTAATGGTGTTTATGTTATTAAAAAAATAATGAAATCGACTAAGCATCTTATTAATAGGCAAAAACAAGCGAGTTAATGCTTTCTAAAAGAGTTTTGCCCAAGTCTATATACTATTGCTAACAGTTATTTGTAGTCAAAAATACAAATTTCTTCTTCAAATATATTTTAAGACTGCGCATTTATTTTGAACTTTACTTTGTTTATAAAACAATAAAAAACATCCACAAACTCGTAATCAACAGGTTATACCTTAATCTTCAAGGTAAATGTCTATCAACCCATCAGGAAAATCAATTTTCACCTCTTTCTTGGCTTTGTCAACTGACACAAGGATATCATCGTTGATTGGCACCAGCACTTCTTTACCCTTGTGCTCAAAGGCCAATAAGGATTGCGCATTAGCTTCATATATCTGCGTCACTTTTCCCATTATATTTCCATCTACACCCAACACTTCATACCCTAGCAGTTCATGAAAATAATATTTATCTCCATCTAGTTTAGGAAGCCTTTCAATAGGCATAAACACTTTCGTGCCCTTCAATTTCTCTGCACTTTCCAAGTCTTCCACATCTTCAAACTTCACCACCAGTTTTTCATTATTGAAAAAGGTGTATTCTGAAAAAAAAGGAACAAGGTTATTTTTGATCTCAATAAAAACCCCTCCCAAATCTTCATACATAGACGGGTCATCTACATCTAAATGAAGAGCCACCTCACCTGCCAATCCATGGGTTTTGACCACATAACCCAACTCGAAACATTCATCTCTATTCATTCAACAAAAATATTATATCTTACTTAAAACTATGATACCACTTCCTTTCCCACAGAAGGTTTTCTCTTCTTAGCGCCTGCTGATCCTTTTCTTTCTTTCGCCTCTTTGGTTCTTCTCACAAATGCTAATCCAAGCCCAATACACATCAGTATAGTACCTATCCACACAAAACTAATGTGCGGTTTTTCTAACGCTTTCAAAATCACCCAATCCTTTTGTGTAGTAGAGGAAGTGAACGTGAATTTTTGACTTTGAGGATCAATATCATCAAAATTAATTCGGATACCTAAATCGACTGAAACCTCAGGAATTACCCCCCGCTGCATATTTTTGATCAAATACACCGGGTTTAGGTCATGGACTCCATTCTCCCCAAATACCCTTATTTGCGCTTTTACCGCTACATCCTTTTCACCTAGATTAACCCCAACCACCTCTTCAGTACGCACCACATTATCCAAAATAGCTACATAATCGTTCACAAAGAATGTATCCCGCAAACTCAGTTCATGAGTCTCAGGATCGCTCCATTGTTCTTCCGACTCTGGGTCAGGGATATTTGTAATATGCGTGTATAAATCACCTGTAAGGAAGGTATTGATATCAGGAGAAGGCACATAACCCATTTGTGGATTATTCTGAATCCGAGGGTATAATGTAAATACCTCGCCATTATCTTTAGCATACTCTATTTCATAATAAGTATTCTCATTATAAATCTGAATAGTATCCCCCTTCTTCGCATAGGTCTGCCCTTTGTAAACCAAATCCTCTCTAGCAATGGCCTTGTACGGGTCTCGAATCATCATCAGCTTTTCCGTATCAATATACCCCGGCACTTGCTCCGACTGTATTCGCTGCCCCTTATAAGCCAATTGATAATCAGACATCTTAGACGGCTCATTTCTGAACAAAAGCAAGTTTTCCTTGTTCATCTCATCCGAAAACTCACGGTTGTACAACAAGCCCGTGTTGTTCATAGAAACGGTTTTGGAATAACCCGAAGAAAAAAGAATCCCGATCAACATGATCGAAATACCAATATGCGCCACTGCTCCACCTGAAAGACTTACCTTCTTTTTGGCAAGCCTGAAAAGCACAAAAAGATTAGAAATGACTGCATAAATAGAGGTAGTTAGCAGTACGATATATTGCCAATTTGACATTTCCCAAAGCATGATAATAGCTCCAGAAAGAGTAAATGTAAGCAACAAGGGGATAGAAAGATTATGCTGCAAGCGCTGCTTATCCATTTTACCCCACCAAAAGAATTGCGCCGTGCCTGAGAGCAAAGCGATCCCTACCCCAAACCATAATTGGAATTTGGTATAAAACATTACCTGATCGGCTGGAGGAGCCATGTTCGATTCTATACCAAAAATCCCTAGAAATGAATTAAATACAGGAATAGAAGTCGGCACCAACACTTGGAAACCTGAGAGGCAGAGAACCGTTGCCCCAATAAATATCCAAAATTCACTTGTATAAGTATCAATCTCTTTATTTGTCTTCGGAATAACCTTCCACTTTCTTACCAAAAGGTAAACAGAAAGAATAGCGAAAGCTAAAAGGTAAAGCAGTAACTGGCCAGAAAGCCCTAAATCTGTGAAAGAGTGCACAGAAGCTTCTCCCAAAATACCGCTTCGCGTAAGGAAAGTAGCATAAAGAACCAATACAAAACTGGCTATCACCAAAATCATAGATGCAGTTAGGGCTGCTCCACTTTTCCTAAACACCACCATAAGGTGAATAGCTGCTACCAATATTATCCAAGGAATATAAACCGCGTTTTCTACCGGATCCCAGTTCCACATACCTCCAAAGTTCAAGGTCTCGTAAGCCCAATAAGCTCCCATCATAATCCCCAAACCTAGAATCAAGGCAGTTATTTGCGCCCAAGGCAAAGCTGGCTTTACCCACTCTTTGAAATTCCCTTTCCACAAACCTGCCATGCAATAAGCAAATGGCACAAGTGTGCCTGCAAAACCTAAAAAAAGTGTAGGCGGGTGAATCACCATCCAATAATTTTGGAGAAGAGGGTTCAAGCCACTTCCATCTTCAGGAATATAATCAGGGTTTGAAAGGAAAATAGGGGCTTCGCTCACGTCTCTGAGCAAGATAAAAGGAGAGCTACCGATCTTCAGATCGAAGAAAACTACACCCAAGATCATGGAAACCAAAAAGGCTTGTACAAAGGTAAAAATAGACATTACCTCGTTTTCCCATTTCCCAGCAAGCTTTATCAAAACAAGTCCGATAAGCACATGCCAAAAAATCCACAACAAAAAGCTACCTTCCTGCCCTTCCCAAAAACAGGAAATCATGAAGTGAGTAGGCAAATTATTCGACGAGTGACTCCAAGCATAGTGGTATTCGTAGTAGTGATTATAGATAATATAAAATAAGGAAGCGACAATTCCGATAACCGCTACGCTGTGTACTACAAAAAACATTCGGGCAAATTTTTTCATCTGCACCGCTTCTAGCGAGTCGCCCAACCTGCTACTATGCCAGTAGGAAAAAGCTGCGACCATAGAAGTAACAAAGGCAATAATAACCAGTAAATGCCCTAAGTTGCCTATAAAAGTATGAATCATGAGTTGAGTATATTCATGTGAAGAATTGAAGCATTTCCTTTAGTTTTAAGTTTAAAATGCTTCAGCCGTTTTACAAAGTTACGAAAGCCAAAGTTACCGACGAAACAGCCTGTTTTATTTTTAGGTTATACCTGCTACAAAGAAAGAATTTATGGAAGATATAAGAATAAAATCATTGGAGGATCACGAACATCATGGACTCAATCTTGGTGCTATCCTGATGGGCTCAGTTTCCGTGGCAGGAAGTTTTTTTTCAGTCAAACAACTGCAAAACCCTTCCGAAAGCGTAGGAATAGCTCTTTTTACTGAATACACCTTTTATATCTTTTTAGGGGTTCTTTTCCTAATAGGCGGCCTACTCCTTATCGCCTATCCTCTGTGGGACTTTTATTTCGATTCAAAAAATGACGATAAATTTTATTTGAAAATAAATAAAAAAGGAATTGAAATTCCTTCTGTCAATTTTTCTTTGGTTTGGGAAATGAACCTCCAGCATATTTCGCTCACCAGCAATGATGCCTTTGGGTGGACAATGACCATTTATAAAGATGGAGCAATTGAAACTAAAGAATTTGACGAGCCCCCAGAAATGCCCATCGACGAACTCGAGCAAAAACTAAATTCTTTTTTGGCTGATTTCAAAATGGAAGATACAGCCTAGTCTTTCAACAGGTTTTTCTCATTCAATTTGGTGAGAGCCTCATTTTTGTAGTTTCTCCCAATCGCGATTTCCTTCCCTCCTATTTCCACTTGGGTCGCAGAAAATGCATCAACCTTGTCGTTGGCTACAATAAACGAGCGGTGAATTCGGGTGAATTTCTCCTCGGGCAATTTTTCTTCCAAATAGGATATTTTTTGGTAAGCTACCACCTCTTTTCCTAAGGTCTTTACCCGCACATAATCTTTCAAGCTTTCTATATACAAAATATCTTTCAGAAGGATTTTCACCATTTTCTTATCCGCTTTTAGGTAAATAAATGCCTCTCGGTAAGAACTGGAATCATCTACAACAGCAGATGTCACTGCCCCTGTAAACAAAGAAGCCTGAGATAGCTGATCGAATTTATTTACGGCTTTCAGAAAGCGCTCAAAAGAAATTGGCTTTAGCAAATAATCAATTGCGTTGAGCTCATAACCTTCAAGGGCATAATCGCGGTAAGCTGTGGTAAAAATTATTTTAGGAGGGTTATTTATGCTTTTTACAAACTCAATCCCTGTAAGTTTGGGCATTTGGATATCCAAAAACATCAAGTCCACCTGCTCGGTTCGGAGTGTATTGTAAGCTTCTACCGCATTTTGGCACCTACCTACCAGCTCCAACTGATCTAGTTTGTCAATAAAAGTTTGGAGAACATCCAAAGCCAAAGGCTCATCGTCAACTATTAAACATCTAATTTTCATAAGCAGTTTTTCTTACTTTCTTGTGGGAAGTGAGATTCGTTCAACTTCGAAACGCTACAATACTAGACTACCTAATTGTAGATTCTCTTGCATTTTTTCAGGTATTTCTCCTGCAAATTTATGCTTATCAAGCTCAAGCTTCAATACCACAAGATAACTTTCTTCTTCGTTAAATATCTTCAAATCGTACCCGCCTTCGTACAGCAGCTCTAACCTTCTTCGCACATTTGCCAGCCCTATTCCGTTCCTATAACCCGACTCTATGCTATCCTTCACTGCCGTACTTTTGTTATTTTCTACTTTTGCTTTCAACACGCCGTCCTTCACTTCTACATCTAGCATGAGCCATGCCGTTTCCAGCTCCCCGCTAGCCCCGTGCTTAAAACTATTTTCTATAAAAGGCAAAAGCAACATGGGAGCAATCATATTTCCCGATACATCACCTTTAATATCTACCATCACCTCTAGCCTATTCCCATACCTAATCCGCTCCAGATCTATGTAGTTTTTGAGGTAATTGATCTCTTTTTTAATGGTCACTTTGGTCGTATTCGCATCGTACAACATATAGCTCATTAGCTCAGAAAGCTTCAGCACTATCTCAGGGGTTTTATCAGATTTCTGAAGCGATAAAGAATACAAGTTATTGAGCGTATTGAATAAAAAATGAGGATGGATCTGCGATTTCAAAAACTTTAGCTCTGCTTCCAACTTCTCTTTTTCCAATGTTTTATGGGTATCATTATCAGTATACCACTTTTTCAAACTTTTCACAGAAATGAAAAAGAACATAATAGAATTGATACCAGCTACATTTTTTGCGATAAGGTAATAATTCAGAAGCAGTTCACTTCCCCTGTAAGGAAAATAATTCGGAATTAAGATATAGTGATATACCGCCCTATTGATTACCCCGCCCAAAATAACCAACGCCAAAAAACCGACTATGAATGGCATATACTTCCCTACAAATAAATATCTATCGATCAAGATGTACAGACCGAAATAAACCAAAGGAATATTGATCAAAAACTCAGCTACGGTAGCTGCCAAAGCTTCATCGTAGCTTTCATATACGCTGCCCACTAAAAGGACGGAATAGGTTGCAAATAATACCCAAAAGGTAATATGCAAGGCAATCCTGTTTTTTGATAAATAATCTAGCACTTGATTAATTTTAAGTTCCTTCATGTAGGACTTGTTCTTTGGATTGTAAGAATGGTTGATGTGTTGCACCGCAGGAAGATAGTTAAATGTTATTGGTTAAGGTAAGGTCATTTTTCACTGTTCAGAGCCACATGGGCAACGTGAAAAGAATAAGGTAAGAAATGATATGGTTGTGTTTTATACCCAAAAGGGCATTCTCTAACAAAAATAAAATTACTTGGGATGATCCTTACACCAAATCAAGTTTTTTAGACAAATAGCCATGTAATCTTCATAGGCAACACTATTACCTTGCCTAATCCACTTCTATTCCGAGCTGTTTTTAATCAAGTTGTAATAATAGTTGAGTGCTTGATAATAAGAATCCACACTTATTCTTTCATTTATATCGTGAAAACCAATAGGATCGGTCACTGGCATGAAGCGGTACACATTATCGGTGAGCTCATAATAATACCTCGCATCCGTTGCCCCCACCACAAGGTAAGGAGTCACTATTGTTTCATCAAAATGCTGCCTAATAGTCTTGGTAATTACCTCGTATCCAAAAGAATTGATGGGTGAAACTTGTGTCGCCTCGTCTATTTTCCCAGAAAAAGCAAGCCCTATTCTATCATCAGCTATCACTTCTTTCACCCTTGCCATCACCTCCTCCGAGCTTTGCCCAGGAAGCACCCTAAAATTCACAATAGCTTTTGCTTCCGAAGGCAGTACATTTGCCTTAAACCCACTGTTAAATATGGTAGGAGAAGTAGTTGTCCTCACCGAGGCATTTCCCGCAGGGCTGCCTTCGTAAATTCCTTTTATCACCCCTTCAAACAACCATAGGTTGGCAAAAACCATCTTTTGACCAAAAGGCATTTCTGGACCTATCCTATCCAAAAAAGCCTGTACCGGAGGTGTGATTTCTGTAGGGAACTGGTTTTCTCGCAAAGCCAAAATTGCTTTTGCCAGTACCTCTATACTGGTTTCCTTTTGCGGCATGGACGAATGGCCTCCAGGCAAATTTATGGTCAGCTCGATGGTTACAAATCCTTTTTCGGCAGTACCTACCAAGGCAACGGGCACGAGCAAGCCCGGTACTTTTTCTTTGGTGATAATCCCACCTTCGTCCATCACAAACTCAGGAACAACATTTTTTGCTTTCAAAATATCTACAATAGCTTTTGCCCCTTTCACCCCACCAATTTCTTCATCGTGCCCAAAGGCAAAATAAACCGTTCGCTTCGGCTGGAAACCTTCTTGGAGTAGCCTTTCTACCGCTTCCAAGTTCCCTATCACGCTCACCTTATCGTCAATAGTGCCTCTGCCCCACACATATCCATCTTTCATTTCTCCTGCAAAGGGCGGCACTTCCCACGTAGAATACATCTCGCTTTTCAGCTTTCCAACCCTACGCTCAAATTCAATCTGGTCTTGCGGTTTTTCAATTGGCACTACATCCATATGCCCCATCAGTACGATAGGCTTTAGCAAAGGGTCGCTTCCTTTCCACTCATAGAGCAGGCTCAGGTCGTTCACCACTGTTTTTTCTAACAGCGAGTCTGCCAAAGGATAGGTTGCTGCTAAAAACTGGTGAAGCTGCAAAAAAGGTTCTGGGTCGAACATCGCTGTATCTTCCCAAGAGATCGTTTTGAACTGGATGGCCTGCCTAAAGTGCTGGAGAGAAGTTTCGGGAAACTCAACCGCCTCGGCCTTGGGCACGTCCAGCTGCTTCGATTCGAACGTGAAGGTGTTGAAAAGTATGACGGCGATAAGCCCCAAAAAGGCAAAAACGAAGAAATAAAATATCTTTTTGAACATAGCGGTTCTTGTGAAAATAGTTGATAACTCCACAAATTAATCACTTTTCCCCGAAAGGGCAGATGAAGGATGGATTTCTGTTTTAATTAACTGCCTATTCTCATCATATAGTCCAACCAGCACCCCTTCGCCAGAAGAACTCACCCGCAACCCACCGTACCTTGCCTCTTCAAATAGCCCCGCATTTCCTTCTTGGAAAAAATAAGACTCTGCCCCAATACTCACAAAACGTTCATTGTAAAAGTATTTGATGGGAAATTCGCCCTCTTGAAGCTCAGACAGGCTTTCCACCGACCTCAACACCGTATCGGCAATATTTTCTTCCCTTAGT
Organism: Flammeovirgaceae bacterium SG7u.111; assembly: GCA_034044135.1. Lineage (NCBI taxonomy): Bacteria > Pseudomonadati > Bacteroidota > Cytophagia > Cytophagales > Flammeovirgaceae > Flammeovirgaceae bacterium SG7u.111. The sequence continues at coordinate 11,011 of CP139021.1, read as the reverse complement.
TTCAATGCTAAAAAACCACGTGCGGGAATATCGGAAGGATACATTTCGCTGGTAATCGCATAACGTAGCTGCATATAATCGCCTTGTAAAAGCGAACGAGGATCTACGGGCGCAAGCTCAAAAAGCACCAACTCTCCTTTGTCCAAAATCTTTTCTTTTTTTATCACTTCGTAAAAGAAAACACCAAAGACAATGAGCAGATTGACCAACAAAAACATAGTTCTAGTCTTCATGAACGAGCTTTTTTAACCCAAATTCGGAAAAGGAAAAACAGCAACCCTGCGCCCATTAGGTAAAAGGACTTGTGCAGCAAACTTACTTGTAAGTTGTAGTAGAAATAAGAAATGAACACCACTCCTGCTATCACGCCAACTCCTACCAGTATTTTTTCCCCATGATAGCTCCCTACCACCAAAAAGAGGAGGCTTGCCGCAATGCCAGGAGCAGGAAGCGTGGGCAATAAAATAAGCAGGCAAAGCCCTAATACCAACCATTTTTTATTTTGCAACTGAAAATTTTCTAGGGCAAAATACAAAGCAAAAAGAAGTGAGAAAATAATAAAACCCGAAGTAACCCACCACCATCGTGGGTCAAAATATTCGTGGTAAAAATCTCTATTCACTGAAACGGCCAGCACCCCTATAAGCGAAAAAGCTAGGCTATATGCCACTGCATCAAAATAACCATTGATCCAGCGAACCTGATAAACCAGTTTTTCTTTGAATACCCACATATACACCAAACCAGCTGCCAACAAACCAGTGATAAAATGGATGAGTTGTGGAATTTCTATTTCTATCACTATGCCGTAAAGGCAAAAAACAACCGCCACTACCGACACAAACCGCTGCAATTGGCTTTGGGAAAAAATCAGGATTACCAATTCGAGCGCGGCAATAAGCAGCAGAATAGGCAACTCTTGCACCCCGTCGAGCAGTAGGATTACCCCTGCCACAAAAAGGCATTGCCCAATCAGCCCTACCGACAGGAAAAAAGGCTCAGCTATCGGGCTAATTTTTTCCACTCTGCCAACCCAAACCGCCACTGCTGTAAGCAAAACACCCAACCCCAGCATCACCCCTTCCGACTCTAGCAGCCCAGTCAGTGCCAAAAACAGCATAAGCAGCAAGGCAGCGAGCCATGCCCCCAAAAAGGAAAGTACCTTTACCGCCCAGTGTACTTCTGCCTGATTGGTTTTTGCCAATCCTGCCAGCTCGGTTTGCGAGCTTTCCCATTCTTCTCCCAAAAATTCTTTTAGTGTGAAATCAGTTTTCATCTGCCTTCCATTTTTTAGTAAGCCCTACCATTTCATACACCACCAACACTGTTACCCCTATGCTCAGCAAACCCGCAATCAGCGTTGCAGAAATAAAGTCTTGCTCTATAAAACTAAAAATCACAAAATTGCCAACAACAATCACCGAAAGTGCAATAACTGCCATTAACACTAAATCTTTGATGTAGTTTCGGTATAAAAAATAGCCTAAAGGGTAAAATACCAATGTTAAAATACTGACTATTCCTACTTCCACTTCAGATACGTTTTCAAACACTACATACCCAACCAAATTGGTGAGTATTGCATAAAAAACAATACCAATCAACCAAGCCACCCATCGGGTTTTAAGCCAACTTTCCCCACCTACTAGTTTCCCTATGTTGGTTCCAGCTTGGAAATAAGCCAAATATTCCCACACTGACAAGGCGAAAAAGTTGATAAGACTGAGGCTTAAAAACAGCCATGTGCTGTCCCAGACCCTAAGCACTTGCCCGGCGAAAAGAACTGCGGTAGTATTCAATAAAACAAGGAGAAAAATCCAAAGGGGAGGAAAACGGGAAATAGCTACCCAAATGACGATAAGCAAGGTCCAGCCAAAGAAAAAGTCGTAGGCATTTGCCCCCGTTTGGTAAATCTGCCCAAAGGTTGCCAGCCAGGCGCCCGTAAGCAAGCACAAAAGGGAAAGTCCCACTTGGAAAGCCAGCTCTTTGCCGCTTCGCACAAAAGTGATAGCCCCAACTACCAACATCCCACCCGACACCAAGCCCAACTTCACAAACTTGTGCATGATATCCCAATTAAAAGCGAAAAAGAAAAAGACTCCGTTGATGAACAAGCCTGCTGAAAAAGTCAGCAACATGATATCCACAAATTTAAGCCACTCTTTTTGGTCGGGATAAACTCCCAATTTCCCTAAAGCCAACTTTGCCCTAGCAGGCTCAATTATTTTTTTGCTTAGCAGGAAAAACAAAATCCTCTTGTCCAAAAGTTTGCCTTCCTGTTTTTCATCTTCCATACTTCAAATATGTTGATCGGTTGCCCAGAACTTGTTCCTAAGTTAGGTTTTCATGCTTTTTACAACAAAAAATGGGAAATATCAATAAAACAGAGTAAAAACTCCTATTCGGTAACACCGAGCCGCTTTTCAATCTTACTTAAAAACAGCCTGTACACCTATGAAATTATTCGCTAGTACCCTACCTTCGCAAGCGACAGAAAGAGACGCAAACGATGAAAAATCATCTATGAAAACATATAGAAAAAAAAGAATTTCGGTGGAAGAAGCCGTGGAAGGGATTTTGGCAGGAAACCGATATACGTTGAGCAAAGCCATCACTCTAATAGAAAGCAGCCTACCCAGCGATGTGGAACTTTCCCAGCAAATTTTGGAGCGCATAATGCCCCACACGGGAAACTCCATCCGGATAGGGATTACGGGTGTGCCCGGTGTTGGCAAAAGTACGCTCATAGAAACACTGGGTCACCATATCATAAAACAAGGAAAAAAAATAGCTGTGCTGGCCGTTGACCCTTCTAGCCAAAAAACGCAGGGCAGCATCATGGGCGACAAAACGCGAATGGAAACCTTGGCGCAAGACATCAACGCCTATATCCGACCTTCGGCAGCGGGAGCTTCTTTGGGTGGAGTAGCCAGAAAAACAAGGGAAACCATGTTGCTTTGCGAAGCAGCAGGCTTTGATGTTACGCTGATAGAAACCGTGGGCGTGGGGCAATCGGAACTAGCCGTGAAAGGCATGGTCGATTTCTTTTTGCTGCTGATGCTTGCTGGCGCAGGCGACGAGCTCCAAGGAATCAAAAAAGGAATTATGGAAATGGCGGATGGATTGGCTATTACCAAAGCCGAAGGCGATAACCTCAAAAAAGCAAGGCTTGCCAAAGGGGAATACAAAAATGCGCTGCACCTTTTCCGCCCCGACGAATCGAACTGGAGCTGTAAAGTAACGCTCTGCTCAGCCTTGGAAAAAACAGGAATAGATAAGCTCTGGGGAAATGTGGAAGAGTTCGTAGAAAAAACCACGGCAAATGGCTGGTTCGAAAAAAACAGGCAAAAGCAGAATTTGCAATGGATGAAAGACAGCATAAAAGACGAACTGATCGACAGCTTTTACCACGATCCAAAAATTGTGGCAATTCTCAAAGATCATGAGCAACAAGTGGCTTTGGGTACGATGCCTGCTTATGCCGCTGCGCAGAAGTTGATTGATATTTATAGTAAGGCCTAGTTGAGTTTTTCTTCTTCACCATTAGCATAAAAAAACAGGCTGCTCAAAAGGACAGCCTGTTTCATTTTTATCTAAAAAGCTATTCGATCTATTCCGTAGCCACAGCTTCGGCTTTTTCCCCAACCCTTTTTGTTAGGTTGATGAAGCGCTCGGTGAGCAAGTACATTACTGGTACAATTACCAAGGTAAGGAAGGTTGCGAATACCAGGCCGTAAATTACCGTCCAGGCCATAGGGCCCCAGAAGTCGGCATTTTGCCCACCCATGTATATTTCGGGCTCAAACCTGGCAAACAGTCCAAAGAAATCGATGTTGAAACCAGTGGCCAAAGGCACCAAACCGAGTACCGTGGTAATTGCCGTAAGCAATACGGGACGAAGCCTCGTATAACCGCCAGTTACTATACACTCTATGAGGTCAGCTTTCGACAGCGATTCTTTCTCGCCCAAACCTAGCTCCTCTTTTTTCCTCTTCACCACTAAGTCTGTATAGTCAATCAGTACAATGGCATTGTTTACCACCACACCGGCAAGGGAAATTATACCCACACCTGTCATGATGATTACAAAATCATCGCCAAAGATCACAATTCCCAAGAATACCCCGATCATACTGAACACTACCGAACCAATGATAATGAAAGGTTTTGTTAGGGAATTGAATTGAGAAACAAGGATCATGAAAATAGCACAAACGGCAATAATCATAGCCCTGCCCAAAAAGGCTACCGACTCTGCTTGGTCTTCTTGCTCACCCGTAAACTTGAAAGAATATCCTTCGGGTAATTCATGAGTTTCCAGTACATTTTTAATATCGGCAACTACCTCGTTGGCATTGTATCCATCAATCACGTTTGAGCTAACGGTAATTACCCTGTCCAAATCTTTCCTTTTCACAGAACCAAAAGTGGTACTGTAATCCAAACTAGCCACAGCCGAAACTGGAATTTGGTGAAACTTACCCTTGTTGTCCCTAAAGGTCAGTCGCTGGTTGTTCAAAGCGGAAATATTGTACCTGTATTCATCTTTCAATCGTAGCTGAATTGGGTAATCGTCCTCTCCATCTTTAAACTTGGAAATCTCTCTTCCATAAATTGCCGTCCTCATGGTAGAAGCCAACATGTTGGTAGAAAGCCCATAGCGGCGGGCCTTGTTCCTGTCTATGTTGATCAGCAACTCTGGCTTGCCTGTTTCCACTTCCAGCTTCAACTGCTCTATGCCCGGCACGCCCGATTGTTCAATGATATTTTTGATCGCTTCCGACTCTTGGATCAGACTCACATAATCCTCACCAGTCACCTCAATACTAATGGGTTTTCCTACCGGAGGTCCCATATTTTCTTTCTCCGTAGTGATTTTTACTCCAGGAATAGTTCGGCAAGCCTCTCCAATTTTCTTTTGAAGCTCGGCAGTACTAACCCCTTGCCTTTCTTGGAACTGAACAAATGCAATAGAAACTTTAGCTTTGTGTGGAGTAATATCGTTAGCAGGTCCCGCATTCGGATCACCCGTTCCTTTACCCACATTGGTCACAATAGATTCTACTATATCACTATATGGCTCTAGTACTTCAAAAACCTTTTTCTCTATCTGAACAGCAATTTTGTTGGTCGTTTCTACATCTGTACCCAAAGCAGACTCGGCATATACATACACATAGTTTGGCTCGTTTTCTGGGAACAAAACAATTTTAGGAAGATTAGCACCAAACAACATGAATGCAAACACAAGCACCACAAGCGTTCCCCCAAAGAATACATAAGGCAAAGAACCTTTCAATGAAAAGCGAAGCGTTTTCAAATAGATGTTCTCCATTTTCACCAACAGTGTGTTTTGGAACCAATAAGCTAAAGGTTTAAACGTATAGGCATTCAATAAAGAAAGGATGGCAAACAACATCAACAAGTTGGCAAATGTGTAGCTACTCATAACAAAATAGCATGGGATAGCCAATACTATCAATGCCACTGCCAAAATAGTCAGCTTCTTCTTTTTTGGTTGGTGTTTACCATTATCCACCTTCATGAAGGCTGCTGCCACAACAGGGTTGATAATCAAGCCAACAAACAGAGAGCTGGAAAGTACAATGATGAGTGTAATAGGCAAATAGCTCATAAATTCACCGATCATCCCTCCCCAAAAGGCAAGTGGCAAAAATGCTGCGAGTGTAGTGGCTGTAGAACTAATAATAGCTACCGCTACCTCGCCAACCCCTTCTTTGGCGGCTTGCAAATTCGTATAGCCCAGCTCTTTGAGCCTGTAAATATTTTCGATTACCACAATGGCATTATCCACCAGCATCCCCAGTGCCAGTATGAGCGCAAAGAGCACCATCATATTGATAGTGAACCCTATAAAGCTTAACACAATGAACGAAAGGAACATCGACATAGGAATTGCCAAACCTACAAACAAGGCGTTTCTCAAGCCCATAAAGAAAAGCAATACCAATACTACAAGTATTACCCCTGAGAAAATACTGTTTTCCAAGTTATCCACTTGGCGGTTCATATTATCTGCTTGGTTGTTGGTAAGAACTATGTCCAAGTTTTCAGGCAGCTGCTTGCCCTTCGCTTCTTTTAATATTTCTCTGATCTTAGTATCTGCATTGATCAAGTTCTCCCCACCTTTCTTCACCACATTGAGCGACACCACTGGGTTGTTCCCCTCAGTGGCAAACTCATTGGTAGCCAGCCTTGCATAGCTATCCCGCTCCACATAGCTGTCTACTACTTCAGCTATGTCTTTAAGGTAGATAGTGTTTTGGTTCTCAGACTTAACTATAATGTTTTCAATTTCCTTTACCGACTCGAACTCAGCACTTACCCTGAGCGACCTACGATACCCTTCGGTAAGAATATCTCCCCCTGACATCGTCAAGTTTTCCGCAGCAACGGCGTTGGCAATGTCATCAAAGGTCACCATCCTCGCATCCATTTTGAAAAGATCTGCATTGATCTGGATCTCCCTTTCTACCGACCCGCTAATATCTACTTTCGATACTTCTTTGAGCGTCTCAAGTTCATCTTCTAGCCATTCGGCATAGTCGTTGAGCTGGTCTATCTCATAATCACCAGAGATGTTGATAACCATGATCGGGATTTCGGTAACATCAATTTCCATCACCGTAGGGTCTTGGTCCAAATCATTGGGCAACTCCCTTTTCGACTTATCCACGGCATCTTTCACATCTGTCAGCGCTTTAGATATTTCTGTGCCTTCGTTAAATTCCACCACAATGATCGATACATCTTGTGCGGAAGTAGAGGTGATCTTTTTGATGCCCTTAATGGATTTCAGCTCTTTTTCTATTGGCCTTGTAATAAGGTTTTCGATATCTACCGGAGAGTTGCCAGGGTAAGGCGTATTCACATAGGCCGTAGGGATCACCACCTCGGGAAACTGCTCTTTGGGCATAGAGGTATATGAAACCATCCCAAAGAGAATCAAGATCACGGTCAATATGAACACACTCGTACTATTATTGATCGAGAACGAACTCAACCCAAACTCACGAGCGACATTCTTTTCTTTATTTTCTTCCATTTCTATCTGGATTATTTAGAAGTTAACATACTTAACTTATTCACCACATTCACTTTCTCTCCATCAATCACATCGCTATACCCTGCCACTATCACCATATCTCCAGTAGAAAGGCCTTTGGTTACCAGTGTTTGCCCTTCGTACGACTTCGAGATTTCCACAAAAACTTTTTTTACCACCTCAAGGTCTCCTTCTTGTTGGGCTATGTACAAGAATTTTTCTCCTGTGGTAGAGCGCTGAATTACGTTGGAAGGGACAGTAATTGCACCTTTTTTGGTGAAATCATTGATTTTGACTACTGCCAAGGTATTTGGTCTCAACAATCCAGTCTTGTTATTAGCTTTCATTTCTATGCGAAAAGTCCTGTTCTCTGGATTGATAAATTGACCTACATAGCGAATAGGCAACTTTATTTCTTTCCCTATTGCCTTAAAGTTGACCACAACTGAATCTCCTTTGTTTACATGGGCAATGTATGATTCTGACACGTCTGCATCAATCTCTACTACAGAAAGGTTTACCACCCTTGCTATACTCACACTTGGCGAAGCCATTTCACCCCTATTTACAAAGAATTCATCCACTACCCCATCTATAGGAGACCTCACAAATGCTTTGGCCAGTTGCTCCTTTTGCGACTCAAGCGAGCGCTCCAAGGCTTCTTTCTCATTTTTTGCTTGCAGAAATTGAACCTCAGAACCGATCTCTTGCTTCCAAAGGTTTTCTTGGCGCTGAAAAAGGGTCTTGGCCAAAGCTAATCGAGTTTCAATTTCTTCAATGCCTTTTCTGATAAGCACCGCATCTATTTCTATCAAAACATCACCTCTTTTCACCCTCTGCCCTTCTTCCACAAATTTCTTCAAGATAATGCCGTTCATTTCTGGGTTCACCATCACGTTCTGCTTCGACTTCACATTACCAGGAACCTCTATAAAGTGCTCAAATGTATGAGGTGAAAGCGTCAGTGTTTCCACTCGCTTCAAGCCAGCTTTCGGATCAACATTCTCCACCTTTTTGATCTCGGTTTCGAGCTTGTCAATTTTAGTTTTTAAAGTGGCAAATTCTTTTTTGTATTGCTCTAGCTGTTGCTTTTTCTCAGCTACAGATAAATCATCCTCAGTTTCGGCGCAACTGTAAGCCAAAAACACAACAAGGAGTAATGCGATTCTTTTTAGATTTATCATTTTATCAATTTTATTGATTAGTGGATTAACGTTTGATAGCCTTTCATTTTTAAAATAAAAAAGCTGTTATAAGAATTAGTACTCAAGTAATCGACCTGTAGAAGCCAAGTATTCTACCTTGTCGAGCAAGGCATCATACATTGCATTGAAATAATTTGTTTCCGCTTCTTTGTAAGATGTTTCAGCATCTACTACTTCCAAGCTAGAGCCAAATCCTTCTTGGAATTTGATCTTGGTCACTCTAAAAATCTCTTGTGCAAGCTCCATATTCTCCTCGGCCAGTTTAAAATTATCGAAGCTGTTCTGATAATTGATCTTAGTCTGAACCACCTCTACATTGATCATGTTTTCTAAATCCATCAATTGGTTCTCCGTTTTTTGCATTTCAAGCCTTGCCTGGGAGATTTGATTACGCTTCCTCATACCATCAAAAATCGGCACAGTCAAGGAAACACCAAACGAGCCAAAGCCAAACCAGTTGTCAGGTATCCCCAAGTCTGTATATTTATTAGTTCCTGAGTTTGCACCACCATTCGCATTCAAATAAAGTTTTGGATAATACATATACTGGAACTGCTTCATATTCATCTCATCAAGTGTCCTTTGGGTTTCCAAAAGAGTAAACTCAATGCGCTGCGTATAATCAAATCCAGTTTCGTCAAACTCAGCATTTAAAATTGCCAAATCGTCCAACTTTTCAGTAAGCTCTATTGGTTGGGCTATGTCATATCCCATCTGATATTTCAACAGATTCAGACTTAAGTTGTACAAACGTTCACGTGAAGAAAGCTGTGCCCTAGTGTTGTTATAGGTCACCCGAATCCTATCTACATCTATTTTTTCTGAAAACCCGTTTTCATACTGAGCAGTAGTTTGCCTCAAAAGCGTATCAAGCCTATTGAAGTTTTGCACCGTAAGGTCATATTGTTCTTTGCTCACTAGTGCTCCATAATATGCAGAATGAATGGCTTTGGAAAGGTCTATTTTAGTTTTATGATACGATTGACTCGCTAATTCTGTATAAACTTTTGCCGCTTTTAAACCCAAGAAAAACACTCCATCAAACAAAAGCTGCTGAGCGGTGACAGTTCCATTTGCAGAATATTGAACACCAAAATTAACCGGAACTGGCTTAGCATCTGGAGGAGGAGGATTATTGATCGGATCATCCGCAAAAAAGATTGCAGGTAAGAAACTAGTTTGTATGGCAAAATTATCAGTAATACCTGCAGAACCATTTATTTGCGGCAATCCATCCGCTCTTATTTCCTTCACTTTAGCCTTAGATATCTCTACATCTATAAATGCATTCTTGGCTGAAACTGAGTTTTTGAACCCATATTCTATACATTCTTGCAGTGTAAAAGCCTCTTTATCTGGAGCCGTTTGCCCAAAAAGAGCCATAGTACTAAGCAGTACCGCCCCAATGATTCCTAAAAATCGTTTTATTAAACTCATACTTTTTGTTTGATTTTCAATACGATACGAATATTCAACTGACAACTGTTAGTTTTTTTGATTGTTAAGATACGATACTTTTGAAAAATATTCATGGAGTTGTTTTGCACCCTCCAAGGTGGAAATCCCATACATAAAATGCACTACCAGTTGGTACTGAACCTCAAACAAATCAAACTTATGGATGGGGAAAATTTTCTGGTCAAAACCCAACTGAACCTGATGGACACGCATAAGCGCCAATACCTCAATATCTGTTTCTTTTCGGAACACGCCTTCTTCCTTTCCCCTTTCCAACATATTTTTAAGTGAGGTAAGATGGCAGTCTTCTTGGTGTCCCTTATAAACAGCCCATGCATTGGGGTAATATTTTTCCAAATCATAAAGCAAGGTTGGGTTAATAGACCTCATAACTTTTCTGAAATACTCTGTAACCTTGATAAAACCCTCTATTGCATTTCCTGCATTTTTAACTAGCTTATCTATCTCAGCCTCTTCTTTCTCCAAAATCCCCTTGATAGCCATGGCCACTATTTCATCCTTATCTTTAAAATACTGATAAATAGTCTTTTTCGATATGGCTAAGCTATTGGCAATATCGTCCATCGTTACCCTACGCGCTCCAAATTTCAGGTACAAGCTGATCGCTTCCTCTAAAATTCTCTTTTGTGTATCCAAATGTTTAATTCGTCTTGTGAGTTTTGCCTATTTGTCAAACAGCGCCGCTCTTTGTAGCTATCATCAATCTGAACTGATTGATGATAAGTAGCTGTTTGCAAACCCTACGTTTACCTATGTTTAGTAATGCAAAACTACGGAAACTTTTAAATGTTATATAGTTTCCGTAATTTTTACGTAAGTTTTTCCATAAGATTTCATTAAGTCAGATGAATGGATGAAATCCTTTGTGAAAAGAGCCTCAGATAAATGAGTGACTTCCTCTCGCTCCCAACAAAAAGAGCTCCCGATGTGGGAGCTCTTTTTGTTGGGGGTAGCCATCAGGCTAGTTCCATATTTTCCTTTCTTGAGGATCGTATTTCAACTTCTTCTTTTTCTGCTTCCTAGGCTTGGGCTTGCCACGTTTTCTGGTGCTTTTCAACACAGCATTCCTATATTTTGCCCTAGCAATCATGCTTGTAGGCCCACCATGATAACGAGCCAGTTTCTTTCTTCGCTGCTTTTCTTTCTTTACCGCCTTGTTTTTTTGGAACGAAACTCCAAAACCTACTTTGGCAGGCTGCTGGAAACTTCTTGGAGGATTGTTCCTGCTTCTATATTCAGCTGCCGATTTGGCAACGCCTCG